>CAYRTW010000196.1:0-11847 GCA_964426935.1 uncultured Rickettsiales bacterium
AGGATCCCCGAGGACTGACCGAACACGCCCACCCCCTGGACGACTTTGTGAGAAGGGAGGTAGCCCAGGCCGATGCCTCCTTGGGGAAGGGGTCTCGTAAGTGGTTTCACGCCGCCGGGGACGATGGCTTCTACATCGACTTCCGGGTCCTGGCCTTTGCAGCAGGCCTGGGAGGAAAAAGCCGTCTGGGACTTCTTCTCCATCCCTATTATGGGCCTTGGATGGGTCTTCGGGCCGCCTGCTTCCTGGATGTGGACCTGCCCTTCCATTCTCCTCAGAGGGAGGACCCCTGTTTCGGGTGCGATGCCCCCTGCATTCGGGCCTGCCCCGGGGCCGCCTTTCCCGAAGGAAGCTGGGACGCTCCCCGGTGCATCGCCTTTCATCAGGAATCCTCCCATTGTGAGACCTCCTGCGACGCTCGCCTTGCCTGCCCGGTTGGAACGGAAGTGCGCTATTCTAAAGAAGAAATCGCCTATCACACCCATCGTCAATCCGGCAGGATCTCCTTGAGGAAGCGGGTGGGCATTGAGGAAGGGAAGGATCCCTTCTCCGGGGAGGGCCCGCTGTGGGGTACCTGGTCTTCCCGCGTCGATGTCAAAAGCAAGGCGTGACCCTCCCCATGGCGGCCACACGTAAACAGTTGCTGATGGGATGGGTTCTGGGGGCCCTCGCCGGATGCTCTCCTGCGGCCTCTTCGCCTCCCTCGGTGGTGCTGGTTTCCTTGGACACCCTGAGGGCGGATCGCCTGGGGGCCTATGGGTCCACCTTGGACCTGACTCCCAATCTGGATCGCTTCGCGGATGAAGCGATGGTGTTTCGTCACGCGTATTCCTCCGCCAATGAAACCCTCTACTCCCACGCCTCCCTGTTTACCGGTCTGGAGCCCTCCGAGGTGGCACCCCTGGGCCCGGAGTTTTATATTCCTGAAGAAATTCCAGTGCTTGCCCAGGTCCTCCAGTCTTACGGGTATGCCACTGGGGCGTTTGTTGCCGGGGGACATCTGGATCCCCAGTTCGGCCTGACCAGGGGATTTGACACCTGGCAGTCTTCCCCTCCCTGGGGTTCCCTGTTCCACACCTTTCCCCTGGCCCTGCGCTGGCTGGATGGACTGAAACCAGACCAACCCTGGTTTGCCTTCATTCACGGATACGACACTCACGCCCGCTATCTGAAGCCCCCTCCCTTTGGGTACCTGGATGGGGAACTGACGGCGGGACCGCCAGGGCAGTGGGTGGTTCAGGATCCGGTGGGAACCCTGCGCCTGGCGGATGGGCGCTTCCATGCCACCGTGGAGGAGGTGGTTGCCGTGGCCGAGGCCCATCTCCATCCCCGGGGACCCGAAGCTCGGGGAGCCCTTCTCGCCCAGGCCGAGGCGGCGTCCTCTCCCACCCTGTCGGCTGCGGATCTTCAGCAGGTGGTGGCGGCCTACTCGGGAGCCGTGCGTTATGCCGACGCCCTGTTTGGTCTGATGATGGCCGCCTTGGAGAGACGGGGAGTCCTGGAAAAGGCCTATGTGGTGGTTCTTTCCGATCACGGCGAGGCTCTGGGAGAGGACGGGATGTTTGACCATCGCTATGGGCTGTCCGATGCCGAAGTGGCTGTGCCATTGATGATTCGGGCGCCGGGAGGACGTGGCTCGGGCCGGGTCTGCGATCAGGTGGTTTCCCTGACCCGCGTTCTTCCCACCGTGTTGGAATGGGCGGGAGCGAAGCCGCCCGCAGAAGTCACCGCCTCTTCCCTGGGGAAACTCCTTCGGGGAGAGGAGGACCCGGCTCCGGGGGAGGCGTTTTCCCAGGGGGCCCTTCGCCTCTCCTCCCTTCGTACCGCCGAGGGTCGGTTGACCTACACCGGAATCCGCCCCGGGTCTCCCTATCTGGCCTTGATGGTGGGGAGGGCTTCCCTGGCCGGCCCCGGTTTCACCCTCTCCCCCGGCCTCTCTCCCGCCCACGCCGAGAAGATGCGCTCTCGCCTGGAGGCCTGGAGCCGAGAGCTTCGCCCTCCCCGAGAGACCCCTGGCCTCTCCCTCGATCCGGCTCTTCAGGAGCGGTTGAGGGCCAAGGGGTACTGGGAGGGGCCTCGATGAACCCATTGAAGGAGAGGATTCTTCATGGAAATCTCCGGGGGTGGCGGCTGTTCAGGTCCTTGGCAGCAGGGGGAGGTCTGGCCACCCTCCTCTGTGCCTGTGCTTCTCCCTGGACGACCGAAGATTCCCTTCGCCCGACCCTCACCGCCCTGGATCGGGACGGAAATGGGCGGGTGGAGGGAGAGGAATTGGCCCGGGTCCGCTACCCCGCAGAGTTCATCCTGGACCGGGACGGGGAGGGTCGGTTGACCCTCCCGGAGTTGACTGAAGGAGTGCTGGCCACCGATCCCCTGACCTTTGATGGGCAGGACCTTCGGTCCTCGGGGACTCCGCCGTCTTCACTTTCCCGTCTGAATCAGGCCTCCCGAGATCGGGAAGACTGGCTCCTGGCGATGCGAGAGGAGGTGGCCTTTGCTTCTCCGCACCTTCCCCTCCCTTCTGACCTGGAGATTCGAGAAGCCGCAGAGGAGGGGGATCCCCAGGGTCTGGGAAAGAGGCTTGCTGGGTTGCTGGTGACGACACCGGTTCAGTCCCCTTGAGCCTCCTGGCTGCAAAGTCACCCGCCCCCACCTGAGGCGGGCGGGTAGGAGGGGGCTGTCGGAGGGGCGGTGACTCCAGGGGGGAACCCAGGGCTCCCGTGGATTCCCCCTGGGGAGGAACCTGAGGCCCCCTGACCATATCCTCCCCGCGGATCGGGCATGGTCGGGCCGGTATTTCCGTTGCCGGGGGCATTCCAGAATCCTCCTCCCTGACCTCCAAACCCTCCCCCCTGTCCATTGGCGCCTCCCCCTCCCGGTCCACCAAACCCACCTCCCGAGGGCCCGAAACCACCCCCGGACGCTCCAAATCCCCCACCCGGTGCCTGCCCGGGAGTGCCAAAGGATTGAGGCAGGTCCCCAGCGGTGGAGGCGTTGCGATTGAGGAGGGCTCGGGTCAGCGCCCCCTTGGGATCGTCCCCACCGCCGGGGATCAGGGCTGGCAGATAGTCCTCCAACTTCCACGCCGTCCACAGGCCCGCACACTTCTCCTTGCCCAGGGTGGTCTCCAGCCAGGAAAGCTGCTCCAACTTCTGCCCTTGGAAGGAGATCAGGGCGTGGACCAGGGCCAGGAGGGAGGCCCGCACCTGGGCCTCTTCCATCCCCTTGGAGGTCGGAGCCGTCGATGTCGGAGCGCTGGCGGAGTCGGTCTTCGCCCAGGAACGAACGGCCTCTCGGGCCGTCCTGGCGACCTCATCCACCGCGGTGGCGGCGTTGGCGAGACGAAACCGCAGGGGTTCCAGGCCCGCAGCCACGGCAGCGGGGGCCTGAGCAGGGGTCACCTCACCCAACAGGAGCACCGCGTTCTGGAGATTCCCCAGGAGGAGGGGCTCCACGGCGGCGGCAGAGCGAAGTTTCTTGCCTCCTTCCCCACCCACCGAGGCGAGAAATCGAAAGGCCTCCTCAATTTCTGCCGTCCATCCCGCCTTTTCCTTCTCCGCCAAGGTGGCGAAGGCTCCCTTCACCTTTCTCCCGGTTGGATTTCCCGAGGCCTCAGCCAGAAGGGCAAAGTGGGCGGAGCGAATGGCGGCGACCTCGGCGTTTCGCTGGATGCGACGCACCGCCACCGCCCCCTTCAATCCTTCGATGTCGACGTCAGAGACCACTCCCTTGAGGAGGTACAAGGCATCCTCATAGGGATCGGCCTCCTTGAGGGGGATGGAGGAGAGGCGGGACGAGCTCTTTGGAGAACCGAGAGGGAGGGAAGGAGTGGGCGAAGAAGGGGCGGGCGAGGAGGGAGAGGGGGTCTGGGGAAGGGCCTCGGGAGAGTCCTTTTCACACCCCAGGAGGCCGAGAGCGGGGAGGAGGGCAAGAAGGGGGGCGGACAGGCGGGACATGGGTTGATTCCTCAGCGACACACCAACAGGTCCACCCTACCCAACCGGGAGGAGATGAAGCAAGCGGGAAAGACCCTGGAAGGAGTAAATACAAAAAACACAGATTTTATTATTAATTTGTCACATGTTTTATATATCGAAATGTGTCGCCGTTCCAGTGCATACACTCTTCCAGTATCCACAGAGGTGGCACGGGGCACGGAGGGGGAGAGGGGGCGGGTCAGATTTAGTCATGGTTTCACCTAATTGACGAATTTCACCCTCCAGGGCATCCAGGATATCCTCCCCCACGGGAATGCCCTCCATCAACACTCCAGGAGTGGTGAATAAAAGAGACGCGGTGATGCTCTCCTGATTTTTTGCCATCAGGCGTCGCACCGCCAGGGCGTAGGCCTGCATCTGTACAACGTGCCCTGCTTCCTCAGCCCTTGGTTTCATTTCCAGGGAGGTGATGTGATCGGTCTTGTAGTCCACGATGGTCCACGCCCCTTGGACGGGATGGTGCAAAAGCAGGTCGATTCGTCCGGTCAGGGAGGCCCGGCCCAGGCGCAGGGTGAAGGGACGCTCCGCCCATCTCCTGGCCCCTTCCTCTTTTTGGGCCAGGCCGCTGAGCACCCGGGCGGTTCGGGCGCGTCTTCCTGCCTCCACCAGAGAATCCACGGCGCCTTCGGGGGGAACTCCGCCCTCCCCATGCAGCAGAGCCCACGCCAGGGAGGGAAGCTCTTCGTCGGGCTCCTGTCTCTGGAGCACCAGATGGGCAAAAGAGCCCCGGAGCAGGGCGAGGCGGGAGGAGGGAGTGTCGGAATTTCTCGCTTCAGGAATCTCCAGGATCCTGCGGTAGTAGGTCTTGCGGGGGCAGGTGCGTGCCTCGGAAATGACGGAAGGGGAGAGGGAGACCGTGCCAGGGCCAGGAGGAAGTGGGGAGAGGGAACGGCGGATGGCGGCAGCAAGGTCCTCCTTGACCGGGGGGAACCGTCCCTCCAGGAGAGGGGCCATCACCGGAGAGGTGGGAGGCGGAGGCGCCGGCATCACTCCCTCCAGATCCATGGCGCGTAGCAGGGGGATGGGACCAGAAACGCCAGGAAAACGCGCCACAGAACCCCCGCTGAAATCTCCCACGCCGTCCTCGACCAGGGCCATCCACGAGGAGCGAGAGGAGGGAGAGGCCCTCACTCCGGAGAGGATGAGCTTGTCCTCGGCGCGGGTCAGGGCGACATAGAAGAGGCGCAGGGACTCGGCGGTCTCTCTCCTCTTCTCCTCGTTGGCAAGGAGGTGCCCCGCCAGGGGTCGGGGTCGGTCTCGTTCGCCCCGGCGTCTGGGCAGATCAAAGCTCACCGTCGGAATGGCCTCACCCCCCGGACCCGTCAAGGAACCCACCCGCACCGGGGGAGTGGAGGACACCCGTGAGGCTCCCAGGTCGGGGAGGGCCACCACCTTCCACTGAAGCCCCTTGCTGGCATGAATGGTAAGAATCGCCACCGCATCCTGGTGGGGATCGGGCAGATCTGCCTCCCCCTCCCTCTCCTCTTTTTTGCTCAACCACTGAAGATGGCGGGAGAAATCCGCCAGGGAACGATATCCATGGGTGCCGAAGGAGCGGGCCAGGTCCACCAGTTTGTCCAGATTGGCCAGATCCTGTTCTCCCCGGGGGCCCGACGCCAGGGACGCCCGCAATCCCCCCTCCTCGGCGATCCTCTCCACCAGCTCCGGCAGGGGGACGGCGTGGGCCAGGCGCTTCCACCGGTGGAGGAGGCGCGCCCCTTCCAGGATGCGCCGCTGTTCCAAGGGATGGAGGGGACAGGGAGGGGCTCCGTCCTGGGAGAGGGCCCGTACCTGGGCTCCAAAGCGGGAAGGAAAGGAGCCGCGGGCGCCAGGGGGGCCTGCCAGCCACAGCATGGCCTCGTCGGAAAGGCCCAGAAGGGGGGAGCGCAAGACCCCGGCAAGGGCCACGGCGTCGTCGGCATCCGCCAGCCAGGACAGGGTGCAACTGAGATCCAGCACCTCCCTCCTCTGAAAGAACCCCAATCCCGATGTGGTCTGGAAGGGGATTCCAAGCTTCCTCAGGGCCGATTCCAGGGCCGGCTGATGAAGTCGCCGCCGCAGCAGGATGCCGATGTCCCGGGGGCGAAGGGAGGCCTCTTCTCCCCCCAGCAGCCGATGAAGGCGACGGGCCAGAAGGTCCATCTCCACGGCCCCGTCTTCCTCGGGCAGGAGGATCTCCACCGGCGGAGTGGGGCGACCACTCTTGTCCCGCATGGGAATCATCGCCTGGAAGGGGGCCTCAACGGGCCAGGTCAAGGAATGCTCCGGCATCTGCCCGGCCATGAGGCCGTTGATGAAGGCCACCACGTCCGGAGTGGAGCGGAAATTCTCCGCCATTTCCAGGGAGTCTGGTCGAGGGGCGGGATGGGCGCCCCCCTCTCTGCCCCGGGGGAGGCGGGGAAGGGCTCTTTCGCTTCCTTCCCGTCGATTGGCTTCATGCAGGGCCCGGCGCACCTGCCCCAGAACCTCCACTCGGGCGCCGCGAAACCCATAGATGGACTGCTTTTCGTCGCCGACAATGAACAATCCCTTGCCGGGCAGAACATCTCCTCCCGACAAAGCCCTCTTCAACACCGACCACTGTAGCGAGTCGGTGTCCTGGAATTCGTCGATGAGCAGGTGATCCAGGTGGGAAGACACCTCCCGGGAGGCCTCGTCCTCCCCCAGAAGGAGGGAGGCCTTTTCCTGGAGATCCTGAAAGTCCAGCGCCCTCTCCCTCTCCAGAGCCTCCCGATAGGTGGTGTGGAAGCGAAGAAAGAGTCGGGCAAGGGCCCGGGAGGCAACGAGTCCCTGTTCCTCGATCAAGGGCTCCGGTGGAGGAGGGGGTTTTTCTTCCACCAGCACCGTGGCCAGCTCCCGGAGGGAGTCGAGGGCCCTCTGACCGTCGGTGGAGTCCCAGGCCTTGGTGAGGGACGGGGAGGAGGGCAGGGATTCCAGCGCCCTCGCCAGCTCCAGGACGGCGGCAGGACGGGAGTCAAAGGGTCCGTCCAGAACGGCAGCCAGCAGGGCTCGAACCTGAGGAAGGATTCGTCCCATGGCCGAGCGATCCACCACTCCGTCCAAGGGCCTGGCCTCTTCCAGCCTCTTTCGGTGAACCCGGGTGCGCTCCCTCCGGGTCAGGAGCCAGGCCATGCGCTCTCCCCAGGAGGCCATGCGAACACGGTGAGCCCGACTCTCCAATTCCCACAGGTTTTCAGCAGAGGCAGGGCTCTCCTGATTTTCGACCAAGGCGCGGGCCCAGGCCAACGAAGTCCCCCTCCCCTCCAACAGCGTTCGCAGGACGGCCTCCAAGGCTCGTCGATCCGGGAAGCGCTTCAGCAGGGCCCTCATCTCCGATGACCCCTGATCGGGATGGAGAACCTCTTGAAAGAACAGGGGAAACAACTCCGCCAGCAGAGAGGACTGCCCCTGGGAATCCAGCACCTGGAACCCGGGATCCACCCCTGCCCTGAGGGGATCTTCCCGAAGGAGGGAGGAGCAGAAGCCATGGATGGTGGAAATCCGCGCCCGGGGCAGATCCTCTCGCAGACGACTCCAGGCGAGGGAGGATGCTTCTCCCGACCGGGCCCGGGCCTCCACCGCGTCCCTCACCCGCTCCGACATTTCGCCAGCGGCCTTCTCGGTGAAGGTGATGGCCACCACCCTGCCAATGCGGAAGCCCACGTCTTCCACGGCCCACAGGTAGCGCTCGACCAGCACGCGGGTCTTTCCCGAGCCGGCAGCGGCGGTGACGCTCAGGTTTCGGGAGAGATCCAAGGCCTGAACCTGAACAGGAGTCAGGGAAATCATTGGGGAATTCCCATTGGAAGCCCAATCATGCGCTGGTGATCCACGGTACAGGCCCGGGCCATGGGACAGCTTGCACATCCTCCCTCGGAGCGCCCCAGACGGGTGTAGGAGAGGAGGCCCCCCTGGGCGTCGGCGGCCACCTGGGCCCCTCTCCGGGCAATGTCCAGCAAGGTGGCTTTCAGCTCGATCGCCGGAACCTGTTTCAGCCGGGAGGCCGGCTTCCAGGGGGTCTCCCACTCCTGGGCGAGGAAATGGGCCCTGAGGACGGGGAGGGTCCTGGGGGTCAGTTGGTAGTAGGCGGCACCCAGCGGAAGGGGGTGGTCCCCTCCCAGGACCTCCAGAACCGCCAGAAGATAGAGGGGAAGCTGGAACGCGCCCCCCTTCAAGACCTCCTCCCGGGTGGCGGGAGCCGCTCCGGTCTTGTAATCGTAGACCACATATCCGACCCATCCTTCCCCAGTCAGACGGTCGATCCGATCCACCGCTCCTCGCAATTTCAAGGGGGGAGGATCGTCCGGCTGCCCCCCCGTCCAAACCGCCACCGGCTGGGGGGAAAGAAGGGGCCCCTCGTGTCTCGTCAGTCCGAAAGAGCCTTCCAGGCAGTCGGGAACGAGGCCGCTGCTCACTCCCTCTGCCTCGTGAATAAGAAAATCGAGGAGAAGACCCTGTTCATCCCCTGTCTCCGCTTCCAGGCCCCGGGTCAGCACCTCTCTTGCCTCCTGCCAGACCAGATCGCGGCTTCCCGGGCGGTTGAATTCGCTTTTCGCGATGCTGGCGAGGCGTAGGCGCCCCTCCTCCACCCACCCCTCGGGGTTGGCCTGGCGGCGCTCCACAAAGGCCTTGTCCACCGCCGTGCCCTCCGGTTCGGCATAGAAGCGTCGCAAGATGCGATGGAGGAGGCCTCCCCTTTCCAGGGGGTCCATTTCCTCCTTGATCTCCATCGGCTCTTCAATACCAAGCACCTTTTGGAGGAAGACTCGCATGGGGCAGCGGGCCAGACCCTCCAGGGTGGAGGCGGAAAACGCACTTCCCCAGCGCTGGCTCAGGTTGGAGAGGGCCCAGGGGGAAGCGAGAACGCCGTCGTAGACTCCCAGAGGAGAGAACAATCGCTGGCGATGCATCGCCATCCCCGCCAGGAGATGGGGGCCTCCCCCTTCATGGGCCAGGGCCACAATCTGGTCCTCTTCCATCCCCACCCTTCCGGCGGCGACCCCCCCCAGGAGAAGGTGGGCGTCTCCCCGGGAGAGGGGGGGAAACACCTGGCCAGCCGGGGGGAAGGGCTGGGGAGGAGGAAGGGCTCCCTCGCCCAGGAGCAGAGAGGGGAGGAGGGGCCGGTTCCCCTCCCGCAGGGGGTGGGACAGGATCACCCGGGAGGCCCCATGAAGAGCCTGCTGCCACAAGCGGCGTCCCTCCTCAGGACCCCCTTGAGTGGCCCCGATCTGAAGGGCCTCCTCCTCCCGAAACAGCACCGGCCGGGCCAAGGGAACGGGGAACTCTCCATCGGTCAGACCGGTCAGATACAGATGTTGAAGCCTCACCCCGGGCAGGTGCAGACGACCCATCACCGCCACCCCTTCTTCATTGCCGCTGCGATGCACCTGGCGCCCCTTCAGGGAGTCCAGGAACAGTCCCGCCAACTCGGAGAAAGGCAGAGGGGGATGGGGAAAGAGGGAGTCGGCCCCTTCAAACTCCTCCATGGCACGAGCCAGGGCCACCCCCGCAGCCCCGTTCCAATTCCGGGCCCTCTGCAGCGCTTCCAAACCGGGATCGGTCCCGAACAGAAACCCATCGGGGAGGGAGGGCAGCTCTCCCACCGGTGCCGCCGCCCGCCTCAGCAGGCCCGTTCGCGCCAGGAGACCCTTCAACCAGGCGGAAAAGCCGACCAGGGTGAAGGAGTCCTGGGGAGAAGGGAACAGGCTCTTCCAGTGCCCGATCCGGGTCAACATGGCGTTCATTCGAGGGACGAGGGCGGACGGTTCCTCGGAAACACTCTCCTCCTCCCTGCGGTCCAGCGGCAGGCTCAGGAGCCAGGCCCGCACCTGTACCTCTCCTTCCCGATCCAGTCGCCGAACTCCCGCCTCCCGGGCCAGATTGCAGAAGCGGGCAAACTCCAGGCGCATCCTCCCCAAAGACAGGGAGGCGGGAAGGGGGCCCGTCGGAGGAGCTTCCAGGGGAGAATCGGGCAGGCGAACCAGGGGGGAATCCACCACCGCCCGCAGGATGCCCAGATCCCAACCCTGGCGCGGCAGATCCAGGAGAGCCTTCACCAGGTGGGCCACCGGAACCTTGGACAGGGGTCTTCCTCCCAGCGCGGAGAAGGGGATGGAAAATCGGGGAAACACTTCCTCCACTTCGTCGAGAGAGGCTTCCACGTGGGGAAACACCACACCGATCTGAGAGGGGGAGGCGCCCTGATCCAGAAGGCGGCGGATCTCCCTGGCGATGGCCTCCAGCTCGCTGCGGTGATGGGGAGAGGTCCTCACCTCCACATGGGGTGGAGAAGGGAGTTCGTGCTCCACTCCTTGGGACGAGGCGAATCGGGGGGTGCTCCAGGGCTCCGCTCCCACCAGCCAGGGCAGAAGGGGCGGCGTCTCTCCATCGACGGTGGCCCAGACCTCCAAGGCCCGCTCCGCCAGCGCCCTCAGCGGGGGGATTTCCTCGGGACCTGCGGCCTCAAAGCCCTCGACCACCAACAGGTCTGGAATTGGAAAATACGGATTTTGTTGGGAATTTCTGAGAGCTGCGGCGATTCTTCGGGGGGCCCGGTCGAGATCGGTCACACCCCTTCTTTCCAAGGCCTCCTCGTAGGCCACCAGCACTCCCATCAGGGCCTGTTCCCGAGGGCCAGGGCGGCGGTATCGAGGAAGGGTCTCCTCCAGGTGGGCCAGGGTGGAGATGCCGGCCCGACCCAGGGCCCCCAGCCACTCCCCGACGGCGGTCAGGATCCCTGGTTGACGGGGAAAGCGAGCCAGATCAGTGCCCTGTCCCTCCTGCCTCACCACCTCCCGGAGCAGAAGTTCTCGGGAAGCGGGGGTGAGGAGGGCCCGGGGTGGCCGGATCTCGGGCAGGAGCAGGCGGGTGAGCTCCTGAAAGGTGAGAAAGGGATGATCGACGAGGCCTCTCCCCTCCTCCATGGCCCTCCTCTGGAGAAAGCGCGCCCGAGCCAGCGTCCGTACCAGAATCCACACATTCTCTCCCCGATTCCGTCTCTCCGACGCCAGGCGAACGCACAGATCCCTTTTGCCATCTCCCGCCGGGCCATGAATCAACAGGGGAGGGGAGGGGAAACTCATTTCAGCCCCATCCCGGGGCGCCGCCCCAGGAGCGCATCCAGGACCTGCTCATCCATCCATCCCCCCTGCTGACGCAGTTGGATCAACAAGGGAGAAAGCTCGGCAATCCATCCCTGGCGCCGAGCTTCGACCAGGGTTCCCAGGGTTCCTCTCACCTTTATTCCTGCTTTTCTGGCCCCCCGACGGGCATCGGGATCATCGGCAAGGATTCCCCGAGCGCAAAGGTTTTCTGCCACCCAGATGCCCGCTGCCGCTCCCAACTCCAGCCCCTCCCGCAGTCGAGTTGACCGGGCATCTCCCAGGTAGTGGTCCACCAGCTCCACCCAGGCGGCTCCGACCAGGGCGATGCTGCTCTGTTGATTGGCGTCGTCCACCGCCACCTCGTCGAAGACCGCGTGGGGAATGAGCACCCTCCCATAGACCCGAGGCAGAAGGTCCAGGAGACCCAGACCGGAGAGGTGGATCAGGGGGCAGGGATCGGCGACGACGATCACGGAAGAGGGGAGAACTCCGCAGCCATCTCCGCGTCCTCCAAAGGGAAGGCCGAGATCCGATTCTCCGCCATCCGGGCCAGAAACAAGGCCAGGGGCAGGGGGGCCATGCGCGCCGCCGCCACCACGCCCAGTTCACCTCGCCTCACCTGCTGAAGAAGCCAGAGCACTCGCAGGGTAAAGGCCAGGGCAGCGGGAGAGTCCTCAGGGGGAGGTGGCAGGGTGGAAGCGGGCAACTCCGCTGGAACCGATACCTGCCGAAAGCGGGGGCGGGAC
>CAYRTW010000197.1:0-11776 GCA_964426935.1 uncultured Rickettsiales bacterium
GATTGGGTGGTGGAGCACAACCTGTTCTTTCGATTGACCCAATTCCAGCAGCCCCTTCTGGACCACTACGCCAGTCATCCCCACTTCATCCAGCCCGAATCCCGTCGCAACGAAGTGCTTTCGATGGTGCGGGGAGGGCTGGAGGACATTTCCGTCTCTCGGGAAGGACTGGATTGGGGAATACCCATTCCCTTTCGCCCCGGCTCTACCGTCTATGTATGGTTCGACGCCCTGGTCAATTACCTTACCGGGCTCGATTTTCCTAAAGAAGACGGAGACTTTCAGAAATTCTGGCCTGCGGATCTCCACCTGGTGGGCAAGGACATCACTCGTTTCCATTGCGTCATCTGGCCGGCGATGCTGATGGCGGCGGAGCTTCCCCTCCCCAAGGCCATCTATGGGCACGGTTGGGTGCTGACTCCCTCCGGGCAGAGGGAGAGCAAGAGTTCAGGAAACGTCACCGACCCGCTGACCCTGGTGGACCGCTTTCCCGTGGATTCGGTGCGATTCTTCCTCCTGGCAGAGATCCCCTTCGGCAAGGACGGGGAGCTTTCCGCAGAGCGCCTTCTGGAGCGCCACAACTCGGGCCTGGTCAATGAATTGGGGAACCTGCTGAGTCGCAGCCTGACCATGGTGGAGAAATATCGGGGAACCCTTCCCGACCCCTCAGAGTCTCCTGAGCCGGAGGTTCGAGGGTTCTGCCAGCGTGCGGTGGATTCCTTTGAAAGCGCCATGGAGAGGCACCAATTGGATGAGGGAATCCGAGCCGCCTGGAGCATCATCGCCTTCCTCAACAACCTCATCCAGACCCGGGAACCGTGGAAGGTGGCCAAGGATCCGGAGCGCGCAGGGGAGCTTTCCGGGTTTCTCTACGCCCTGGTGGAGAGCCTCCGCATCGCTGCCTGCCTGCTTCAGCCCTTTCTCCCCAGCACCGCAGCCACCCTCCTCACCCGACTGGGCTCAGAGCCCGATATTGGCGCCCCCTTGGAAGAGACCTGCCTCTTCGGACGACTTCTCCCCGGTACCCTTCTCTCCAAAGGAGAGCACCTGTTCACCCGCCTCGATCCCCCCAAGGAGGGCTGAGTCGTGCATTCCTCAGAAAAGGCACCCTCCTTCCCCCTCTTTGACACCCACTGCCACGTCGTTCCCCGGGTCTTCGGCGATCAAGTGGATGCGATCCTGGAGAGGGCTCGCGCCGCCGGGGTGAAGCACTTTGGAATCGTTGGGGCGGGATACGGCATCGATGGAAACCAGGAGGCCCTGCGGGTCGCTGAGGAACACGACGACGCCTGGGCCATCGTGGGTGTCCACCCTCACGACGCCCACCAGGTAAAACCCGACACCTGGGAGGAAATCACCCGCCTGGCCTCCCATCCCAAGGTGGTGGCCCTGGGAGAGATGGGCTTGGATTATCACTACAACAACAGCGATCCGGAGGTGCAACGCGCTGTTTTTGCTGAACAGCTCTCCCTGGCAGAGAAACTTTCGCTACCGGTGGTCATCCACACCCGAGACGCCGATGACGACACCCTCTCCCTCCTGGATCAGGCCCACGCCTTTTCCAGAGGGGTCTTGATTCACTGCTTTTCGGGTGAGCCGGACTTCGCCAGGGCCCTGGTCTCCCGGGGAGCCCTCCTTTCCATTCCCGGCATTGTCACCTTCAAGAAGGCCGCTTCCCTGAGGCAGGCGGTGGCGGAGACTCCCCTGGAACGCCTCCTCATCGAGACCGACTCCCCTTTCCTGGCCCCCGTTCCCTTCCGAGGCCAGAGGAACGAGCCCGCTTATGTGGCTGCGGTGGCCCAAGAAGTCGCCCGCATCAAGGGGTTCGACCTTCGAGACGTGGCTCGCACCACCACCCGTACCGCCTTGCGCTTCTTTGGCCTGGAGGATCCTCAATCCCGAGGCGAGGGCCAGATCGCCTATCGCATTCGCAACTCCCTTTATCTGAACATCACCAACAAATGCACCCTGGCTTGCACTTTCTGCCCCAAGTTCGACACCTACGAGGTCACCGGGGTCTATCTGAAGCTGGGAGCCCAAGAACCGACGGCAGACGAGATCCTGGCTGCCGCCCGAAGCGCCGTGGACCGGGGAAGCGCCGGTCTGGCCGAGGCAAACGAAGTGCTTCAAAACCTGTCGCAGGGGATTGCGGCACCCGATCTCTCCGCCTTCGACGAAGTGGTCTTTGTCGGATACGGCGAATCCACCCGTCGCCTGCCGGTCCTGTTGGAAGTGGCGCGCCGCGCCCGGAAAGAGCTTTCTGCCCGGCGGATCCGCCTGGACACCGACGGCCTCGCCAATCTTCGGGAGGGCCGGGACGTGACCCCCGACCTGGCCAGGGAGATCGACGCCTTATCCGTCAGCCTGAACGCCCAGGACGCCGCCACCTATGCCCGGGCCTGCCCCAGCCGCTACGGAGAGGCCGCCTTCCCCGCTGTCTGCGATTTCATTGCTGCGGCGACGGCCCATTTCTCCTGGGTGCAGGCCACCGCAGTGGGGGTGGAGGGAGTGGATGAATCGGGCTGTCAGGCCCTGGCTGAAAAACTGGGGGCCCGGTGGCGATTCCGCCCCTTCCAGCACGTTGGTTGATGAATATCCGTTCAATTCCGGGATGTTGCGGTCATCCAATTTCAGGCGATGCTCCATCGGGTGGCTGATTGAAAGGGGGGCGTGTACAGTCAATCCGTGCCAATTCGCCGTTGTTCCACCTGGGGCCTTGCCCCCGCCATCCTTCCTCTCCTGCTGAGCCTGGTTCTTCCCTCCCCGGCCAGAGCCGCCGAAGGGAACGAAGCCGCCAAGGCGGAAAAGCCCAAACTCCCCACCCCTGAGCAGGTCCGCAAACCCGCCATCCTCCCCGCCGCCGTCGAGATGACCGGCGCGTTGGGGTATCGCTGGTTCATGCAGGACGTGGAAAACTTCAACGACTCCTGGGTGGGAGGATTTCTCCTGGGGGTTCACCTGGATCCCATCGCCACCTTCGAGGCCACGGCGTGGTATAGCCAGGCCAAGACCGTCGAGAGGGACAAGACCGCCCACCTGGGATTCCTCACCGGGGGATTCCTCTTCCACCTCACTCCCCGTTCCCCGGTCGTTCCCTATCTGGGCATCGGTGCGGGGGTCCGGGCCTCCAACGTCCCCGATCGCCCCGCCGGAGACACCGCCAGGGTGGACGAAGAGGGCAACCCTCTTCCTGCCTTCCGCAACCCCGACGTGGATTTCCTCTGGGATGTGGCCTTGGGAGTGAAGGTGTTCCTGGGCCGAAGAGTGTTGCTCCGGGCTGATTTCCGCTACGCCATGGTGGTCGGCGACGGCACCGAGGCGGGAACCACCCTGGATGGCGAGACCATTCCCGATCGCTGGGATCATCTCCAAACCACCGCAGGGGTGGCAGTGCTCATCGGAGGACGGGTTCCCGATGTGGACAGCGACCGGGACGGGATCATCGACCGGGAGGACTATTGCCCCTATGAATCCGAAGACAAGGACGGCTTCGAGGATGGGGATGGCTGTGTGGATCCAGACAACGACGGGGATGGGGCGGTCGACAAGATGGACACCTGCCCCAATGAGCCAGAAACCTTGAATGAGTTCAGGGACTTGGATGGATGCCCCGACGAAGCTCCCCTACCGCCTCCACCCCAGATCCTGGTGGAAGCCCCTCCCCCCGTCCCCCTGCCTCCCCCTCCTCAGCCTTCCGTGGAAACGATTCGACGCTTCAGCGGGGTCATCGAAGGGCTGCGGTTCCAGCCTGATTCGGTGGACTTCACCCCCGAGTCCTTCACCCCCCTCAATCAGGCGGCCGCAGTGCTCAAAGAATATCCCAGCCTGAGGGTGGAGGTCTCCGGACATGCATCGGCGGAGGGGGATGAGGCGCACAACCGGGATTTATCCCAGAGGCGCGCCGAAGCCGTAGCCCGCTATCTGACCAACCTGGGAGTGGGGGCGGAGCGTCTTTTGGCCGTGGGATATGGGGAAGACCAACCCCTCACCGACAACACCTCACCCGCCAGCCGGGAGAGGAACCGTCGCGTGGAGTTCCGCATCCTCAGCCAATAGTCTCCTTCCCCGACGCTATTTGCCGGGGGCGGTCTCCTTGTCCTGATGGATGGGGAACTTGGGGGTGCTGCCCAGGTTCCGGAGGGCTCGCTTTCGGGTCTGACCCTTCTTGGTTCTCTTTGCCCTGCGAACGTTCTCGGTGTGCTTGGTATCAGAAGCCATAGCGACGATCCTGGGGCCCGAAACGGGCGGTGTCGATGATGGAGTGTGGAGAAAATCAGCGGTACCGTAAAGGCAGCGCAGTCTAGGAGGCACCATTGATGAAGTCAAGATCGGTAGCCGGGAGTTCCCCGGGTCACCTCACCGTTGCCCTGATCCAGTTGACCGCGACAGCCGATGCCGAGGGGGGGCGGCGACGGGCCCTGGACTGGGTGGAGGAGGGGGCCCTGGCGGGCGCCGATCTGATCGCCCTTCCCGAGGTCTTTCATTACCTGGGACCCGAGGAGGGAAAGCTGGCCTCTGCCGAGACCTTGGAGGGCCCCACCCTGACGGCGCTGGGGGAGAGGGCCCGCAAGCACCGAATCTGGATCCTCGCCGGCTCCCTGTCGGAGCGCTCCTCCATTCCCGGCAAGGTCTACAACACCTCGGTTCTGCTCAACAGCCAAGGAGGAATCGCCGGGGTGTACCGAAAGATCCACCTCTTTGACGTGGATCTGAAGGGAGGCCCTTCCCTGCGGGAGTCCGACACCGTACTCCCTGGGGACGATCCGGTGGTGGTTCCCGCTCCCTTCGGCATGGTGGGAATGAGCGTCTGCTACGATCTGCGTTTTCCGGAGCTGTATCGAGTCCTTGCCCGGAATGGCGCCCGTCTCCTCTTCGTCCCCTCTGCCTTCACTGCCCACACCGGCAAGGATCATTGGGAGGTGCTGCTGAGGGCCCGAGCTATTGAGAATCAGGCCTTCGTCATCGCCCCTGGCCAATGGGGACGTCACTCTCCCTCCCGGGTCTCCCACGGGCGCTCCATGGTGGTGGATCCTTGGGGGGTGGTGGTGGCCTGTGCTCCCGACCGCGAAGGAATCACCCTGGCCAGGCTGGACCTTCAAGCGGTGGACAAGGTGAGGGCCCAGATCCCCACCTGGAACCACCTCCGGATCGGATTTTAGCCCTGACCCCTCACCGAGCTACTCGGTGGCCGCGTCCATCTCCACTCCGGTGAAGTGGGCTCCCACGTCCCCGATCACTCCTCCGTAACGCTCGTCTTCCCTCAGGTAGAGCCCCAGGAAGTCGGTGGAAAGGCCGTTGGCGATGGCCTGGATCTCAGCCGGGTCGCGGTAGGGGGGGTCGCATTCGTCATCCTCGGGAAGAAAATCGCAATAGTTGGAAAAGCCGTAGTGCCCGGCGTCCTCCACCAGGGCAAGCCAGGTGGGAGAGGGAGAATGGGACCACAGAGGCTCCACCTCACCCTGCACGGGGCAGATTCCATCCCGATCCCCGGCAAAATAAAGGGTGGGCCCGTTGATCTGGTCGATTCCATCGGTGCCGGCAAAGGAGGGGCCGCAGGGGGTCATGGCCACCCCCGCCAGAAAGCGAGGATCCCCAAGATCAGCAGGCAGGGTCACTCCCAGTTCAGCCAGATCGTCCTCGGGCGCCCCGAACAGGGTGGAAAACTCCCACCCCATGGCGGCAGCCGTGGTGAATCCGCCGTAGCTGTGCCCCGACACCGCCGTCCGGGTTCCATCCACCTTGCCATACAGAGGATCTCCAGGATCCGCCCCGGCCTCCAGAACCCGATCCAAGGCGGCGCTGGTATCACGGGGACGCCACACGGCAATCTCCAGGCCATGGCTGTCGTCGGCATCGGCGAAGGTGTTGTAAGGATGATTGGGGGCCACCACCACGTACCCGTGGCTGGCCAGGTGCTCGGTGAAGAACACCGACTGAAAATTGATTCCCTGGTTGCCGTGGCTGAACACCACCACCGGGAAGGGCACGTCATGGGTCAGAGGCGGGACTCCCTCCACCGCGTCGCCAAAGGAGAACATGGGCTCCCCCTCCCCGGTCTCTGCGGGGTACCACACCAGGAGATCGACGGTGAGTTCCCGTTCCTCCTCGTACACCGTGTCCTCTCGAACCCCCACCGGGTAGGGACCGGGCTTCACCGGATCGTGAAATTCCTCCACGGGGGTGTCGTCATCGTCCGAGGTGGTGTCGTCGTCCCCCCCTGCGTCGTCGTCATCCTCGTCGGTCTGACAGGCCAGCAAGAGCAGGGAGAGGGGGAGAAGGAGGAACAAAGGGCGCATGGAAGATCCTTCACGCGACAAACGGGCCCCTGTTGTATTCCCCGGTTCACTTCCCGGCAACTTGGAGGCGGCATCCCCCTCGACTCCACACCGCGTTCATCCACCTCTCCGTGTTACCCTCTGGGGAGAAAACATCTGTCTTTCCAATTTGTTTCCCGGTAGCGATGCCCCCTCCTCTTCTCCTTCGCCTCCGGCTCGGCCCCGCCGGTCTCGTCTTGGGAATGGCCCTGCTCCTCAGCCTGCTGGTGGCTCGCTCCGCAGGGGTGGTGGATCCCCCAGGCAACGATCTGCTGTTTCACGGAGACATGGTGAGGGGGGCCGCCCAGACCCTTCAGCGAGAGGGCTGGGCTGCTTTTCAGTCCCCGTGGCTGCTCGTTGAAAACGGGGGCATGGCCCACTTCGACACCTATTCCCACCTGCCTCATCAAGCGGCCGCCCTCCTCTCCCTGGCCACTTCGGGTGAGCCCTTTGCGGTGATGGGGTGGTTGATGGCCCTGGGAGTGGTCTTCCTGCCCCTCAGCTTCTTCGCCGCCTCCCGCATCCTGGGCCTCTCCCCTCTTGAATCCGCAGGGGTCAGCCTCATCGCCGTGGCCGGCCGTTCAGTGGATGGTTTCGCCCACGTTCCCATGAATTACTCCTGGGGGGCCTATGGGATCTTCGGTCAGCTCTGGGGCATGAACTTCGCTGTTCCCGCCTTTGCCGCCTGGGTGGCTGCCTCCCTGCCGGGAGGTCGAGGGCTTTCCCGTCTCACCCTTCCGGGAAGAATTCTCGTGGTGGGGCTCCTGTGGTCCCTGACCCTGCGCTGTCATCTGGCGTCGGCGTGGGTGGCGGCGATCCTGGCCTGTTCAACCGTCGTGCTGGGGGGACCTTGGAATCAGCTTCCCTTCCGCCTGGGGCGATTTCTTCTCTGCAGCCTGGCGGGGCTTGTTCTGTCCTTGGGCTTTCTGATTCCCTTCATGAAGGTTCAGCCCCTGGTGTTCATCGCTCGCCTCCAGACCCTGGATAACGAAGAATCCATCGGGATGATCCGGGTGCTGACCCGGCTGGTTTCAGGGAGATATTTCGATGGAGACGGCTTGCCCATTTTCACCCTCCTGATTCTGGGGGCGGTGCTGGGGGCGCTGTGGCAGGGGAGTCGAGGTAGAATCGATCCCTTCCTTTTCGGTCTGGCGGGATCCTTCCTCTTGTGCCTGGCTCTCCTTTTTGGCCGAACCACCTGGGGGGAGTGGATGGACGCCTTGCCGGTGGTGGGGCGCTTCCACGATGGGCGCTATGTCCAGGGGCTGGGCCTCCTCGTCCCCCTCATTCTGGTCTTCTCCCTCCGTGACCTGCGTTCCCGCCTCCCCTCTCTCCGTCTGCCCTTGGCGGGAGTCCTGGGGATGGGGGTGCTCCTCGCCGGAAGCGGGCTGATCCAATCCACTGCCAGGGAGAGACAGGCCTTGGAGAAAATCCTCCCCGCCGCTCAACAAAAGGCCCGCACCCTGGCTCCCGTCATCACCTGGTTTCGAGCCCACCCCCAAGAGAGGGCCGCCTTTTCGGTCCCTGACCCGGCCGAAGCCGGCTCCACCTGGCTGGGATGGCTGCAACGACAGGGCATTCCCGCCGTCGGGCGCCCCCACCATCATTTCGCCTTCATCCATGACCTCGCCTCGATGTGGGCGGGCGGCGTCACCCCGGGAAGCCCGCCTCTGGTCAGAGATGCCGCCGACCTCTTCGCCCTGGGGGGAACCACCCTGGTCCTGCCTCCCGGGGCCTCTCCCCTGCTCGATCCCCTTCTATCTCCGGCCCAGGCGCTGGGGGAGGAGGGATTCCGCCTTCAGGTTCTCCGGGAAACCGATGAAGCCAAGGGGGATGCCCGGCTGATTCGAGCCGATCTGCTGCTGACCTCATCCTCTGCCGACCTGGACGGCGCTCAACTCGCCTGGTTTCTGAGTGGAGCCCATCGACGACACCAATATCCCGTGGTGACGTTTCCCGGCTCTCCCCCTCCGGCGAATCTCTCCTTCCGTGAGGTGGGATCGGTAGAATCCCGCGACGCCTCCCTTCTGGAGAGGCTTCCCCAGGTCTCTCCCTCCTCCTTGGGAAGCATTCTGAGTCATCAAATCTCCCCCACCGGCACCCGGCGCACCCTGGAAATTGACAGCGCCTCCCCGGGGAACTGGTTGATGGTGGGAATCGGCTGGAATCCGGGATGGAAGGTGCGGCGCAATGGGGCCGAAGTCCCCCCTTTTTTGCTGATCAATGGGCTCACCGGAGTCCCCCTGCTCCCCGGGCCCCAGAAGGTAGAGCTCTCCTGGGAGGTCCCTCCCTGGCGCGGGGGCTTGGCGGGGTTGAGCCTCCTCCTCTGGCTTACGACGGCGGGTCTCCTCCGCTCCTTCGTCTCCCCCGGGGGTGAAACTCGTCCACCACCTGCTTGAGCCTCTCCCGGCTGACGTGGGTATAGATCTGGGTGGTGCTCACATCGGAATGACCCAGGAGCACCTGCACCATACGAATGTCCGCTCCCCGCTGGAGAAGATGGGTGGCAAAGCTGTGACGAAGGGTATGGGGAGAGACGGTTTTATGGATCCCCGCTGAGAGGGCATGGGCCCGAATCACGTTCCAGAACTGCTGCCGGGTGAGGGGCTGGCCCCCTCTTCCCGGGAACAGAGCCGTGGAGAGGATTTTTCCCAGAAGGGCCGGCCTTCCCTCCCGCAGCCACTCTCCCAGGGTGGAGATGGCCCGGGGCCCGCAGGGGGTCAACCTCTCCTTGCCTCCCTTGCCCATGACGATGAACACACCCAGCTCAGGATGAAAATGTCCGGTGGTAAGGTGGACCAGTTCACTCACCCGCATTCCGGTGGAGTACATCACCTCCAGCATGGTGAAGTCCCTCTGCCCCCGGGGGGTGTCTCGATCTGGCGCCGCCAGCAGGGCCTCCACCTCGTCCAAGACCAGATACGAGGGAAGTTTCTGCCCCACCCGGGGACCCTCCACCCCCTGGGTGGGATCGGTCTCCCTCCCTCCCTCCCTGCACACGAACCCGAAAAACCCTCGGAGGGAAGAGAGATGGCGAGCGGCGCTTCTTCCCCCCAACCCGCTGCGATGAAGGTGAAGCAGAAAGGCGAGGAGGGTCTCCCGGGTCACCCCTCCGATGTCCGCCACTCCTTGTGCATCCAAGACATTTCCCAGCTTCTGGAGGTCGCTGGCGTAGGCAGCAATGGAATGGGGGGACAGGTTCCTCTCCACCCGCAAATGGTCCAGATACTGGCCAATCCACTCGTCGATGGTCACTTTGGGGCCGTCGGGGAGGGGAGCTTCTCCCTGGTGGGCCCCGCCGCCTCTGGCTTCATGGCCCGAGGGGGAGACTCCTCCCCTCCTTCGGTTTCCATCTCCGCGAGCCACTTCTGGACCCCTTCGGCCACGCCTCTCCCTATCTGCTCCTGAAAGGCACGGGTGCGGACCCTCTGCTCCTCCTGAGGATGGGTCAGGTATCCCACTTCCAGCAGCACCGCCGGCATCTCACTCCCCACCAGCACATAGAACAACGCCGTCTTCACTCCCCGGTCCAAGACGGCTTCCTTCCCATAAAACTCCTGCAACTCTGGGAAGAGGGTCGAGTGGATGGCCACCGCAAGTCGCCGCGACACCAGGGCCCTCCCCTCCATTTCCAGGGACCGGGCGATGCGGGTGGCCTCTCCCACCTGAACCTCCATCCCCTCTACGCCCCCGCCGCTCCGGTTTTCCACCGCCGCCAGCCGGGCCGCCGCCTCATCGGAGGCCGTGTCCAGCCAATAGGTCTCCATGCCATGCAGCGCTGGATCGCTGTTGGAGTTCAGGTGGATGGAGAGGAGGGCCGTCGCCCCCCAACGCCTGGCGAGGTCGGTGCGCTCGGGTAGGGACAGATCCCGGTCCTCCTCCCGAGTCAGGTGGACCGTGACTCCAGGGAGGGTCCGAAGGGCCGCCGCCGCCTCCTTGGCGATGGCCAGGGTCAAATCCTTCTCCCGAACCCCAGAAATTCCCGTTGCCCCCTCATCGGTTCCCCCGTGTCCAGGATCCAGAACCACTACAGCCTCTCCCAAATCCGGAGCCTTGGTGGAGAGGGCCGCGGCTTCTTTGTTCTCTTTTTCAGGAGAAGAAGAGCCCGAAACACATGCGACAGCCTGTATACATATAACAAAATAAAGCCATGAAATCAGGCTTTTCACGGCTACAGCAATCCCTCTCAATCCCCCACTCCCGCCAAACGGCGCAGCTCAGCAAGAGCCCCCAGCGCCTGAAGAGGGGTCATGTCCTCGGGATTCAACCGTTGCAATTCCCGGCGCAGGAGGGCATCGCGGCTTCCAAACAGATCCAGTTGGGCCGACTCCTTGCGCTTCTGTTGCTTCCCCCGGGCAAACCGAGGGCCTCCCACTTCGTCCACCGAGTCCTTCTCCAGGTTGGAAAGGATCTCACGAGCCCGGGTCACCACCGATCCGGGGAGCCCCGCCAGCCGAGCCACCTGAATCCCATAGGAGCGGCTGGCCCCTCCTTCCTTGAGCTTGCGGAGGAAGATGACCCTCTCTCCCCACTCCGCCACGGCGATGTTGCAGTTCTTCACCCGATCTCGAGTGTCGGCCAGTTCCACCAGCTCATGATAGTGCGTGGCAAACAGGGTGCGACAGCCGACCCGGTCGTGAATGTGCTCTGCGACCGCCCAGGCAATGGACAGACCGTCGAACGTGGAGGTGCCCCGGCCGATTTCATCCAGGATCACCAGGGAGCGGGAGGTGGCGTGGCGAAGGATGTTGGCGGTTTCGCTCATCTCCACCATGAAGGTAGACTGACCGGCCCCGATGTCATCGGAGGCTCCCACCCGGGTGAACAGCCGATCACACACTCCGATCCGGGCGGCAGAGGCGGGCACGAAGGAGCCCATCTGGGCAAGAATGACGCACAGGGCCACCTGTCGCATCACCGTGGATTTTCCCGCCATGTTGGGGCCAGTGAGGATCAGGAATTGTTGAGACGTGCCCCCCAGTTCCAGATCGTTGGGGACAAACCGCTCCCCCAGGTTCATGGTCTCAATGACCGGATGGCGAGCATCCTTGAGATCGAGGATTTCGCTGTCGTCCACAGTGGGGCGCACATAATCCCGGCGGGCAGCCACCTCCGCCAGAGAAGCCAGGGCGTCGATGTCGGCAAGGCGCGACGCCAGGTGGGCCAGGGGGGCGGCGTGACGCTCTACCTCTCCCCGCAGGGTCAGGAACAACTCCTCCTCCAAACCGTTTTTCCTCTCCTCCGCCCCCAGCACCCGTGACTCAAAATCTTTCAATTCGGGGGTGTAATATCTCTCGGCATTGGCCAGGGTTTGCTTGCGAATATATCGGGATGGCACCACAGCCAGGTTGGAATTGGTGACTTCAATGTAGTATCCAAACACACGATTGAATCGAATTTTCAAAGAGGAAATACCGGTTTTGCGCCTCTCGTCCGCCTCCAGCCGGGCGATGACCCCCTTC
>CAYRTW010000198.1:0-11683 GCA_964426935.1 uncultured Rickettsiales bacterium
CCTGCATTGTGGGTACGACCGGGCCTGTTGTCGATGCCAGGAGGGGGGTTGAGAGGCTGACCGTGGAAAATGGGGAATAAAAAAACGAGACGAACGCAGGTGGAATCGGTTTTGTGCCACCCTCGATGGGGTTTGCATTGAAGCCGATGGGAGCGAAAAGCATGAACAAAAATTCAGGAATGATCCTCTCCCCCTTTCTGCTGCGGGTAGGAGTTGGCTGGTTTCTCCTGGCATGGCTGCTTTTTGCCCCCGCCTGCGACACCCAGCCCGCCCCGGACACCCAGGAGGACCCGGGTCTCTGCCCGCCCATCTCCCCCACCATCAACCTTGCCGATGCGGTGGCGGGTCACCGAGAGGATTCCATGATCTACACCCCTGCCTGGGCTCCCACCCGGGAGGTTCCCTTGCATGTGTGGTATCCCACCGCCGCCACCACCGGCAGTGAGGTGTCCTATCTGGACCTCTTCGACGACCCGGGAAGTCTGGGGGACGCCCCGTTCCAAGGCCCTGATTCTGAATGCCTTCTGCCCCTGGTCCTCTACTCCCACGGCTATCAGGGCTGGGGAGGGAACGGCACCGACGTGCTGCGCCAGTTTGTCCGCAACGGTTGGATCGCCGCCGCTCCCGACCACACCGACAACACCCTGGCGGACAACGTGGAGCCCCATCCGGTGGGCTTCAGCCTGACCCGGGTGGCCGACATCCAACAGGCCATCGATCACCTGGCCAACCTACCCGAGGAGGATCCCCTGGCAGGTCGCATCGACACCGAGCATGTGCTGGTGCTGGGGCACAGCCGAGGAGGCCAAACCGCCTGGCTCCTGTCGGGGCCCACCTTCGATCCCGTCGCCCTGGAGGAGGCCTGCGCCGCCAGCGCCACCGGCTGCACCCAAGCTGAGAGGGACGCCTATGCCCAGCCTATCGACGAGCCCCGGGTGGTGGCGGTGGGCCCCCTGGACGGCTCGGCGGGCACCGATGTGGTGGCGGAGGAGGGCTGGGACACCCGCTCCAAGCCCGTTCTCAGCATGACCCAGGAGAGTCAGGACGCTGCCGATGCCTATGCCAGGGCAGCAGGGGAGGGGGTCATCTGGGTGCAGATCCACGAGGCCTGCCATGAATCTTTCACCAGCACCGCCCTGCCTTGCGACCTGCCCAAGGAGGAGGGGTTGGAGATCGTCACCACCTGGCTCACCGCCTGGGGGGCGACCCAGGTGCAGGGCCAGACCGGCTGGGAGGAGCTGCTTTCGGGGGATGAGCTGCTGTCGGACCGGACCACGGTGATGCCGTGAGCGTTCTTTTCAGGAGACCTGGGAATGGGTGGTCTCCCCTCCCTCACCGTTTCGGGGGCACCCGGCCCTGGAAGGGAGCCTGCGGAGGGAGTACCTTCGCCCCGCGAAGGAAGGCGTGGGCCTGGCAATGGCCGCCAGCGCTCCCCTGTTTGTCGGATCTGACGCCCAGGTAAAGGGCGAGAGGTGCTGAATGAAGGCGATGGCGGCGTCAGGAACCGGGCTGGACCGGTTGCAGCTCACCGAGCTTCCCGATCCCCAGCCGGGAGCCGGGCAGGTGAAGGTGAAGGTGCGGTACGCGGCGGTGAACCCAGCGGACTGGAAGGTTCACCTGGGGCAGATGGCGGGCAACTTCCTCCACGGCAAGCAGCCGCCGGTGGTCACCGGATATGACTTTTCGGGGGTGATTGATGCTGTTGGAGACGGGGTTTCTGGCTGTTCGACCGACGACGTAGTGGCCGGGTTTCTTCCCTACACACGAGAGACCCGTCGCGGGGCCTACGCCGAATGGCTGTTGGCGTCTCCGGAAATGTTTGCCCGGGTTCCCGACGGTATGGACCTGTCGGTGGCGGCAGCCCTGGGCACCGGGGGGGCGACCGCCCTCCAGGGCTTGCGGGACAACGGGCGTCTTGCCTCCTCGGGCTCGGTGTTGGTGGTGGGTGCGGCGGGAGGAGTCGGTTCCCTGGCGGTGGGAGTGGCCCGCGCCATGGGAGCCCGGGTCACCGCCGTGTGCAGCACTGGATCGGTGGAAATGGTCCGGGAGCTGGGCGCCGAGGAGGTCATCGACCGCAGCAAGGAGGATCCCCTGAAAAAAGCAGGTCAGTACGACGTGATCTACGACGCCGCTGCCGCCTGGACCTTTGCCGGCTCACGCCATCTCCTTGCCCCGTCCGGCACCTTCGTCACCACTCTGCCGTCGGCATCCATGGCGTGGGGGATGCTTCTCACCCTGTTCGGGGGACAGCGATGTGCCATGGTAGTGGTGAAGAATCGACGGGCCGATCTGGAGCAGGTCATGGCCTGGACGCAGGCGGGCATGAAGGTGCCCATCGATTCGGTGGTTCCCGTGCGGGAGCTGCGATTGGCCCTGGAGCGCCAGCTTCGCGGTGGAATGCGGGGAAAGATCGTGGTGGACGTGGAGGGGGGCTGGTAGGTAGGCAGGCTCGACGGCCACCCATGTGTCCTTCGTGGAGAAAAAAAATCTCCTCCCCCTCTCAATCCTCCAAATGACCGAACTTGCCGCCGTTGAAGTCGGCAAACGCCTGGTGGATCTCCCTCTCGGTGTTCATCACGAAGGGTCCATATTGGGCGATAGGTTCGCCGAGGGGTTCTCCGTTGAGCAGCAGCAGATGGGCTTCCGAGGAGGCCTTGATGGCGATGTGTTCGCCGGCGTTTTGGAACAGGATGAAGTCGTTTTCTTTCGCTCGGGTGGTGTCCTGGAGGGAGATGCCCCCCTTCATCACCAGAAAGGAGGTGTTCTGTCGGGCCGGGAAGTTGAAGTCCACCTTGCCCCCTGCGGCGAGGCGCACATCGAACACGTTGATGGGGCTGAAGGTCTTGGCGGGTCCACGCACTCCCTGGTATTCACCGGCGATGACCCTTACCAGCGATTCCCCGTCGGGCAAGGGCACCACTCCCATCTGATCGGCGGTGATCCCCTGATATCGAGGAGGATCCATCTTGTGTTGCCGAGGCAGATTCACCCACAACTGGGCCATGTGAAAGGGCCCCCCAGTTCGGGCGAACCCCTCCTCGTGGTACTCCTTGTGGAGAATGCCGGACGCCGCTGTCATCCATTGTACGTCGTTGGGACCAATGACCCCCCCTCCTCCCGCGCTGTCGTGGTGGGCCACGCTTCCTTGCCAGGCCAGGGTGACCGTTTCAAAACCCCGGTGCGGATGCACCCCCACGCCGCGCCGCTGGCGGGTAGGCGGATAGTGGAAGGGGGGGTGGTAATCGAGGAGCAGGAAGGGGTCAAGCCTCCGCGCCGCGTTGGGGATGGCGGAGAAATAGCCGGCGACGCGAAAGCCATCGCCAACCCAGTGAAGCCCTGGGGCGGGATGGATGCTGTCGACCCTCTTGACGGTGGGGGTGATAGGAGAAGGGGGGTGTTCCTGGTGAATGGAGGTCATGGTTCTTCCCTTGCGCCGCTCTGGAGGGCGCCGCAACGCCTGTGAGGGTAAAGATGCCGCAGTGAATCAGGGCATCTTTGCCCAGGCCAGAGGATGCTCATGGGAGGGAGGCCGGACAACCCCCAGGAGGCAGGACGGACTGTCCCACCGATGGAATGATGGGGAAGGAGGGAGGAACCGGATTCACCAGAGACGGGCCTGGCAAAGAGCCCCGGTCCCTCCCTCGGAAGAACCGCGCCGGATCAACCCCGGGAAGGGAAGATGCCCTCGGTGGCGATGAGCCAGTTCATCACCGTGTATCCAGGAATCTCGCCGCCCTTGTCGGGGCTCGTTGCGGCGGTGAAGCCCGAGCTGGTCTGACCCTGCTCATAAACGGAGTTGGAAGCGTGAATGGGGGCGCGGCCTCGCAGATCGGGGAGCCCGAAGGTGCTCTGGCCGTCGCCTCCGTAGGTCGTACCGAGGAGGGAGAACAAGGCGGTGTTCTGTCGGATGGACAGGAGCCGCCCATCACAGGAGGCCCACCCCTCTGGCACGAAATTGAAGCCGACACAGATGAGCTGACCGAGAAACACTTCCATGAGCGAAGCTCCGATGGGGTATCGCCGAGGCTGGCGAAAAGGGGAGGTGGGGAACACGGGGCCCGCGTCCCGAGGACGCCGGGAGCATATCATGGGGGCCGGCACGATGGGGGGCTGGAGGCCGGGGAGAGAGGCGCTCAAGGAGGGGCAGCGGACACCCGACCTGCCTCCAAGATCCTCAGGCGCTGTCGGGCCTCCCTGGCTTTTTGCGGCCGCCGATTCATCGTCCAGTGTTCGGCACACAGGGCCAGGGCTCGCCTCCCCCTCTCCGTCTCTCCCCGGATAAGACAGAGCTCTCCCGCCTTCCCCGCCAGGGGGGCCAACGCCGGTTCCACTGCCTTCAGGACTCGGTGATAGTGCTCCAGGTGATCGAGGAGGGAGTCAAAGCCCTCCCAATCGCCCCGGGCGGCGGCGGTGGGAAGGGAGGCGCACACCAGGCCGGTGTAGAAGGCGTGGTGTCGTCCCAGGGAGGCGGCCCTTTCCAAGGGAGAGGCCAACAGGCGGAAGGCTTCCTGGTGGCGTCCCTGCATTCCCAGCACCCATCCCAGAGTGGCCACCCCGTGGAGGTGGATGCCGCTGCCGGGGAGGGGCCATCGCTCCAGAAACTCCCGGACTCTTCCCTCTGCCGTTTCCAGGTTTTCGGCGATGCAGGCCGCCTGGGCCCGGTCGAGAAGCAGGATCCCGTGGGGGCGATAGGAGAGAACGGGGGCCAGAGCCGCTTCCACTCTGCTGTAGCAGCGCTCAGCTTCGGGACAGCGGCCGGCCTCTGCCAGCACCCTTCCCAGTTGGGTCCAGGTGTTGGCGGTGGCAAAGGGGCTGGAATGGGCGTGGGGATCTTCCAGCACCGACCGCATCAGGAATTCGGCCCGGGAGTAGCGGCCGGCGTTTCTCTCCAGGGCGGCGAGGTGCATGATCATGTGGACCTCCAGATCTCGCCGCCCCAGCTTCTGGGCGATGCGGGATGCGGATTGATAGCGGCGCCGAGCCACCAGGAAATCCCAGCGGGCCAGGGACACATCGGCGAGGTGGCCCACCGCCTGACATTCCAGCACCTTCCATCGGTGTCTCCGCGCCCCATCTCGGGTTTTCAGAGCCCACTCCTCCCATCCTTCCACGTCCAGAAGGTGGGTATGAAGTCTGGCCCGGAGGATCCACCCCTGCCCCCAGGCCTCGTCCCGACGAGGGAGATCGAGCTGCAAAAGAACGCCATCTCTCTCGTCCAGGAGGGCCCTCGCCCGATCCACATACCCGGAATCCAGGGCCTCCCCGGTGGCCTGGAGAAGAGGAGAAAGGGCCTCCTTTCGGTCTCCGGCGGCCAGGAGGTGGCGAGCGACCCGTTCGGCCGTGCCGAACGTCGAGTGTCTCTTCAGGGCCCGAGCGCAGCCTCGGTGGTGAAGGCGTGAACGTCCTCCTCCCCGCGCCCTCCTCTCCAGAATCTCAGGCAGCATGGGATGAGCGAAGGACCAGCCCCACTGGGGGCCTTCAGGATCGGCCCGGACCAGACCGAGGCCCAAGGCGTCCTCCACCAGAAGCCAGGAGGGCTCCTCGCCGATCTCCTGGCAGGCCCTCTCCCACTCCTCGGGGTCGATCTCGCTGCCCAGGGCGGCGGCGACTTCCCAGGAAGTCATGGCTCCTTCCGAGTGGTGGTCGGCGACCCATTCGATGCGACGCTCCCAGGCGTGGGTGAGGTCGTCGAGCAGGGAGGCTTCCGTCCCTTTGGGGAGGTGAAAGTTTCCGCCGTGGCGCTCGACCAGGCCTCGGTTGACCCAATCCCCCACCACGTGAACGGCGAGGAGGGGGTTTCCACCGGTCCCTTCGGCCAATTGACGGGCCAGGCTCGGCTCCAGGGAAAGCAGTCCGGAGATCAACTCCATTCGGTCTTCTTCCGACAGGGGGTTCAATTCCAATTCCACCGTCGATGGGAAGGAGGCCAGACGTCGCCATCGATCCCCCACCAGACCGGGAAGGGCAAGGAGGTCGGAGCGGGCGGTGGCCACCACCAGGAGGGGGAGTGGGGAGAGGCCGGGGTCACCGGCTCCCGACAGGGCAAAATCCAGGGAATCCTCGCCCCAGTGAACGTCATCCAGCCACAGCACCGCCCCCCTCTCCCGGGTCGCCGCCTTCAGAAAGGACCACACCGCTCGATGTCGCTGTTGAGGATTGGAAAGGGACACCGGGGTGAGCCTGGAGGCTGCGGCGGGGGCCACCAGGGCCAGGACCTCGTCCCGAACCCGGGAATCATCGATCCCCTGCCGGTGAAGAGAGTCGGAAATGAAATCCACCAGTTCGTCTTCAGGAACTCCATGGCAACGAAGGAAGCGGGCCACCATGCCCGACACTCCGGCGAAGCGCTGGTGCCAGGGGGTGTGATTGCCCCGGAACACGTGAGCCATCCCCGCCTGATGGGCCTCCTGGCAAAGGGCCTCGGCGAGTCGGCTCTTGCCCACTCCCACTGTCCCCCGAAGCAGGAGAAAGCGAAGCCCACTGCCGCCGATGGTGGACAGGAGGGAGGTCCAGGCCCTTTCCCTTTCCACCCGGCGATCCGCCAGGGGAACAGGGCGCAGGCCGTGAAGGGAGGGATCGGAAGGGGGGCGTGGCTGGTCCGGAGGGGGTGGAGAGGGCCAGGAATGGGGAGGGGCAACGGGGGAAGTCCGATGGACCGGAGCAGGGTCCAGGCCAGACCAGTCATGGAGGACCTGGGCGGCCCATCTGGGGCGCTGCCCGGGGTCCTTGTGGAGGAGCCGCCTCAACAGGGCCTCCAGACCCTCGGGGACGGCAGTGGTCCACCTGGGAAGGGGGGGCTCCTGATAGAAGTGGGCGTCGGCCGCCTCTTCCAAGGTGGAGGGATGACCAAAGGGAGGGGCCCCGGTGAACAGGGTCCAAGCCAGGCACCCGAAGGAGTAGAGGTCGGTCCAGGGGCCGAAAGCGCGCCACTCTCCGGCGAGCTGCTCCGGAGCCATGAAGGCGGGAGTCCCGCAGGCCAGATCCACTTCTTCGGAGTCGGGCTGGCGTCCCAGGGCGTGGGCCAGGCCAAAATCGGTGATGCGGGCTCGCCCCCACCGATCCAGAACCACATTGTCGGGCTTGAGGTCCCGGTGGAGGACGTTGCGGGCGTGAGCGTGGGCGAGGCCGAGAAGCACCGATTCCAGGAGGAGGGATCCGGTGGACCAGGAGGTGGAGCCACAGCAGCGGGAGAGGGACCCCTTTTCGGCCAGCTCCATGGCGATGTAGGGAGAGCCGGCCAGGGAGGGAAGGTCGGGGAGATGAGGGGTGGAGGGGGGCACCATTCCGTGATCCAGCACCCCCACGATGGAGGGGTGGTCCAGGCTGGCAGCGACGGCCACTTCCCGGCGGACAAGGGGCAGCAGGGAGGCGCTTCGGAACACCTTGATCGCGACGGGGAGGCCTTGAGCGGGTTCCAGGGCGCTCCAGACCTGGGCCCGGGAGCCTTCGCCAAGGAGGGAGACAAACGTGTAAAGGGGGGAGGCCCTCTTCAAGCCCAGGGGGCCAGCGGGGAGAGGGTGGGGATTCAGGTCGCCGGTCATGTCCTGTCGGTTCCTCGGGTCGGGGGGAGTCTACCCAATCGGGAGGGGAGACCCACATCCCCGAACCGGAAAGGTGGAGACCCGTCCTCTCGGAGGGTCTCGCCGACTGTCCTCGGTGGAGGAAATGGGGGTGGAAGGGTGTCCTCGGCAGAAGACTATCGCACAACTCCTGGATCGCTTGGATGATTATATTTATCAAGTAAAATCATGATGTTGTAATTATTTTTCATCTAATTGGACGAATTGGTTCAACCCTTGCTCATGAGGCGGACCGAGCCCTGGGACGCATTTTTTGTCCCCGGTTCAAGGAGATGAGTCATGTTGTTTTGTCGCCTTTTTTGTCGAGCCCTGGCCCTTTCCACTCCCCTTGCCCTGGCCCTTGCTACCGGATGTGAGGCCCCTTCGGAGACAGGGAGTGAGCCCATGGGCACCGTCGCCACTGACGAGGGGAGTGCGGCACCCCTCGCATCCCCGGGCCCGTCCTTCCGCCGCCTGGGGGGCCCCACCCTGATGGAAATGGCCTCCCGAGCCGACGCGGTGGTGGTGGGAGAGGTGGTCCGCATCGCTCACCGTCTCTCCCAGGAAGATGGGGCCCAGCACCGCTCCCTGCCCCACACCTTTGTCACCTTCCGTGTGGAGGGGGCGGCCTTCGGGGCGCAGGCAGGAGACCTGCTGACCCTGCGCTTCGTGGGAGGGCCAGACGGCAGGGGCCGAGCCCTGGTGGCCTCGGAGACTCCCTGGTTTCGGGTAGGGGACACCGACCTGCTGTTTGTTGCTGGCAATGGCACCTCGCCCTGCCCTCTGGTCGGAGGCGCTCAGGGCCGGTTCCGGGTGGTAGATGGGAGCGTCTACGACGACGCCGGCCGCCCCGTTCGGGCCGACTCCCAAGGCCGGGTCTCCATGGGTCCCAAGGTGGCCGGCGTAGAGGTAGACGAATTGAACCTGGGGGAATCGAGCCTGTGGCGAAACGGGTCTCCTCCCGAATTGGACGAGACTCCGGAAGGCCCTCTCCTTCCCGATTCGGCAGAGGATTGGCTGAGCCAGGTGGGCTCACCCACCGTTTCTCGGGGGAGCAAGGCCCTCTCCATGGACCCGGAGGCTCCTTTCATCGCCCGGTCCGCTTCCAGTGGCCGGGCCGTCGCTCCCCGTCCCCTCCTTGCTTCCCCCGTTCCTCTCGCCGACCCGACCTCCACCACCGACGCCGACCGGGCAGAGGTGGCGGAGTTTCTGGCGGGGGGCGGAAATCCCGTCCTGTCCATCCGCTGAGCTGTGTTGTCCCAGGCAACCATTGATTGAATTGGAGAACAGATCATGAACTCTCTCAAGACCCTCACCGTCGCCCTCCTCCTTGGATCGGCGACCCCATGGACCCTGCCCACCGCCGCCCATGCCTACGAGAATCTATGGACGGATGACGGTGAAGCCATTCACTGGGAGGACCCCACCCGCGCCACCCTGTATCAGGACTCCCTCCAATACGAAGGAGCCGGGTACGACTGGAGCGAAGGGGTCGATGAAACCTATGACCTGATGTTTGTCATTCCTGCATTCATGAACTTGGACATCCATCCCGACGACGACGACGACCTGTCCCTGGAGAACGACGAAAGCGAGCTGATCTTCACTGATGACAACGATCTAGTCGCCGAGGCCAATGGAGTGACCTACTTCAGCTTCACCATCGCCACCGGGGAGATGGTGGAGGCCGACGTGGTCATCGATCTGGACTTGGACCTCTCTCCCTCCCACACCAAGACCGACACCTGGTCTTACGGCGGTGACAACCGCCCTCTCCAGGGAGTCATGATTCACGAATTCGGCCATTTCATGGGGCTGGCCCACGAAAACGATGTCTACAACATCATGGGGACGGATTGGACCCATCTGCACACCAACGGGGAAAGCACCTTCAGCTACTTCGGCGAGGACGCCACCGACGGGTTGTGCGACCTGTATGGGGCCATTGCCACCAGCGAGTGGATTTCCACCCACAACGTCGGGGTGAGCCATTGGAAGTGGGATCCCGCAACGAACAGCGAATACAGCGCCCACATGCGCACTGAGGTCAAGGACTCGGCGGGCACCCTTCTTGCGTCGGTGACCGATGGGAACGAAGAGCCCTATTTCAAGGTCAGCAAGGGCCAAAAGGTGAAGGTGCTGTTCAACCTGGAGAACACCGGCTACGGTTCAGAGGTCCCCGCCTACCGGATGGTGCTGTCCTCCAACTCCACCATCTCCACCGGCGATACTCAGCTCAGCTCCGGTAGCCTCACCGTGTCCCGAGGGGAGCCGATGCTGACCTCTTTTACCGTCACCCTTCCTTCCACCCTCACCACCGGGAAGAAGTACTGGTTGGGGCTGATCCTTGACCCCTCGGGCACCCTCACCGAGTCCAACGAAACCGACAACGCCACCTATGTGGGAATTCAGGTGAAATAAATCGTGAAATAAATCAGGCGAACAGGGGGGCTCCCAACAGGGGGTCCCCCTCTCTACCTCCCGCCCTTCCTCATCCTCTGGTCCATCTCGTCGTCCTTCAACTCCCGCATCAGACCCCGCAGATCCACCCGGGCTTCGGACCCTTGATGTCGACCCGTCAGCACGGTTTCGGGTCGCAACTCCCCCCTGGCGTACCGTTCCCACATCTCCGGGCCATGGCGTAAAGGTCGATCCGCCGGGCCGTATCCAAGGAGAAAGCGGTTCAGGTTGGCGACGTCCCTCATCAGGATCTCTTTGGCGTTTTGATTTCCAGCCGCATCCATGGATTGGGGAAAATCAATGATCACCGGACCATTGGCGCTCATCAATACGTTGAAATCCGACAGGTCCCCGTGCACGATGCCAGCGCAGAGCATCTTCACCACCTCTCCGATCAGATGGTCGAAGATCCTTCGCGCCGTGGCCAGGTTCATGGTCACCTCGCTCAGGCGGGGTGCCGGACGCCCATGGACATCCTTGACCAACTCCATCACCAGGACTCCATCCAGGAAGTAGAAGGGAACGGGCACCCTCACCCCCGCCTCCCGCAGCCGGTAGATGGTGTCCACCTCGGCGGAGCGCCAGGCCTCCTCCTCCTGGGCCTTGCCATGCTTGCTCCCTCTCTGCATGGCCCGCTGATCCCGGGTGTTTTTGGAACGCCGTCCCTCGGTGTAGTCCGCCCGGTGCTTGAAGGAGCGATGCCGGGCATCCTTGTACACCTTGGCGACTCTCTCCTCTCCTTCGGAGATCACCAGATAGACCTGGGCTTCCTTGCCGCTCATCAGCGGTCTGACCACTCTCTCCACAATGCCTTGATCCATAAGGGAAATCAGGCCGTCAGGGGTACGCATCGAAGGTTTGGTTCCTCCATGAGGTTGGCCAAGAACAGCGCCACAAGGGGCGTATGGTGCATGGGAGGGGGCGGCCAGGCAAGGGGCGAGGCCGTCTTGGTGGGATGAAGTGTCGGAGGTGGGGGGTCAAGCGAAGGGTCTCGCTCCGATCCAGGGTTCTCCTCCCTGTTCTCTCCTTCCGATCTTGACCCTGAATCCGCTCCGCCCGTCACTGAGCCTTGAGGGAATGGCCTATCCGACCTCCTGGCGGGCGGCTCGGGTCTTGGTCCCCAGGAGGCTGACCAGGGAGGCGATGAGATCCTGGGTGAAGTCTTCCCGGGGGAGGGTGTGGCCGGCGGTGACCAGGCGGTGGTAATCGGCAATGGAGCAGTACAGGACAGCGGCGACCCGCCCCTCGGCCGCCATGTGGTTCAGGGTGAGGAGCCAGGCGGACTGGATGGGATCGGAGTGGCGCTCCAGCAGTGAGTTGATGAGGTCCTTCTTGTCGGCGAAGTGATAGAGGGCGGCGGAATGATTGCCCTGCCCTGCCGCCCCGGCAATCTCTCGCAGGGAAACCACATCGACTCCCCGCGCCGCGAAGAGCCTCTCTGCGGCCCGGAGGAGGGCCAGTCGGGCATCGGTCCTCTGTCTGGTCATCCGGGGCTCGTTTCGCAAAGGCGAGGGAGGGAGGGGGGCGGCGTGGTCGCTGAAACTACCGTAAGTGCTGGTGGAACCGCAAAGGGAAGGTCCTTGGGGGCCCCCTATTCGGTGTGTCTGGACTAAGAGGGTGTAGCCGAATAATCAAGGCGCCCCCAGCCGTCGCGCCAGCATCCA
>CAYRTW010000199.1:0-11669 GCA_964426935.1 uncultured Rickettsiales bacterium
GAGCGACGGGGACACCGCAGAGGACACGGTGACCGTCACCAACGAAGGGTTCCTGGAGGTCACCCTGGACACCGCCTTCATCGAGGGAGGGGATTTCCCCTTCACCGTCTCGTTGACCCAGCCCCTGCCCGTGGAGCTGGGACCGGGAGCCTCCTACACTCTCACGGTGCGGTTCTCCCCCACCGATGACAATGCCGAGGCGGATGTGCTGTCCATAGATGTGGGAGGGGGAGCGATCAAACCCCTCCAGGTGAACCTTTATGGAAACGACTGCGAGGTGGGGTCGGGTTCGGACTGGGATCAGGATGAGGACGGGTATTCCTTGTGCGCCGGAGACTGCGACGATGAGGATCCCGACGTGCGCCCGGGGGCGGCCGAGCTGTGCAACGGGGAGGATGAGGACTGTGATGGCATCGCCGATGACGAGACCGAGTGCAACGACGACGATGGGGATGGCTTTACCGAGGACGAAGGGGACTGCGACGACGACGACCCCACCGTCCATCCAGGGGCGGTGGAGGTGGTGGACGGCCAGGACAACGACTGCGATGGCGATGTGGATGAGGGGACTCCCTCCTATGATGACGATGGCGATGGTTACACCGAGGAATCGGGCGATTGCGACGATTCCAATCCCGATGCCTATCCTGGCGCTCCTGAACTGGAGGATTTCACCGACAACGACTGCGATGGAATCCTCGACGAGGGTACCAGCGTGTATGACGACGACGGGGACGGTTATTCCGAGGCCACCGGCGATTGCAGCGACGGGGACCCGAATGTGTATCCGGGCGCTGCCGATCTGGGTCCCACTGTGGATTGGAACTGCGATGGGGTGATTCCTGGGGGCGAAGGGGACACCGATGGGGACGGCTACACCGGTGTGGGGGGAGATTGCGAGGAACTGGAGCCGGATATCCATCCCGGGGCCACCGAGTTGCCCAACGGGATCGACGATGATTGCGATGGGACGACCGATGAAGACACCACCTTCTCCGATGATGACGGGGACGGGGTCTCCGAAGCCTCTGGGGATTGCAACGACGGGGATTCCAATGTTCGGGTGGGTCGACCTGAGACCGCTGACGGGGTGGACAACGACTGCGATGGCGTCGTGGATGAAGGCACCACCGCTCACGACGATGACGGAGACGGTTTCACCGAAGAAGGGGGCGACTGCAACGACACGTCGGGAGCGGTCAATCCGGGGGCCTATGATATTCCCGGCAACGCCACCGATGAAAACTGTGATGGGGTGTTGAACTGAGAGAGAGGGGGCTCCCCCCTATTTGCTCCGCTTTATTTGCCCCCTTCTGCCACCCTCTTTACGTACTGCAGGTATTTCTTCAGCCCGGATTCGGTGAGGTCTTCCTCCAGCCAGTCGGGGATGTTTCTGCCGGTGTCGATGCGGGCGGAATAGAGGAGGAACACCGTCCCTGGGGAGTTGGAATCGTGGGTGGAATAGCTGCCGGTGGTGTCGGCGATGTCGCTCTTCTTGGATCGGTCGATGCTCCAATTCAAGTAGCGTTCCCGGGGGTGATAGATGCGGATGGTGTGATATTTGATGCTGCTCAGGGCGACCCGCAGGTGCCATTCCATGGCCATGGTGCGGGTGCCATCGGGGGCGGTGGTGTCCTGGTGGGTCAGGACCTCCTTGACCGCTGAAGAGGCGGTTTTGGAATGACGAGAGTCCAAGATGATGGACCAGATGGACTCGTGGGGAGCCTTGATCTGGGCCACTCCGGTCACCACCGCCTTGCCCGTCTCCCCGTCCTTGCGGGTGGTGAGGGCCACCTTGCCCTGCCCCATCTTGGCCAACTGATCGGCAGAAAGGGGGGGGAGCGTGGGGCGGCCGGCATGGACGGGAGAGACGTTGGCGACCATGAAACCCAGCAGAAACAGCGAAAAGAAGAAAGGTCGTCTCACAGGGAATACATCTCCTCAAAGGCGTCGTCCGCTGCTTCAAAGGCGTCGCCGATGCCATCTACAATGACGTAACGGATGAGATCTTCATCGGTCACCCCGGGGATGATCGTTTCTGACCACAAGGTCTGATAGCGCAGGGTGGAACCATCCTCCTGCTCGATCCAGGTATCCAGGGTGAAGGACTGCACCATCTGGGTCTCTTCGTCCTCGGCCCAGAAGGACTCCTCAATCCAGGAGCGAGCCACCATGGCGTTTCGCCCGGTTTCCTCTCCGTCTTTCCAAATCGGCACCCAACGGAAGTTCTTGGGAAGTTCAAAGGGGATGGTATACAGAGGATTGCTGCGGGTGATGTAATTGCGAGTCCGCATCCATTCACAGGAACGATCCGCATAACAGGAGGGATCCTCGGGATCGATGAAGACCCTCTCGTAGGCTTCTGCCGAGGGCTCTGCCGGTCGTTGATCACTTTCCATGGCAAAGAGGGCTGACCACTCGATGGCGTATCGGCTGCGCCCCGCCACCGCCACCGGCAAGCATCCCTTCAGGTCGGCATCGGGGTGGGCCACCCCCGAGACGTCCGCCTCGTCCAGGTCGGGCAGGGAGAAGGAGCGGCCGTCCACGTCTCCATCCAGGTCATGCTGAAGCAGAAGATCCTCCAGGTTGCCCATTCCCACCGACAGCACCCGCAGATCCTCGTTCTCATGCTCCCGGAACAGGTAGGCGGACAGCTCCGCCAGGTCCTTGGGAGCCTCAGGAGGGGGAGAGCAGGCCCCCATCACCAGCAGGAAGATCAGGGCGGGAAGGGGGGAAGAACCAAGGCGGAGGAGGCGCATGCAGGGAGCTTACGGGAGTGACACCCAGTGTCAACGCCAATCCCCCGTCCCAAAGCAGGCGCTGCCGTTCACGGGTTGCCCGGGTGAATCAAGGGGAAGGGTTCAGACGTTCCGGTCAGGGAAGCACTTCAAATACAAAGGGGAGGGTGAAGGGGACCTCGGGATCGGCCTCTCGGGCAAACTGCACCCAGATTTTGTAGGTACCGGCAGCGGGGAAGGTGAACCGGAAGGGAAGCTCCGGCCCCGGATATTCGTGGGGCATGGTGTGGCTGGGAGGCATGGATTCCATTCCCTCCACATAGGCATGGGTGTGGGACACAAAGGAGAGGTCGTCCCGGACCAGGGCGCAATGGGCATCAGCACCTAAAAATTGAACGATATCGGTAATTTCTTCTCCCAGATCATCGGTCAGATGCACAGAGAAGGAGGATGGGTAGCCCGGGAGGGGAGGAGTAGTCCAGGTCAGAGCCCCGGTCACTCCGCCGTCGGTGGATTCGCTATAGGGGGTGTCGTCCCGGGCCTGCTGGGGAAGGTCTCCTCCCACCTCCACCCAACCGGTCTTCAAGTGATACTGGTTGGCGTAGGCGAAGTCGTAGGCCAGGAGATGGTTTCCCGAGGTCGGGAAGGTCTCGGGAAAATGGTAGGTGGCAGTTTCCAGATCGGTTGCGGTGAGGGGGTGAAAATCCTCATGGTGGCGATGATGAAAAGTGTGCAGATCCTCACTGATCACAAATACATGGACCATGCGTGTGTGGCTCTGCTGGAGATCGGGAATGGGGTTTCCGTCCTGATCCTCAATGGTGTACCAAAGCTCCGCTTCTTCCTGCGCCTGGGGAGGAGAGGGCACGCTCCACGCCTCCACCTGGAAGTCCTCGGGGAAGGGAGTGGTGTCGTCGTCCCCTTCGGTCTCCGGAGTGCAGCCGTGCATCCACAGAAGGGAAGTCATGACCAGGAGAAGGAGGGAAGTGGTGGGGAAGGGGAGCATGGGCAATGGCTCCTACGGACCGCAGGCGGCAGCGTCCACGGTGATGACCGCCGTGTCGCTGGTGTAGGGCTCCACCGGGCTGTGATTGGCGTTGGCCAGGTCCACTTTCACCTGCCAGGCGCCGTCAGCGATGGGTCCGGGGACCTCCATGGACTCACCACCTCCCTGGAGGACCTCCTGGCCGTTCAGATAGACGTGGGCGTGGCCGGTGCCATCGGGTTCGTCATAGACGCCACCTTCTTCCTCCGTCAGGGTGAAGTTCTCTACCTGGACTTCCACCTGGAGGGGCTCTCCACACACCACATCCCCTTCCTTCGGGGAGAGGAGAGTGATGCGGGGATCCTGGGCGGTCTCGGGGCAGGCGGAGAGAAGGGGGGCAAGAGCCAGGAACAGGGGGAGGAGACGAGATCGCATGGGGACAGAGTGGGGGGCCCGGGAGAGGTGGGCAAGGGGAAAGGATGGGGTGCGGCAATTTGGGCGGGGAGGGGCAAAGAAGGTGGGGGGCTGCAAAAGGACAGTCTCCTCACGCCAGAGTCCTGTCGAGGGCCCCTGCCACCGCCCGGATTCCTGCCATGACCGAATCCAGCCCGGCAAAATCCAGGGCCCGACCGCTGCCTGTGGAAGACCAGATGGGTTCGGGGTGAACGTCCAGGAGAATCCCGTCGGCGCCCGCCGCCACCGCCGCCCGGGCCAAGGGGCCCACCAGATCATGGCGCCCTGTTGGCCGGGAAGGATCAGCAAACACCGGCAAATGGCTCAGTCGCTTGAGGGTGGGGATGGCGGCCACGTCAAAGGTGCGCCTGGAAGAGGGCTCAAAGGTGCGGATGCCGCATTCCACCAGGATGACCTTGCCATTGCCCCGGGTGACCACTTCTTCGGCGGCGTCGAGAAGGTCCGACAGGGTGGCCCCGATGCCCCGCCGCAACAGAACGGGAAGGTCCATCTCCCCCAGGGCATGGAGGAGGCCCAGATGGGTCATGTTGCGGGCCCCCACTTCAAAGGCGGCAGCGGCGGGGCGGAGCGCGTCGATGGAGGCGGGATGAGAGGCCTCGGCAAGGAGGGGAAGCTCCATTCCTTCCATCAAAGAGAGGAGATCCGCCTGGGGACCTTCCCCTCCGCTGCGGTGCCCCTCAGGGAAGGGATTCAGCAGACCACGAGCGCGAAACACCCGCACTCCAGCAAGGCCCAGGGCGCGGGCGATTTCCTGCAGTGTCTCTGGAGATTCGGGGCCTGGAGGGCCGGCCGCCACCACCAAGGAACCGTCTCCCACCGGTACGTTGCCCAGGGAGAAAGCGGTATCCCCCCGATCCGGTCCCCGATCCACCTGGCGAGGCCGACGGGTGACCGGGATGACCTCGGCAACAGCGGCCATGCGGAGGAAGGGCTCGGGATCGATGGGTCCCCGATTGCCGGTGATGCCGATGGCGGTCCGCATCGACCCGGGGACGGGATGGGCGAGCAGGCCCAGGGAGGCGATGAACCATTCCACTTCCAACTGCTCTGAAGGGGAGACGTTGGCGCGCAGGACGATGAGCATGGCCGTATGTACCACAGCCCCGCCCGCTCCGGTTCACCGGGGGATTGGCGAAGGGAAGTCCCGGGCAAGGGCAGGGAGGAAGGGAGAGAGAGAGGAGAAACGACGGAGAGGGCCCCCGAGGCTCAGCCGACGATGCGGCGCATGGCCTGGTTGACTCCATCTCGAAATCGCAGAACCAGAGCGGCAAACCCCTGTTCCTGATGGGCCCTCTTCTCGGAGCGAAGGATGTCGAGCACCGCGTCGGCGATGGGAATGAAGGCCAAGGCGAACACGATCCCCCCTATCACATCTACCAGATAGTGATATCGGCAATAGACGGTGGACACGGTGATGCCCAGGGCGCTGGGGAGGGCGAACCAGGAGTATTTCTTGTTGTAGGAGTAGAGGGAGGCCCAGCAGACCCAGGCCACCCCCACATGGGAGGAGGGCATGGCCCCGCCGGAGTGATGGGTCGTGGCGTAGATCGTGTCCATCAACCGCACGAAAAAGGTGTCCTGGAGGTAGTCGCTCCCCCGAAGCTCGTGGGGGCCCGCCACCGGAAAACTGATGTAGACCAACCCGTTGGCAATCCACAGCGTGGCCAGCCGGAACTGGAAGCGTTGGAGATAGGGGTGGGAGGAAAGCTCCAGCGCCAGGCCGGTGCCCGCAATCAGGAGGAAGTAGCTGAAATACAGGCCATGCAGGGCTTCACTCAGCCAGGGGGAGGAAAAAGTTTCCCGCAGCCACCACGCCGGCTCCACTCCGAAGAGGAAGGCGTCCCAGGATCGCACCAGTGGGTCGTGGCTGCGATTGTCGTGAAGGAGATTGCCCAGCCGGCAGATGTCCAGAAATCCCTGGGGCATCAGGAACAGGGGATAGGTGCGCCTCAGCAGGCGGAGGGGCCCGGGCAGCCTGTCGTAGCTGTATCGGAGAGCGAGGATGGCGGCGGTCAGGATCAGGTAGGGAGCCGCCCCCAGCACCGGGTTGGCGGCTTCTGGGACCAGGGCCAGATACACAAAGGCCAGGAAGAGGCACCAGGCGGTAACGAGAAAATCAACAGGTCCCATGCAAAGCCCTACAGGGCCGGGGCAGGCCAGGGATCCTCCCCCCGCCAGCCCCGAGGCACGGAGGGCCTTGTATGACATATTCCTGACGATTTGAAGCGGTTTTTTGTCGAGGATGCCTTGGGGGGCCAGGAGAGATGGGCAGGCGCCGGGTAAAAGTCATTCGAAGGACCGGCACCACGGTGGGAGGTGGGAAGAGCAGGTGTCCCGAGGCGCTGGAAGCGCGTGTCGTTCTAAACGACTCCTTGGGGTTGTTAGGATGGTGTCTGGTATATTTTCACCGGGACAGTTGACACTGCCAGGACGGAAGCGACATCATCCGCCGTCTTGCGCCTCGCGCACTTGGGGGAGGCCTTTCCCCTCCCCGTTTCCACCCTCTCCTGCGGCTTTCGCCGGGGGTCTAGCGCTTGAAGGGATCTCGTCCATGACCATCTTTTCCTCCCGTCTCTGGCTTCTCTGCGCCGGGCTGTTTGCCGCCATTCCGGTGACCGCCCTGGCCCTTCCTCCCTTGCCGGGCAATTCCGGTGGGGGTGGGAGCGGGATCGCCACGGTGCTGTCCCTGGGAGAGAACATCTCCTTTCACTTTGCGGTAGCGGGGAGTGCGGCGGTGCGGGCGGAGTGGGTGTTGATCGATGCCGCCGGCCTGGCCGAGAAGTCAGCCGCCCTCAAAAAGAAGCTTCAGAACATCGAGAACTCTTCGGACCCGGTGGAGAAGGCCACGGTGACCGGCGAAGTCATGAGTGAGACCGACAAACTCAGCGAAGAGGCGGGAGACACCCTGGTCAAGAAGGAGAAGCTGGACGATGCCGAGAAGGAGAAGATTCGCAAGGCGGACCGCCTCCACTTCTGGGCGGGGCTCAACATCGTCGCCATCGGAGTGGACATCGCTGCCGCTTCCATCCAGGTGACCAACGCCATCCTTCATGCCAACCCCATTGCCGAGGCGATGAACATCAAAAAACTGAAGAGGATCGATTCCACCTTCAAGATGGTGGAAGTGCGCCGCAAGGCCTTTGAGGCCTCCAAGAAGCGCAACGACAATTTGATGAAGCAGATCTATGACAAACACCACATGGACCCCCCCGAGACCGCCTCCGTCAAGGCCACCGACTCCGAGCCCCAACTCTGATTCGGCGGGCCGGGGCGGGGGAGAGTTCTCTGCTTCGGCGTGCTGGCGACCTTCGCACTCCCCGCTTTGGAAGAGGACGGGAGCCCCCCTCCTCCTCGGCCCATGAAAGGAATCCCATGATCTTTACTCCCCTCCTTCGCCGGATCACCAGGATCGCCTTGTTGATGCTGGCCGGACTCGTGCTGCTCTCTCCTCCCCTGGCTCAGGCGGCTGAAGTCCCCTTTGTCGGGTTGGGGGCGTCCACCTACTCCAAGAAGAAGGACGCCATGGTGGCCCGCCAGAAGGCCATCGACGAGGCCACTGCCGACGCGGTCAAGAAGGCCCTTCCCCGCTACATGCCGGCTGAGGTCTTGAAGGCCAAGGAGGAAGAGATCGCCACCCAGGTCCTTCCCCTTTCCGCAGCCTTCGTCAAGAGGGTGGAGGTGGTCAAGGAAGAGGACATCGACAAGTGCTACAAGGTGACCGTCAAAGCATTCATTGACGAGGCCACCTTGCGTCAGAACCTGGACGGACTGGGTTTCTCCCAGGACGTGGGTTCTCGTCGCAGCATCGCGGTGATCATCGACGAGTACTTTCAAGGGGACCAGAAGCCCCAGGATCCCAACAAGCCCATCCTCAAGAGCAAGGTCGACATCGAGAAGAAGGATGCCTCCTACGACCGATCCGTGGACGCCAGCCATGACGCCCGGGTGGCCGCCTCAGCCTCCTCCTCTACCAAGGCATCCAGGGACACCGCCGTCGATGCCCGAGGCCGCAGCTCAGGTGCGGTGGTGACCAACAACGGCGCCGCTTACGGCTCTTCCTCGGGCAGCATCCAGGCCAGCGACTCCCAACGGTATTCCTCCAACAAGAACGCCGCCTACGCCGCTTCGGAGAAGGATCGCTACAAGGAGAGAGAGAGCGCCAAGGCCAGCGAGTTCAAGATGCACGTCGAGGAGTACTTCCCCCCCACCCTCCTCCAGATCAAGAACCCCGAGCCCGCCTCCCTGGACGCCTTCACCAAGAGGATGCTGGAGAGGGACGTGCGTATGGTTGACAATCAGGTCTCCCAGCAGATCCGCGCGGAAATGATCGGTCCCAAGGGGGTCATCACCGACGCGCTGAAGGATGAGCAGATGGTGTCCCGCAAGGCCATGGCCCTGGGAGAGAAGTACAACGCCGACGCGGTGGCCATCGGAGTGGCCATCGTCATCGACGAGGGAATCAAGGAGGGTTCCTACTACACCAAGGCCAACCTTGGGCTTCGGGTGATCGACACCGCCACCGGGGACATCCTGGCCAGCGAAATCATCTCCCAGGGAGGGGTGTCCTCCGATGCCACCTCCTCTTCTCGGGTTTCGGCGGCGCGATGTGGAGACGTGTTGGGGCAGGAACTGGCGGAGCAGCTCTTCCAGTACTGGCGTCGTCGCGACGACAAGGGGATCGAGGTCAGCATTCGCATCGCCGGTCTGCAGAACACCCGCCAGAAGCTGGAGGCCCAGGACGCCATCACCGCCGTCGCCGGCGTGCTCTCCCTGGAAGAGCGGTCCTACGACAACAAGAACGGCATGGTGGAGTTCATGCTGACCACCAAGCAGAAGGTGGCCGAGGTCAAGAACAACGTGCTTCGAGCGTTGTACAAGGTGCCGGGGTTGGAGGGACTGGAAGAAGAGATGTCCCTGGGTGCCAACGTGAACCTGGTTCGCCACTGATTCCCGGCCCTCCAGGGTCCCCCTCCAGGATGTGGCGGCTTCTCCCCCACAAATTGGAAAGGGGGCGACCTCCTCTTCCCCGCCCCACTCTCCTCTCCTGAGGCTCCCCGTCCCATAGGGGTCCTTCTCCCTTCCTCCTCCCCTCCCACTCGGCGTCACGTCTACGATTGAGGTTTATATGTCCCTGGTTTCCCTGCGGTATTCTCCTCTCCATCGGGGGAGCTTCCTTTCGCTTCTGACCCTCCTGACCTTCCTTTTGTCCTGGGGCCTCCCCGGCGCATCTCGGGGGGAAGTGGCTTTGCGCCCGTTGACTCCGGTGATGGTGTCCAAGGGGATGGCCCGGTCTGCTGACCCTGTCGTCCGCAAGGCCTTGGAGGAGAAGACCACGGCGGTGTTGCAGAAGGAGCTGGTGGCCCGGTTTCCTGAAGCGGCTGCGGCGGGAAAAGCCCGAGAGAACAGCGCCTCGGTGAACCTGGAGTTGAGCGACCTCCTTCACCTGGGGTTGCGTCTTTCCCGCGCCCAACTCCGCACCATTCACTTCGGCAATGAGCGCACCGACTTTCATCTGGCGGTCACCGGAACCCTGTTCGTGGTGAACCTGGGGACCGGAGAGGTCCTGGCGGCCCGCTCATTGACGGCCCGAGCTTCCTCCAAGAAGTCGGGGAACGTGAATTCTCCCCCGGCCGATCTCCTGGCGGGGCTGACGGATCAGGCCTCCAACCAGTTGGTGACCGAGTTGGCCACTCGCCTGGGCAAGGAGTTCAAGCCGGGGAGGATCGAGGCCAAGGTGGTCGACACCTACCGAGGTGTGGTGGTCCTGGGAAGGGGCTATATGGACGGAGCCTACAACGGTGAGGTGTTCCAGCTTCCCGGCGAAGGGGGCAAGCCGGCCCGCAACTTCTCCATCTTCCAGACCCAGGATCGGCTTTCCCTGGCCCGGCCCACCTCGCCGGGAGGGCTGCCCAAAAACGGCGACACCCTGGTGCGTTTTGGCATGGCGGCGACCGCCAGCAACACCCCCCGCCTGATGGTGGCCCGAGCCCCCGAAGACGGAGATGCGTCGGTGCCCCCAGGAGTGGCCGTAGAAGATGTGGATCAGTGGGCCGAGGATCTCCTGGCGGATGCCGGGTTCGTGGTGATTCCCTCGGCAGGGGACCTGGTGCGAGCCCAGCTCAAGGAGGCGGCTCAGGGAGATGTGGCAGAAAAGGCCCTGGTGGGTGCCCAGGTCTCTCCTGATCTGGCGGTCATTGCCCGGGTGGACCGGCATCAACGCCTGACTCGTTTCGATGAGAAGTCATCCTCGGAAAATCTGGTGATGGAAGTGACCACCTCCCTGGCCTTTGTGGACGTGCGAACCGGTGCCGTGCTCTATGGAGCTTCTGCGTCGGAGAGCCGGCAGGATGTGATCCAGGAGGGGGGAAAGCAGTTTGACCCCGACGACATCTTCCCCGGTCTGACCAAGGACGCTCTTCTGGCCGTAGCCACCAAGGCCGCCAGTGGGTTCAAGCCTCGTCTGGCGACCGGGAAGGCCGACAAGGCGGCGGGGAGCAGCCTGTCCTGGCCGGTGTCGGGGATCCCTGCCGGGCAGGGCACCGTGGTGGAGGTATACAGGGCCGCCAAAGAAGTAAAGGACGGCAAGGGGGGCTCCTACGGCTTCGTGGAGGAGCTGGTGGGGACCGCCAAGGTCATCGAGTCGGATCCCAAGCGGGAGAAGGCCCAGGTGATGGCCCTGACCACCACCGCCCTCCCCGGGCTGAGAATCAAGGCGGTGAGTGGGACGGCGGCAGCGGACACCCGACTGGTGGCGGTGGGCAACCTGGACATGCAGGGGGGATCGGGGATCTCCTGGAAGCCATCGGCCTCCCAACTCCGCTCCCTGGCCCGCACCGGGCTGTACAGCTCGGGAGCTTTCCGGGCGGTGGTGGATGGGGACCTGATCTCCCGGCTGCAAGGAGCCACCAACTTCCTCAGCTCGGGAGCGTTTGAGGCAGGGGGGGACGCAGTGGCCGAGGTGAAGGCCGCCTCTCCGACCCATCTCTGGGTAGTGGATGTGAAGCTGTCAGCCCAACCCCTGGCTCAGAAGGCGGGAGGCAAGGTGAGCCGTACCCTGAGGGTGGATGTGGGCTTGACCCTGGTGGATGGAGAGAGCGGTCAGCCGGTGACCCTGAAGACCTCCAAGGGGGACACCATGACCCGCTTCCCCTACTATCTGGAGAGGACCCTGGAGGCCAAGGAATCCAAGGGCAAGGTGGCGGTGGGGATGGCGGATGAAGATCTTCCCGCCAACTTTGAGTTGCTTCTCCTGGACGCCTTCACCAAGGCAGCGGCGGCGACCCGCAAGCTGGCGGACGGGGGCACTGGCGGGTGAGGAGGGGCCTTCTCTCGTCGATGCAGCGGTGATTGGCTCTCGGTGATTTCTCGCCCCTGGGGGTCGAGTGTTTCCCCTCTCCGAGGATCACACCGAATGCGTAGCGCAGCGAGCGAACGGCCGCAGCGCCGAAGCCGCAGCACCATGGTGAGGATTT
>CAYRTW010000200.1:0-11458 GCA_964426935.1 uncultured Rickettsiales bacterium
CACCTTGAAAAATCCTGAGCAATTGAATGTCGTTGACGGAGTGACCACCCCCTCGGACAGGGCAGCAGCGGCGACCGCCATCTTGAAGGTGGAGCCAGGAGGATAGATCCCCTGGACCGCCTTGTCGGTGAGGGGATGGGCAGGATCGGTGGACAGACGCTTCCAGGCCTCGGGAGACAGTCGCCCTGCAAAAATGGAGGGGTCAAAGGTAGGGGCGTTGACCAGGGCCAGCACCCTGCCCGTGTTCACTTCCAGGACGGCGATGGCCCCCGACTTTCCCTCCATGAGATCCTGGCCCAATTGTTGAAGATCCAATCGCACCGTCAAATGAAGGTCGGCCCCCGGCTCTTCGTGATGATTGCGAGAGGCCAGGAGTTGGCGCAGGGATTCCAGATACTCCCATCCCGGCAGCCCCTCCAGGTTCTTCCCCAGCTCCCTCCCCATGGAATCGACCAAGACGTGGTAGGCCCCATCCTTCCCCTTCAAGCTCTCCTCAAAGGCCCCCTCGATCCCCCATTTCCCCACCTGATCCCCCATCTCGTAGTGGCTCTCTCCCAGAGGGGAAGCCCGATACCGGGAGCGGAGCTTTTCCAGTTCGTCGGAACGAACCTCCCGCAAGTAGCCGATGAGGTGGCAGAACAAACCGCCAAAGGGGTAGTAGCGGCGAGAAGAAATGAGGACCTCGACCCCGGGCAGAAACGCACGCCGGGCCTCTACGCGCGCCAATTCCGATGATGTGGCGTAGGCCCTCACCAGCATGGGTCGGTAGCGGGCTCCTCCCTTCTGGGCCTTCCACCTCTCCACGATCTCAGCGGTGGGGATCTGCAGAAGCCCTCCCAGACGCCTCCCCAACACGTCCACTGGAATTTTCCTGGGGAGGCCGGCCTGCCCCATCTCCACTTCACCACCAGGGGGGAGGACCTCGGTGGGAGTCAGCACCACGTCAAAGGCCGGGCGCACCTCGGCCAGATGGTTCCCCAAGGCGTCATAGACGATGCCTCGGGGAGCGGGAATCTCCCGTTGTTTCAAGGAATTCTGGGCGGAGGCTGACGCGTGGACCTCCCCCTCCAGGACCTGAAGTTCCCACAGGCGATAGGAGAGGGCCAGGAAGGAGGCCAGGATGATGAGTCCCAGGGCAAAGAGGCGACCCCGGAAGTCAGCAATGTGGTGGGTGGAGCGGAGGATTTCCACCATCTACCTGGGAAGGAGAGGCCGTACCATCCACGGCTCCTTTCGGCCTCGCAGCCTCTTGTCCAGGGCCCTCACCGGCCAGAGCAGCAGGGGAGCCAGGAGGCCAGTTGCCGAGGCGTTCCCCAGCAGACCCCCAGAGAGGGGGGGCGCCTCCACGCCCACCATCCGACCCGCAGCAGCGACCGCCAGGCCCCCCAAAACCAACCCAAGGCCGGCCAGCAGCATTTCCAGAAGGACACCCCGCAGAAGGAGCTGGGAGGCGAGGAACTGGGAGGCGAAGAAGCACACCAAATAGCTGACTGCGTGAAACCCCGTTCCTCCCCCGGAGAGAGCATCCGCCATACCCCCCAGCAGCAAGGTGGCCATGACACCAGCGGCGAAGGGCCGCTGGAAACCCAGGAACACCACCAGGGGAAGGAGGAGATCGACGGGGATGGGAAAAAGGAAGAACGCCGGTACCAGGGAGGTCCGCACCACCAGCAGCATCCAGCCATAGATCACACAAAACAGCGATATCACTGAAATCTTCTTCCTCTGGGGCGGCGCGGCCCCGGCGAAGGCAATGGCTTTCGATCCTCCTTTTCGTCTCCTCCATCCTCCCCCTTGCGGTCCTCATCCTCCTCGGTGGGGGCCTCCGCTCCCTCCGGCACCGGGTCGGTTCCTGCTCCCGCGTCCCCGGCAAGTTCCGCCGGAGAAGGGCGCTCCAGGGGGGCATCGCCGATTCCCGCCACTTCGCCGAGAAGGCCAGGAAGAAGTTCCTGAGGAGGGGGATCCACCACCCCATCTACCGGGAGGATGAGCAGCTCCTCCAGACGATCCAGGGGGGCGGCGGGCTCCACCACCGCATCCAGGAACAGACCCGTCGGCCCGGCATTCACCGCCCCCACCCTTCCCACCAGAAGCCCGGCGGGAAAAGCACCGTCCTCCCCCGAGGTCATCAACACCGAGCCTTGAGGAACTGCAGGTTGATCGGACCGAGCCACATACTTCAACGTACATCCGGCTCCTCCTCCCCCCTCCACCACCCCCTTCACCCGGGACTCCTGGACTACGACTCCTACGGCAGAAAGGGGATCGGAGATGAGCATGACATCGGCAGAGCCCCGACCCACTCTCACCACCTGGCCCACCACCCCATGGGGAGAAAGCACCGCCATCCCCTGCCTCACCCCATCCTCCGCACCTCGATCCACCCGGACGATGCGGAACCTTTCGCTCGCTCCCCGGGCGATGACCCGCGCTCCGATGCCTTGAGGATGGGTCCTCAATCGCAGCCCGGAGAGCTCTCGGAGGCGAGCGTTTTCCCTCTCTATCTCCTGGATTTGAGCCTTCTGACTCCCCGTCTCTGCCAGTTGCCGGAGCAGGGCCTCGTTTTCCTTCTGCACCCGCACCAGGGACAGGTAACGACCCCACGCCGAAGCCAGGGAGAGAGAAACGGAATGGACCCCCGCCTGAACGGGGCTGGTCACCGCCAGGAAAGCCTTCAGAACCGGATTGGAGGTCGTAGACGAAACCCCTCGCCCCATCCACACCAAGGCCGCCAACAGGAGAGCAGCGGCGGCGAGGATCTTCCGAAAATTCAAGCGGGGCAAAGGGTCTTGATTCCCGGAGGGGAGGGGGACGGGGAATTCACAGGGGTTCCCGGAGAGGAGGGCGAGAAGGGCGTGGGGCCCCGGATTCTGCCTTTGAGAGGCGGGAGGGTCAAGGTGGGAGGGAGGGGGTAGAACGAGGTAGCTGCCGTATGGGCAAGCAAACCAGGCTCCGAAGGAGACCTCTGACCAGTTCACGGTGTCCCTGGGGAGGTGGATCCTTTCCGCCGAGGTCACCTCTCGGGAAGTGAATCGCTTGGACCCTCGGGGCCCCCCCGTAAATGCCCCCTCACCCTTTCCCCTCAGCCCTCTTGCCTCTATAGTGCCTCGCCGTTGGCTGGGCGCCGATCAGGCCTCTATTGCCCTCGCCCATGCATCCTCAGGGGATCCCATGCTCGACTTTCTTCGCCGGAACTCCTCTTCCGTCGTCATCCAGGTCATCTTTGCCATCATCGTAGTGGTGTTCATCTTCTGGGGAGTGGGCTCTTCCCAGTCCAACGCATCCCGGGCGGTAGCCGTGGTGAACGGCGTGGAGATCAAGGACGGGGAATTCTCCCGAGCCTATCGCAGCGAGGTCTACCGTCAAAAGCGCTACCGGGAGCTCAAGGACGCCGATCTGGAGCGCATCCGAGCTGAGATCATCGACCAGTTGATCTCCCGGGAGGTCCTGGCCCAGGAGGCCCGTCGTCAGGGGGTGGTGGTCAGCGACCACGAGCTTCGCAAGGAAATCACCGACATGCCCGCCTTTCGAGGGGATGACGGCAAGTTCTCCCCCGACAAATATCGAGAAGTATTGAAGAACAACAACACGGAGGATGCCCGATTCGAGGCGGACTTGCGGGGTGATCTCATGGTGCGTCGCCTGCAGGACTTGATCCGGCGCTCCGTGACCGTGTCCCCCGATGAGGTGCTGGAAGACTTCCGCAAGCGCAGCGAGCAGGTGAACCTGGAGTTTGTTCGCATCAACCCATCCCTGTTCAAGGACAAGGTGGACACCGGAGAGGCCGCCACAGGCGCATGGCTTGCCGCCAACTCTCAGAAGGCCCAGGAGCGTTATGACTCCCGGTTCGAGACGGAATACAACAAGCCCCGAGGGGTGAAGGCCCTCCACATCCTTCTGCGTAGCGCTGAGGGGGATGACGAGGCCCTGAAGGCCAAGGTGAAGGCCAAGGCCGACGAGCTCCACACCCGGGCCCTCACCGAGGATTTCGCCGAGCTGGCTCGTCAGTACAGTGAGGACTTTTCCGCTCGCAAGGGGGGAGATGTGGGATGGGTGGACGAAAAGAGGGCGGGAGCCCCCTACGGGGAAGAGGAGTTCAAGAAGGCCATGGCCACCTTGGAGGCGGGAAAAGTCAGCGAGGTGATTCCCACCTCTCAGGGGTACGAGATCGTCAAGGCGGTGGAGATTCGCGAGCCCAAGACCGTTTCCTTTGAGGAGGCCCGCAAGGACATCGCCAAAGAGCTGATGGTGGAGGAGGAGGGTCCCAAGCAGGCCCGAGCCCTGGCCGATTCCCTCGTCAAGGATTTTGCCGCCGGGGCATCCATCGAGGGCAAGACCGCCGGGCTGGATCTGAAGGTGCAGGAGACCGGAGATTTTAATTTCAGCGAGGATCGGGTGCCCCGCTTGGGGCAGTCCCCTGAGCTGGCTCAGGTGGCCTTCACCCTGCGAACTCCCGGCCAGGGTCCCCAGCAGGTGTTCGACGTGGGAGGGTCCATGGTCATCGTTCGGTTGAAGTCCCGGCAAGAAGCCGACATGAGCGCTTTTGAGAAGGAAAAGGCCTCGGCGACCGATCAGCTTCTTCTCTCCCGGCAGGGGGAAGCGATGAAGGGATGGATAGACAATCTGAAGGCGTCGGCGACCATCGAAAGAATGGCGCTCAGCGGGCCCTGAGCATCGCGGGAGGACTTTCCTCCACGGGTTCGTCCGTAAGGGTGCCGTCGAATAATCGGTACTTTTTTTCGTCCCTGGTTTTCAATCTGCCGCGCCGTCGGCGTTGAAGGAAGCCGCTCGGTTCGACTTCCACCCCGAAGGATTGAAATCTGATGACCTCCCTCCTTCCCCGTCTGATCCTCCTCCCCTTTCTGGCCTCCCTCTTTCTGGCTCCTTCCCCCGCCGCCGCCGATCCCAAGGGGGAAGAATTGATGCGAAAAGTGGATGCCGCTACCCGGACCCAAGGAGAGCATCTCTCGGTTCGGATGGACATCAAGGGAGGTCCGGGCGGCAACCGGGTTCGACGGTTCGACATGTTCCTGAAGGCTCCGGCGGGTCAGGTGGCCCGCAGCCTGGTGGTGTTTCGGGAGCCCGCAGATGTGGCCCGCACCGGAGTTCTCACCAGCGATGACGGTAAAAACCGCCAGCAGTGGGTATACGTGCCCTCCACCGGCAAGACCCGGCGAATCGCCTCCACCGACCGAACCGAGTCCTTCGTAGGAAGCGACTTCACCTTGGAAGACCTGAAGCTCCAGTCGGACTTCATCGCCCGTTCCTACGACTGGGTGAGGGACGAGACCTGGCAGGGGGTGGCCTGTTCGGTGGTGAAGGATTCCCCCCGCACCGACGCCGAAAAGCAGGCGTCCGGGTACAAAGAAGTCCTCCTTTGGGTGGACGCCGCCCGCAGTCTGGTGTGGAGGGTGGACTTCTATGACAAGAGAGGCTCCCTGAAGAAGCAACTGATCGCCGAGGATCTCAAGCAATACGGCGCCCTGTTCCGTCATGATCGGGCGGTCATGACCGATCTGAGCGATGGATCGGTAACGACCATGCAGGCCGAATCCCGCCAGGTGAACCAGAACCTCTCCGACGGAAAGTTTGCCCCCGGTGCCCTGCCCAATCATTGATGCCCTGTGGGATCGGACCCGTCGTGGAGGTGGCAGCGCTCTGCGAGGAATGGTCGTTCTCCTTGCTCTTGCAGGGGTGGCCAGGGCAGACACCCCCGAGTTCCAACTGGACGGTAAGGTGGAGTGGCAACTCTTCTGGTACCCCAAGGCCCTTCCCGCCGAACCAGAGCACACCATTGACTGGTATGCCAATGGAGCCCGTGGGGAGTTTGCGGTGATTCGGGAGGAGAACGGAGAGTACGTCACCTCCCGCAACCAGATCCTTTTGGAGCCTCGCCTTCAGGCTCGATGGGGAGAAGCCGGGGCGGTGGCGGAGGTTCAGTTCCGCTACGATTTTTCCGACAAGACCCGCGCCCGCATCCTGCTGAAGGATCTCTATGCCGACATCCGGGCCGGCTCCTTTTATGCCTCGGCGGGGAACCAGACCTTGCGATGGGGCCGCATGGATATTTTCTCCCCGGTGGACGTGCTCACCCCCAAGGATTTTGAGGATCCCTTCATCCCCGAGGCCCTGGCCGCTCCGTCGGTGCAGCTCAAGTACTCCCTGTCTGCCATTTCGTTCCAGGGGGTGTGGCTGCCGGGGTTCGTCCCCTCCCGATACCCCGCCTTTGCTCCCAATCGCTGGAACGTGCTGATTCCCCAGCCTCGGACCATGCACCAGCCCGGGGGCACGGCGGAGATCGCTACCGTGTACATGGGCATGGAGGAGGAGGTCCTCACCGCCATCGACGACCCCAACCCCGACGATGAAATCTCCCCTCTGGAGTTCCAGTTGGGATTTCGGGCTGACCTGTCCCTGGGAAGGGGGGACCTGGGCCTTTCCCTCTATCACGGAAGAGATCACCTCCCCACCTGGTACACCTATGACATTCTCAACGCCGAAGGGATTGATGATTTCTCCTTGATCTCACAGGGAGAAGCGGATGTGTCCCTCACCCCCATCCATGGCCATGTCTCCATGGTGGGATTGGATGGAAACCTGGTGCTCGGCCCGCTGGTGGTGAAGGCCGAGGCCGCCTACACCTCCACCGCCGATCCGGAGGGGAAGGATTGCGCCGTTCATGACGCCTTTCTCAAGTGGGCTGCCGGGGCGGAGTTTGCCCGGGAAGACCTGGGGGGAGGCCTGGGATTGGCGATACGGGTGGAGGTGAGCGGCGACCACGACCTGCCCCGGGGAGACGGTGTCCAGAACACCGCCGGCCAGTGCCTGGAGCAGGAGGATTTTTCGGATGTGCTCCTCTACGATCCCAAGCACCTCAACCAGTTTGCCTTGGGAGGGCAGGTTGCCCTGCGCCTTCCCATCCCCCTGGTGGTGGATCTGCGTGGGTATGCCAGTCAGGAAAAGGACTGGATGTTCCGAGCCGAGATCCGCTACACGTTTTTGGAAAAAGTGCGATTCACCGTGGCCGGCATGATGATGGGGGGAAGCGAGAACGGTGTCTCTGACGGGCGCCCCGGTTATTTTTGGTGGTATCGGGACAACGACCGTTTGGAGCTTTCGGCCGCTTATTTGTTCTGATTCGCTCCCCCTCCTCCTGGTTTTTTGGGCTTTTCAGCAACCTCTCGGTGATCCATGACCGCCCCTGCTGCATCGGCGATTCGCTCCCTCCTGGTCTTCTTGGGTCTGGGCCTTCTCCTTGCCGGAGTCACCCGGCTGGAGGTGAACACCGATCCCTTCGCCACCCTGGCCCCGGATCCGGTAGAAGAGGAGGCTCGCCGCCAGTTCCAGGCCACCTTCGGCACCGACCGAATCCTGACGGTCCTGTTGCATCAACCGCAAGGGGTGTTTGCTCCCGGGCCCATGAAGGCGCTGGTGGATCTGGCCCATGCCCTGGAGGATCAGCCCTGGGCAGGGACGGTGGAAAGCCTGGGAACAACTCCTGCCATTCGCCCTGGTCTGGCGGGGGCCGTGGAGGCTTCAGCCCTGTTTCCTCCCCTTCCCGCCGATGCCGCCGGCTGGGAAAAGGCCAAGAAGGATGCCCTGGACAATCTCCTCTTCCGGGGTCTCCTTCTGTCCGCTGACGCCAAGACCACTGCCATCTACGTGACCCTGGCCGATTGGACCCTGGAAGGGAGAATTCTCTCCTCCCTGGAATCCGTCCTGAACGGTCCAGAAGGCGCTTCCCCTTCCCTCGCCCTGCTGCGGGAATCCCTGCAACAGGCTCGCCTCGACGCCATCCGCGCCCGGGCCTCCGATCCTTCCGCCCCGTTGCCCGAGGTCGCCGCCGTTGCCTTCTTGCAGAAGATGGCCGCCGCAGATCCCAAGTTGGGGAGCCTGCTGACTCGGGCTCAGATCACCGCCCGGGCCGACATCCTGAACCAGGCGACCACCGCCACCGCTTTTCTGGAAGAGCAGCTTCAGGAACCCTCCCTGGCGCAGGCCTTTCCCACCCGACACATCCTGGGGGCCCATCTCATCGCCCGGGCCACTGCTGACGCCTATCCACCCGCTTTTCAGCGGACGTTTGCTTTTCTCCTGGGAGCGGCCGCCCTTCTGGTGATGCTGGCTTCGGGGGGCCGGCTCTCCGCCCTTCGGGAAGGGGTCCTGGTGCTCTTCTGCGGGGGAGCTGCCCTGGGGTCTTACGGTTGGCTGGGAATCCCCTTGGATCCTGTGGTGACCGGCGGTGCCCTCCTGGCCCTCCTCCTGGCCTCGGTGACCGCCGGGGCTCGCCACCTGGGCATGAGCCTGAAAACCGTACGGTCAGCCAGCCTGGCAGGATCCCTGTCGGTGCTTGCCGGCGCCGCGTTCATGCTCAGCCAACCTGCCCCGGGGCTGCGGAATCAGGGTCTGGCCCTGGGAGTGGCGGCCCTCCTCCCTCTGCTCGTCGGACTGGTGTGGCCCGGGAATCCCCTCCCCTCCTCCCCTTCAAACTGGACCCGTCCTCCCCGAATCCTGGCCCTGGCCTTGGGTTCGGGAATGGTGCTGGTAGGATTGCTGGCTGCCCGGGTTCACGCCCCGATTCCCGGTCTGACCTGGGGCCTGCCCGAGGAGGATCCGGTACGACTGGCCTATGCCGAGGCGGAGGCGTTGCTGCCGGGAAGCCTGGCCCTGTCCATCCATATCCAACCGGTGGACCCGAAAATGGACCAGCCCCTCCTCACTCCCGCCTTCCTCACCTACTTGCACAAGGCCACTTCCTCCATCAGCACGTTTCCCGGAGTGGGGGGAGTGATGGGGCCCGACGCCGTCGTGGCCCAGATGCACCAGGCGGCCACCGGTTTCCCGGGCCTGCCGGAAGCGCCCGAGGCCCTCGGACAGGAGATCATGCTTTTTGGCTCTCCTCGAGCCTTGCGACCCGTCGTGGATGAGGGATGGAGGCAGGCGCGCCTGCTGATCCGAATCGCCGAGGGATTCCCGGGAGGGAGCCTCGGCTTCATCGCAGATCAGAATCCCAAGCTCCAGGCAGTCCTGGGACCTGCCTTCCGCGTGGAGGGTCAGGGAGATCTGCTGCGCCACGCCCGCGCCGTCTCCGCCAATCAGCAGGCCTTGACCCGTAGTGCCCAATTCGCCGCTGGAGTTTCGGTTCTCCTGCTTCTGGGACTGGCCTGGTTCTCTCCCGGAAAGCGAGGAGCCTGGGTGGCCCCGGGGCCGGCTTTGACCTTGCTGCTGACCTGGGGGCGTTTCAATGGAGCCGAGGGAGTCATCGACGGATTGCCGGCCCTGTCCCTCCTGGCGGCGGTAGGAGCCATGACCGCAATCTGCGCCCTGGTGATTCGGGATGGGACCACCGGATCCTGGCCCTGGGCGGCCTCCCTCCCCATGATGGCGGCCCTGGTTGTCGCCTCCTCTGCCGACGCTTTTCCTCCCCTGGAGGAGTGGGGAACCGCTGTGGTCGATGGGATGCTGGCCGTGGCGGTATTGGGAATGGGTCAGGCGGCGCAGAAGGGAAAGAAGTCAGGTGGTGGGAGCGAACCCCCGAGGAGACGTCCTCAAGGGACAACGGTGGGGTAGTCCAATTCCCAGATGGTACGGCGGTTGACCAGCTCGTCCAGATCCTCCGCCCCTTCATCGGCAGCGTTCATCAGGCTCTGGTAGGTGGCGATCTCCAGGGTCATTCCCTCTCCGGACCACCGGATTTCATCCATTTCGTCCTCGTCCTCGGTCTGGGTGGTCCACGGTTCGAACAGTCCATCCGGGAGGGTAAAGGAAGTTCGGTCCCCAGGGACCCACACCCACCAACGCTGGGAGGTGGACACGGTGAACACCATCAACTCAAAATCCACTTCGGGGTCGTGATCCCAGGTGAAGGTGCGATCCTCCGGCTCGGGAGGAATGGGAGTGGTCAGTCCCAGGAAGGTGGGAAGGCGCACATCCGCGTCGAAGACGGGGGGAGAAACCACCAGCGTGCTTCGGAACTTGTTCCCCGCTCCCGCCTCGTTGGCGTACCCCAGGTAGCGAGTGCCCACTCCGTCGAAGATATCGTTGAGAACGCCTTCCCGGGCGCATTCGTTCACCGGAACGTTCACCCTCTCCTCGGCAGAAATTCCCCCTGACGCCATATCAGGGGCGTTCCCACTGCCGCCATCCATGCCGCTGCCAGTGTCAGCGCCAGTGCCGGTAATGAACGAGTCATCGTTCCAGGTGGAATCGTCGTCCTCTTCGGGAGGGTCGGGAGTCAGGTAGGGGTGCTGGCCGCTGCCGAATCCCACCGGAGCGTAGCCATATTCTCCCACCGTTCTCCACGCCATCACCACTACCGGGTCGGGGAAATAGAAGCCGGCAGGAGGAGCGGGGGTGTCCACGTCCACCCGGATGGGCAGGGGCTCGTCCACGGCGAAGTTGGGGGCGATGACCTCCCCATCTCGGGGCATGGCGAAGGCAGAGGAGAGGCCAAAGCGGAGCCGGTCGATGTTCTGGGTGAAGGCCTCGAAGATGGCCCCATACCCGTACAGATTGATGTTGGCCCCCAGGTCCACCATGGTCCCCAGATCATAGACTCCCCCCGCCGCCACCATCACCCCCTTGCCGGGAGGGGAGGACGCCTGATAGTCGGAGGTCAGCCCCGCCACGAACACGTTCTCGGGCAATTCCCATTCCTGGCCATATCCCTCCAGGTGGCGGGTGGGCCCGATGAGTTCGGGAGAGAGGAGGAACACCGGGTTGCGGGAGAAGGTGGGCATCACCAAAGCTACGGCGATGGAGCCCAGAAACTCATCGGACTCGGCGAAGCTCACCGAGCCCTGCACCGCCGTATCGTCCGACTCTTCCCGGGGAAACATGGGGATGCGAGGGGAGCGGGAGGAGAGGTCCACCACCGTCACCCGATCATAACCGTCGGCGTCACAGGTCACCGCAGTCAATCCGGAGAAGGGCCCCTCTAGAAGCACCTTGCCGTTCTGGTCCGCCAGCCCATCGGCCACCACCGGATCCTCCCCCACCGCCGCGTAGGCAAAAGGAATGGGACTTCCGGTAGACGCGTCCACAACCTGTACTTCCATGACTCCGGGAACGGCGATGGTCACCTCGATGGGATCGGACACCACCCCCTCGAAAGAGGCCGTCAGGATGGTCTGACCCACCGACACCGGGGTCAGGGTACCGCTGGTGCTGCTCACTCCCGCCACGTCGGGGGTGGAAGAGAGCCATGTCGCCCCGGTCACGTCATAAAACGAACCATCCTTGAGCACCGCCGATGCCTTGAAGGTCATCCGGGTCTCCAGATCCAGGGTGATGTTGCCCGGGCGCACCTCCAGCGAGGCGATGTCCGAAGTCTCGATGTCGGTGCCGGTCTCGGTGTTCCCGGGAGGGGTGTTTTCGGGATCGGGGTCACCACATCCCTCTGCGCCGAGGAAACCAACGGACAACAACAGGAAGATGGCCTTGAAGGGAAACGAATTCA
>CAYRTW010000201.1:0-11447 GCA_964426935.1 uncultured Rickettsiales bacterium
GGTGGCTCTTCGTTCTGGAGAGGTGACCGAGTGGCCGAAGGTGCACGACTGGAAATCGTGTGTACCCCAAAAGGGTACCGAGGGTTCGAATCCCTCCCTCTCCGCCAACCCCCTGTTTTCGTCCGCGAGGCTCGAATCCCCCGGCCAGGGGTTTGAGGGCGCTGCCAGGAATCATCGCGTGCAGCAGGGATCGTCGGGTCCTGGGCGACCGGGTACGACGAACCCCGCCAGATCCGGAAGGAAGCAACGGTAGTTGACTTCCCGGAGTGTCCAGCCAACCCGGCGATCTCTCCTGCACGCGATGTCTTCCCCCCCTCTTCTCACACCGCTCCCCTTCCTCCATCATGGGGTGGCAGCGTGCGGGGAGCTTCTTCCCCCTCCCTCTCCTCTCTCCCTGGCTGACTGACCGTGAGCTACCTCGCCATCGCCCGCAAATGGCGTCCCCAACGTTTTGAAGACCTGGTGGGCCAGGGACATGTCACCCGCACCCTCCAGAACGCCATCCGCCTGAAGAGGGTACATCACGCCTTCCTGTTCACCGGTGCCCGGGGGGTGGGCAAGACCTCCGCCGCCCGTATCCTCGCCAAGACCCTCCAGTGCGAAGCGGGTCCCGCCGAGAATCCCTGCAACGTCTGTGGTGCGTGCAAGGAGATCAACACGGGCAGCCATCCCGACGTGCTGGAGATCGATGGGGCCTCCAACAACCGGGTTGATGACGTGCGGGATCTCATAGAGAAGGTGAGGTATCTGCCTGCCCGGGGCCGCTACCGCATCTACATCATTGACGAAGTCCACATGGTGACGGCGGCGGCCTTCAACGCCCTGCTCAAGACCCTGGAGGAGCCCCCTCCCCACGTCATCTTCATCTTCGCCACCACCGATCCCCAGAAAATCCTCGACACCGTGCTTTCCCGGTGCCAGCGCTTTGACTTCAAGATGATCCCGGTGCGGGTCATCCACGAGCATCTCCGGGAGATCTGCAAGGAAGAGGCGGTACGGGTCACCGATGGAGCCTTGATGCTGGTGGCTCGGGAGGCAGGGGGGTCGATGCGGGATGCCCAGAGCCTCTTGGACCAAGTGCTTTCCTTCGCCACCGATGAGGTCACCGAAACCGTGGTGGTGGAGACCCTGGGGTTCATCGACCGGACCCTCCTCCACACCCTTCTAGAGGCCGTGGTGGAGGGGAATGGGGAGACCGCCCTGACCTGCCTTCGCACCGTGCAGGAGGTGGGGTACGACGCGCGCCAGTTTGCCCGGGAGCTCCTGGAGGGACTGCGCCATCTGATGGTGACCGCCCTGCTCAAGGACGCCTCTCGCATGGTGGATCTGCCCCAGGAGGAGAGGGAGAGGCTGGGAACCCTGGCCCGTCGCACCTCCCCCGACGCCATCCAGCGTCGCTTCGACATCCTGGCTTCCGCTTTGGATGACATCGCCCGAGCCGAGGCTCCCCACTTGATGCTGGAGATGGTGGTGCTCCGTCTGACCCGAGTTCGCCCCTATGTTCCCCTGGAGGGACTGGTGGACCGGCTTCTTTCTTTGGAAAAGCGGCTGGCGGAGGGAGGTGCATCCCTGGCGCCCCCTCCTTCCCGCTCTCCCGCTCCCACCGTCTCTTCCTTTGGGCCTCGCCCCGTCTCTCCCCCTTCACCGGTGGCGGCAGCGGCTCCTCCCCCTACTCCTCCCCAGGTCCCTCCCCCTTCTTCAACTCCTCCGCCGGCCCCGGTGCCTCCGCCTTTCTTTCCCGGGGTGCTGAAAGATTCGGCCCCCTCCCCTCCCCGCAGCGCTCCTCTTCCTCCTCCCGTTGCTGCGGTGGTTCCGCCGGCCCCTCCCGCCTCTCCGCCACCGTCCCCTCTTCTCGTCTGCGATGCCGGACGCTGGAAGGAGTTCGTGGAGGAGGTCCGTCGAACCGACGCCATGAAGGGGTCCATCCTCCATGAGGGGGGGTTCAGCGCCGTGGAGGGGGCCCAGCTCGTCATCGCCTTTGTCCCTGGGAAGTGGGTGATGGCCCAAAGACAGGGTTTGGAGAAGGACGAGAAGTTGCTGGAAAGGGCGAGCCGGTTCTTCGGAACGACGGTGGGCTTTCGATTCGTCAAGAACGAGGGGACGGGGGGCATGGACTCTCCGTCTCTCTCCCCTGCCGAGGAGGGGAGGCGTCTGGCGGAGGCTCGCCGGCAGCAGATGGAGGAGAGGGCCCGGCGGCATCCTTCGGTGGAGGTGCTGCGCGCGGTGTTCCCGGGAGCCGAAATCACTGAAACCACTCCCCTGGAGAGAGGGGAAAAGGAGTCCACATGAGCAGCAGCGGTAAACCTCCCTTTGACCTGTCGGAGATGATGGGGTTGATGGGTCAGGCTCTGCAGATGAAGCAGGACCTGGAGGCCGCCCAAAAGAAGGTGGAGGCCAAGACCATCGAGGGGCAGGCGGGGGGAGGCATCGTGCGAGTACAGGTGTCCGGGGCTTTGAAAGTCCTCAAAATCACGCTGGATCCTCGATGTGTGGATCCCAACGAGGTCGGCCTCCTGGAGGATCTCCTGGTGGCCGCCACCAACGACGCCTTGAGTCGGGCCCACAAGCTCATGGACGAGGAAACCGGGAAGCTGGCAGGCGGTCTCGATCTTTCGGGGATGGGAGGTCTGCTGGGAGGTGCCGGGCTGGGAGGGCTGGCAGGGATGGGACTGGGAGCCTTTGAGAACGAAGAGGACTGGGAGGATGAAGATGAGGATGAGGACGAATGGGATGACGAGAATGGGGATGAAGAAGAGGACGAAGACGACGATGGGGAAGAAAGCGAGGAGGAGTAGCCCCCCATGGCCGATGCCGATCCCATCCGTCGTCTGATTCACCAGTTGAGCCGCCTTCCTGGGGTGGGTGAGAAGACCGCCACTCGCCTCGCCCTTCACCTCCTTCGGGGAGACAAGAAGATCGCTCGGGATCTCGCCTCAGCCCTGGTGGAAGTAGTTGATCAGGTGGGGCTGTGCAGCCTTTGCGCCACCCTCACCGCCCAGGACCCCTGCGCCACCTGCCGAGACCCCCGCCGCTCCGACGAGGTGCTGTGCGTGGTGGAAAGGCCCCAGGATCAGTGGTCCCTGGAGAAGACCGCCGACTTCCGAGGGCGCTTTCAGGTTCTTCACGGCTCCCTGGATCCCCTCGCCGGCATCGGCCCCGACCAGCTCCACCTCCAGCCCCTCCTGCGCCGGGTGGGACAGGGTCAGGTGAAGGAAGTCATCCTGGCCACCAATCCCACCGTGGAGGGGGAGGCCACCGCCTTGTATCTCGCTCGCCTCCTCCGCCCCACCGGCGTCCGGGTGACCCGCATCGCTCAGGGGGTGGCCTTGGGTTCGGAGATCGAGTACGCCGACCCGGGGACCCTGGCCCGGGCCCTGTCCCATCGGCAGGACATCACCTGAGCCCCAGACAGGGTTGCTTTTCGGTTCCCGCTCCCTACTTCCCCGCCTTCATGCGCCATTGGGCGTTCTCCCGGGGGGTCTTGAGGTCGGTGTTCTTATAGTCCTGAAAGCGCTCTCGGCTCAGGGGGATGAAGCCGCTCCAGTTCACCGGCCTGGCCGCAGGCACCCGATCCTTGCCGTGGAGGAGCCACACTTCCCCGCCTCGGGGGGAGCCTCCTGCCTTCAGGGCATGGAATCCTCGGGTGAGGGTGACCACCTGGCGATCCTTCACGGGGGCTCCATCCACCGTCGCCTCCCCCTGAAAGGGAGGGTGGAAATGGACGGTGTAGGGGCCGTCCGCCAGCATCTCCACTTCGGCCACAGCGGGGGTTCCTTGAGGCCCCGCCACGACCCGTCCCCCGTGCAGGTAGAGGTTGTTGCGATAGGGCAGGTAGCGGGTTTGGAAGAACTCCTTTTCAGCGGGATTCAGATACCGGGTCCGGGAGCAGTATTCGTAGATATAGAAGAGGGCGGGGGCCTCTCGCCACGCTGTCACCCTTCCTGCGGGGTTCTTCTCCTGGTTCCAACTCCGGTTCAGGCGGGTGTTGAAGTATCCCACCATGGGATAGCCGGGGATCATCCCGATGGCGTCGGCGTAGGGAACCGGGGAGGGGTACATCTCTCGCACTTCCCGCAAGATGGCCAACTGATAACCGTTGTGGACCCGGGTGTAGTGAATTCCTTTGGGCACCGTCACCACCAAGGCCAGGGCGAGGAGGCCGACGGCGACCCACGCCCCGAGACGAGGGCGATGGCGGATTCCCAGGGTCAGGAGGGAAGCGGCAAGGGCGGAGTGAAATGCTTCATAACTCGCCGTAAAGTATAGGAAATACCCACGATGGACCCACAGAGTCGCCACCGTTCCCAGAGCGAACAAGACCACGGCGCCCCAAGCGGCCCGGGGAGGAAGGGAGGGGCCTTCGGCCGAGGAAGAAGGGGAACGGGAGGGCCGGAAGGGCAGGTACAGGGCCGCCAGGAGGGCTCCTCCATAGGTCAGGGGGGCCAGCTCAAAGGACTTGCGGAGAACCCTCAGCTTGTCCGCCAGGGAGGCCTCCTCGGTGAAGGCCGTTCCTGCAGCGGCGGAGAGGTTGACCCGGGCGAACTCAACCCCCATTCCCGACAGGCCTCCCATGAAGGCATACCAACCGACGATGACCGCGCCACAAGCGATCCCAGCCGTTCCCAACAAGAGCATCAATGGCTTGAAGGCGGCTTTTCGAGACTCCCCGGGCCGCAGAAGCCACCCCACTGACGCCGCCCCGTACAAGGAAACGGTGGCGTAGACCGATTTCTGGCTGACGGTGAAGGCCAGCCCCATCAGCGCCCCCAGCAGGATCCCCTTCCGCACCGAATACCCGCCCTCCAGGACGATTCCCAAGGAGACCAGGGCCAGGGGAGTGGTGAGGGAGTCGGTGCGCAGCTCGATGCCGTGGGCCAGGGTGTTGGCGGACAACAGCAGGATCCCCGCCGCCAACGGCGCCGCCAAGGGACCCCCCAACCGAGACGCCAGCTTGCCGGCAAGCCAGGCCGTCCACCCCAGGAGCAGCAGCGCCACCCCTCGGGAGCCGAAGAAGGCCGCTTCGGGGCTTCCCAGCCAGGTCAGGGGGATCAGGGGAAAGAACAGGAGCCCGGGCCTCCCCGGTTCGGTGAAATTCCCGTAGGCGAAGTCGGTGACGTGGCGGAGGAGGTTGAACTCGTCGCAGTGAGCGGCGGCGACCCAAGCCATCTGGGCATAGGCGGGCAGGCACAGGAGGATCACCCCCGGCAGGAGGCCTCGGGGAGGAGCATCCACCCACCTCATGCCCCCAACCCGTCCTCAGCAAAGGCTCGCTCCAGGATGGACAGGAGTCCGTCGGTCAGGGGGAGGGAAGCCAACTCCTCGCGGTGGAAGAATCGGGCCTCTCCGGCGTCGTCTCCGGCCTCCAGGGTGCCCCCCAGGAGTCGGGCCCGGTAGCAGGCGATGGCGGCATGAAAGAGAACGGCTCCGTCTCCATCGCGCTGGATCTGATCAAACACCCCCAGAAGGGAGGTCACCTGAACCACCAGACCCGTTTCCTCTCTCACTTCCCGCTCTGCAGCCTCTGGGGTCTCCTCCCCCCACTCCACCCTTCCCCCGGGAAAGCTGAACCGCCCTTCGCCGGGGGGGCGTCCCCTCTTCACCAGCAGGACCCGATCTCCCCGAATCACCACACAGGAGGCCGCCAGGACCGGCGATCGGGGAGCGGGAGGCGACAGAGAGGGGGGAGGATCGGGGACCACCGGCGCATCCTGCCCCAGGGGAAGGGGGTGGGCAAGCGGCACCCCTTTTCTGTCGCCGGGGTATGATCTCCCCGTCGGGAGGCACCTGAGACCCCGAGGAGCCCGTTCATGCTCAGCATCTCCACCCTGGGGCGCATCTGCGACCTTCTCGTCGAAGATGGCCTCATGCACGAAGGCCAGGTCAAGGACGTGATGGTGCGTCACGCCATCCAGGAAAAGCGCATCCTCATTGAGAGGAGGGCCCAGCTTCGCAAGGCGCTGGGGAGGCAGAAGGTCATCTACGAAGTGGGGGAGATCGAGGTCGTGGCCTCCTTCGTCTTTCCCCTGCCGGGGCGAGGGGATCAGCGCCTGACCGAGGCGGTCATCACCGAGGCAGTGGCCCGTCACACCGGTATGCCCTTCGTGGTTCCCGACCCGCTGACCCTCGATTACCGCATGGTCACCGAGACCTTCCAGGGGGCTTTTGCCGAAAGACACCTGGTGGTCCCCCTTCGCAAGGAGGGCAAATCCCTGACCCTGGCCATCGCCAATCCCTTCGACACCCAGCTCTTGGAGAACCTGGAAAGGCTGACCGGGTACCACATCGAGCCGGTGGTGGCCACCAAGTCAGACATCCTCAAGGTCATCCTGGAGTACCACGGCTTCAAGAAGTCCATGGACGTGGCGGCGGATCAGTTCCGCAGCGATCTGGTGGACATCGCCAACCTGGAGCAGTTCTGGAAGATGGGGGGGGCCAACGAGCCCGATGGGGAGGCCCGCCCGGTCATCCAGGCGGTGTGGTTCCTGTTCAATTACGCCTTCGAGCAGAGGGCCAGCGACATCCACATTGAGCCCAAGCGGGACTTTTCGGTGGTGAGGCTCCGCATTGACGGGGTGCTCCACAAGATCCACATGCTGCCCAAGGTGGTCCACCCGGCGGTGGTATCCCGCATCAAGACTCTTGCTCGGATGGACATCGCCGAAAAGAGGCGCCCCCAGGACGGTCGCATCAAGACCGAGTACGGCCAGCACGAGGTTGAGCTGCGGGTGTCCACCTCCCCCACCGTGTTCGGCGAGAAGATGGTGGTGCGAATCTTCGACCCCGAGGTGCTGCTTCAGGACGTGGGCAGCCTGGGGTTTTTCCCAAGAGAACAGGAGCAGTTCGAGTCCTTCCTGGCCCACACCAACGGCCTCATCCTGGTGACCGGCCCCACCGGCTCAGGGAAGACCACCACCCTGTATTCCTCCCTCCAATTCCTGGCCAGCCCCACGGTGAACATCATCACCCTGGAGGACCCCATCGAGATGGTGAATGAGGACTTCAACCAGATGGCGGTCCAACCCAAGATCGGTTTTGACTTCGCCACCGCGCTGCGAACGGTGCTCCGCCAGGACCCCGACGTGATCATGGTGGGAGAGATCCGCGATCCCGACACCGCCGAAATGGCCATCCAGGCCGCCCTCACCGGTCACCTGGTCCTGTCCACCCTCCACACCAACGATGCCTCCACCGCCATCACCCGCCTGCTGGATCTGGGGGTGTATCCCTTCTTGATCTCCTCGGTTCTGTTGGGGGTGGTGGCCCAACGGCTGATGCGAACGAGCTGCCCGTTTTGCAAGATGGAGACCTTCCTGAGCCAGGAGCAGATCACCGCCCTTTCCATTCCTGGATCCGACGGCAGGAGGCTGAAGGTGTCCTACGGTGGAGGGTGCCCCAGGTGCCGGGGAACGGGCTACAAGGGGAGGACAGGCGTGTTCGAGGTCATGCCCATCAACGAAAAAATCCGCCAGCTCATCCACGAAAAGGCCACCGCCAGGGAGATCAAGAGGGAGGCGGTGAGCGAGGGGATGATGACCCTGCGGGAGTATGCGATCAAGAAGATGGCGGCGGGGGCGACGACCTTTGAGGAGGTGATGCGGGCGACCAGTGAGTGAGGGGGGAGGAGGGGATCACACAGAATGCGTAGCGCAGCGGGCGAACGACCATAGCGCCGAAGCCGCAGCAAGGACAGACCGCAGAGGGACCCAAAAACAGGAGCAACCGCAGCGTGTTGTGAGGATTTTGGGGGACCCGCGACGCAGTGATCCGGCCGTGCAGCCGCATTTCGTGTGATCCTCGAAGAGGGGATCAGGAGGAAGAAGGAGGAGGGAACCTGGCGGGGAAGGGCGGGAGGGGGAACAAGGATCCTCAGGTCAGGCCGGTGGATTTTTCCCTACCACCCATACGGATCGGGAGCAAACCCTGAGGAGCCTTCCCTCTTCTGCAACCGATTGTCCACCGACCGGTCCGGCAACACTCCCAAGCGTACCAGGGCGTTGCGATATTCGTAGCGCACGGTCACCGTGGTGAAGGGGGAGGATTCCAATTCCATGGCCACTTCGGAGACGGCGTGGTCCACCCTTCGTCCAATGCCGGTGGCGGCCAGGGAGTCGGGGGCGGGTTGGCGAGAGGCCCTGGACCTGGATTCCGCCTTGGGGGCGTCGGCGCGCCGTTCGCTACCGTACCCGGAATCGTAAGGAGCGGAGGGGGCTGGGGCACCGGCGGATTTTTCGGCGGAGCGGCCGCTACCTCCCGTTCCCACGCCTCCCCGGGGAGCGGCGAAGTCCCCTTCCTCCTCGTCTCCCGACCAGCCGTCCCGATCCTCCCAGTAGATGGGGGGCTCGTAACGGGGTGGAGGAGGCGGGGGCACCTGGCGGAAGGCGGCCACCGAGATGTTGCCCAGGTTGCGGGTGTCCCCCATGTAGGCCCCGTAGGAGCGCTCTTCACTGGTGAAGTAGAAGCGTCGGGCGTCGCTGCCGCTCACCTGCCACCCCGACACGGTGATGTTGCCCCAGGGCTCGATGACCCACTTGGCCGAGTCCTGGGGAGAGGTGTGGCGGGCATCGATGGAGTTCAGGCCATCCACCGCCAGGGCCACCGCCACCCGGGAGCCGGTGTGGTTGACCAGGCGCACCGCGTATTCGGTGTTCTTGCGGGCCTCGATGTAGGTGGTGCCCCGGTGGCGGTACTCCCGAATGGGCACCCCGCCCACCAGGATCTCCATGGAAATCCCGCTTCCCGACGCCGCTTCCACCGGGGGAGAGGGCACGGCGCATCCCAAGGCCAGGGCGGCGGCCGCCAGGGTGGCGAGGAGGTGACGGGTAGAGAAGGAGTGGAAGAGGGCCATGTCGGGCTCCTTGAGGGGGACGCAGGGTTCACGGAGTCAGACAGCAGTGATTCAGAAAGGTTCCCGAAATTTTTAGAGAGAAGGGGAAGGCACCTCCCCGAGTGCCCAGCGGCGGCGAAGGCGGGTATCCTCCCTGCGGCGTCGCCCCGGTTCAAGGCGGCACCATGGCGGTCGGGTGGAATCGAAAAGACGAGGAAATGCAGGTAGATGGCTGTGGCTGGCGCTCCTCCTCCTCTTGGGGGCGGTGGGAGCCCGGTGGTGGACCCGCCCCAAGCCTCCGGTGTCGGTCCAGGTTCGTGCCGTTCTCCACGGTTCGGTGGAGGAAGTGGTGGTGGCCACCACCCAAGGCGCGGTGAGGCCCCTTCGCACCGTGCAGATCCGGGCCTCCCAGCCCACTTCCATCCGGCAGATGGCGGTGGAGGAGGGGGACAGGGTCAAGGAAGGAGATCTGCTGGTCCAGTTTGACGATCGCACCGTGGCGGCCCAGGAGAGGGTGGCCCAGGCCCAGGCGGATGCGGCTTCTCGTCTGGCTGTCCAGGCGGAGGCCTCGTGGAAGGCGGGGCTGACTCCTCCGGTGGAGCTGGAAAAGATAAAGGATTCTGCGGAGATCTCTCGCCGCCAATGGGATTCGGTGAAGGTGCAGCGCTCGTTGATGCGGGTGCTGGCCCCCTGGGGAGGGTTGGTGACCCGAACCCTGGTGGCCACCGGCGACTCTCCGGTGGTGGGTCAGCCCATGCTGGAGCTGATGGACGACAGCGAGCTGCACGTCGAGGCCCGCATCGATGAAACCGACCTCCCCAAGGTGAAGCCGGGCCAGCCGGTGCGGGTGATCCTGGAGGCCTGGCCCGAGTCCCCCCTTCCCGGGGAGGTGTCCTCCCTGGCTCCCCTGGTCACCCAGGAGCCCCCCTTCACCCGCACCCTCCTCCTGGACGTGAAGCTGTTGCCGGGCGCCGAGGGGTCGCCGGTTCCCCGACCGGGCATGTCCGCCGACGTGGAGGTGGTGGTGGGCAGGGGAGAAGGGCTCCTGGTCCCTACCGTTGCCTTGTTTGACCGGGATGGAGCCCGCCACGCCTGGGTGCTGGAGCAGGGAGTTCTTCGGGATCGAGGGGTGACCACCGGGCCTTCCAATTTTGAGCAGACGGTGGTGACCGGAGGGCTCAAGGAGGGGGATCGGGTGGTGATGTCCCTTCAGACCGAGGGGTTTACGGATGGACTCTCGGCAGAAGCGGCCCCTGCGGCGACGCCGTGATCTTCGGAGAAAGCACCCGGATCGCCTGGGACGCCCTGAAGAGCAATCCCCTTCGCTCCCTGCTGACCATGTCGGGAATCATCATCGGGGTGATGTCGGTGATTCTCCTGGTGAGCGTGGGAGAGGGAGCGAGGTCCTATCTCATCGAACAGTTTGCCGGCCTGGGTACCAATGTTCTGATGGTCCAACCGGGCAAGACCGAGACCATGGGCGGGTTTGGCGCCGGCGTGGGGGGTGCCGAGCATCCGTTGACCCTGCGGGACGCCGAGGCCCTGGAGAAGCTCTGCCCCTCTCTTTCCGGGGTGTCGGCGGTGGTGCTGGGGTCGGGCCCGGTGCGCTTCGGCAACCGCACCCGCAACGTGCTGGTGATGGGGGTGGAGGAGGACTATCCGACCATCCGTCACATCGGGGCCGACCTGGGCTCGTTTTTGACCCGGGAGCAGGTGCGGGGAAGGAGGAGGGTGGCGGTGGTGGGAAGAACAGTGGTGCGGGAGCTGTTCGGGGCCGAGAACCCCCTTGGCCAGGCGGTGACGGTGGCGGGCTCCCGCTACCGGGTGGTGGGGATCACCGAACCCAAGGGGCAGTCCCTGGGATTGGACATCGATGACATCGCCTTCATTCCGGTGACCGCAGCTCAGGACCTGTTTCGCATGGATCGGTTGGGCCAGATCCTCACCCAGGTGGAGTCGTCGGATCGAGCTCCCCAGGCCATGGCCGAGATTCGCAGTGTTCTCACTCATCGCCACAATGGGGTGGAGGACTTCACCGTGGTCAGCCAGGAGGCCATGCTTCAGACCTTTGGCAACATTGCTCGGATGATGACGTTTTTCCTGGGAATCATCGCCGCCATCTCCCTGGCAGTGGGGGGCATCGGCATCATGAACATCCTCCTGGTGAGCGTGGGAGAGAGGACTCGGGAGATTGGCCTTCGCAAGGCGCTGGGGGCCCGGAGGCAGGACATCCTTTTCCAATTCCTCACCGAGGCCGTCACCCTCTCTCTGGCCGGGGGAACGGTGGGGATCGCCTTGGGAGTCGGGATCGCCCTTCTGGTTCACCGCCTGGCGGAATCGGTGCCGGTGAGGGTGGAACCCCAGATCGTGCTGGTCTCCTTCCTGTTCAGCATGGCGGTGGGGGTCTTTTTTGGCGTGTATCCGGCCCGGAAGGCGGCGGAATTGGACCCTATCGAGGCGCTGCGACACGAGTAGGCGGGGGGCTCCCACCGGGTGGCAAGAAAATCCCCCTGCGAGGATCACACAGAATGCGTAGCGAAGCGGGCGAACGACCGCAGCCCAAGGAGGGGAGGGACCCAAAGCCCTCTGTCAGGCCCGGCCGAAGCGCCTGTCGCATCCTTCC
>CAYRTW010000202.1:0-11350 GCA_964426935.1 uncultured Rickettsiales bacterium
GGGGAAGATTTCGGGCTCCACTGGGTGGCCTGGGAGGGGGTGGCGGGGAGGGCATTTGAGGAGGTCAGGGAGGGCCGCCCCCTGGATGAAAATGCCCTGGCCCTGGCGGTGCAGGAAGCGGTGGCAGCCGTCGCCTGGCTGCATCGACAGGGGTTTCCCCACGGCGGCCTCTTCCCTGGGGCCTTCCTGCTCGATGAGGACGGAAGGGTTCGGTTGACCGGCCTGGGGATGAATGGACGAGTCGAGGGCACCTCTGGCTTCAAGGAGGACGTGTGGGCCCTGGGACACGCCTTGTGGGCCCTGATCGGTCAGGACACCGGGGACTCGGAAGCGTGTGCAAAGAACTTCGTCGGGGAAGACCTGGAGTATCAGGTGCAGGTGGCCAGAGACCCGCGCCGCCGGGCCCTCCTGGATTTCCGCCTCCCCGGTCTGGGTTCCCTGGTGGAACGCTGCCTGACGAGAGGCCCGGAGGGATTTCCCAGCGCCGAGGAGGTGGAAGATGCCGTGATTGACATGTTGAGCTGGGGGCGGCTGGACTTCGATTCCCCCCGCCATCCACGGCGCTGGGGGGAGTTCTCCCTGCGAAGGGAGTTGGGGGAAGGCGCCTACGGCAAGGTGTGGGAGGCGGACTGGGAGGCGGCGACCTCCGAGGCGTCCAGAGGGAAGCTCCCCCCCCGCAGGGTGGCTCTGAAGGTGCTCAAGAAGGCCCCCGCTTCGGAGGTCGACGTCCCCCTGCGGGACCTGTTCCTGCGGGAGGCGCAGATAGCCCTCGGAGTGACCCACCCCAACCTGGTGAAGACCTACATGGCGGGAGAGTCCTTCGGGCTCCTGTGGGTGGCCATGGAGCGGGTCAAGGGGGTGGATCTTGCCAGGACCTTGAAGACAGTGAACGGGCCCCTGGCGCCCCGTGAAGTGCTCCGGGTAGGCCGGGGGATCGCTGCCGGAATGAAGGCATTCCACGAAGCCCGGCGTCCGGACACCGGGGCATCCCTGGGGCTGGTGCACCGGGATCTGAAGCCGGGGAATGTCCTGCTGGCGGACGCCACCGGGACCTCTCCGGCCCGGGTCCTGGTGACCGACTTCGGGATCGCCAAGGTGACCGCGGAGCGGGCCACGTTGACCCAGCCGGGGACACTCAAGGGAACTCCCCACTACATGAGCCCCGAGCAGTGGAGGGGGGAAGAGCTGGATGCACGGACCGATGTGTTCGCTCTGGGGTGCATCCTCTACGAAATGGCGATGGGACAGATGCTCTTTCCGACCCTCACCCCTCCGAAAAACCTTCGAAAAGATCAACAGCTCCAGTGGCAGATGGAGAGGATTTCTCGAGAAGTGGTGAACGTCGAAGCTCACCTGGAGGCCATCCGAACCCAGGTGAATCAAGGGTTTCCTGGCCTGGGAGAGGTGGTAAGAAGCTGTCTGCGGGCCCGTCCCCAGGAGCGGTATGCCGGGATGGGGGAGGTAGAAGAGGCCCTGAAGAAGCTGACGATTCCGGCTGGAAACGTCCGGCGGGTTGAGCCTCCACCCCCTCCATCGTCCGATCCCAACAAAACCGTGGCTCCGCCCGGGCTGGTGACGGATGCGGTGGTTCCCCAGCCGCTCCCACCCTCCCCGCCGGACCCTTCCCCGGTGCCTCCCCAGCCGCTCCCACCTTCCCCGCCGGACCCTTCCCCGGTGCCTCCTGACCCCATACCTTTGCCCCCCTCGCCATGGGGTCGTAGGCTGGGTGGAGCGGCCGTGGTGATCCTGGTGCTGGTGGTGGGACTCTGGAGGGGGTGGGAGCAGGACCCTGCTCAGGAAGCATCCGAGGCGGACGGTTTTGGGGTTGCCGAGCTGACGCCTTCCGAACCCGTCCCGTCCCCCGGTGAACCGGGATTGGTCATCGGCGAGCCTCGGGCTCCGGATCCCGACGGAGCTCTGAAAAAGGAGAGGGAGCCCGCACCCCCACCTCCGGCGCCCACGAATCCCTCCTCAGCCAAGGAGACGTCACCCAAGCCCTCCTCGACACCTGCGGGCATTGACCCGTCGCCGGTCACCGTGAAGGATTACCTGGAGTATTTGGATATTGGAAAGGCGGGGAACGACACATACGACTCTCACAGCAAGAACCCTGACTGCAACGCCGAAGCTCCTGGCAAGGCTACACGGCCGATGAACTGTGTGACCTGGAGCGGGGCCAAGGGCTTCTGCGAGAATGAAGGCAAGACCCTTCCCAGCGAAAAGCAACTCCGGGATGCTCCAAAGACGACAAAAACAGGAGGGCTCTTGGCGGAGTGGATCATAGATGTTCGCGGGGCTAGCTGGGACTTCGACCGGGGCGACCTTCGCGAAGGCGACCGGTTCATCTACGACCCCTCCTCCCGGTTCGACGGCCTGGGCTTCCGCTGTGTGGCCCGGTAAGGCCCCTGGACTCCTGGGCCCCTGGGCCCCTGGACCTCCGGAAGGCCTGAATCATCCCGGAGTTCCCGTCCCTCCCTCCCATCGGGAAATGCGCGACGCAGTGCGCCCCGATGGGAGAGAGGGACGGGAGGTGTCGGCCGAGGGGAGGGACGGGAGGCGCAGAACAACGGGTCCAGGGCGGAGCCCTGGCGGGTTTGAAATTCAAGCTCGGCAGGGTCCCCGGGCCCTACCCGTCAGAAAACGCCAGCGAGGAGGCCTCCCCGTTCCACGCCAGCCCTCCTCCCCGCCCCTGGGCTTCTCAGCCCTCCTCCTTCCGCCTGGCCTCCTGCCTCTCTCCGATGGCCTCCACCAGGGACCGCCTCAACGCCAGGGTGTTGGCCTGAAGCAGGTGCCCCACCAGGGAAGACGTCCTCCCCACCTCCTCCAGCACCGCCTCCTCGTCCCCCCCGGCCTCCGCCAGGGCCGCCCGGTTCATGGAGGCGGCGAGCTTTCGGGCGTAGCGTTTCCGTGCGGAGGCTCGGATCCGCACCAGCCCTGGAAAGACCCGGAATCCCAGCCAAGGCACCCCCTCTCCCACCGGGGCCACCCAGGTCGCCGTGGGCTTCAGCTTGAGACGGAGTTGGTCTTCCACCACAGCCCGGGCTTGCTCCTGCCAGCGCCACAGCGTGCTTTTGTCGTTGGAGAAGGCCAGCATGTCGTCCATGTAGCGGGACCAGGTGGGGCAGCCTCCTCCCTCCACCTCCTGATCCACCGGATCCAGGTAGACGTTGGCCCAGAACTGGCTGGTCAGATTGCCGATGGGAAGGCCCAGGCCCGGGGGAGACTCTGTTCCCGACGGGGCGACCTGAAGAACGAGCCGGCACAGTTCAATCAGCCCCTCATCCACCTCCCCCATCCGGAGGAGACCCTGGCGAAGGAGGTGCATGAGCACCTGGTGGTCCATGGTCTCGAAGTACCGTTTCACGTCCATCCGCAGCGCGAAGCGATGCGTTCGGCACTGCTCCTTGGCTCGCAACAGTGCTCCATGCACCCCCATCCCCTTCCGGCAAGCGTAAGAGTGGCCGGAGAACCAGGGCTCGAAGGCAGGAGTCAAGGTCGCCACCAGGGAGTGATGAACCACCCGGTCCACAAAGGCGGCCTCGGCGACCACCCTCTCCTTGCCGGTCCACAGATGAAACCTCCGATATTCCCGAGGGGTCCAGCGCCCGCTCCGTAGGAGCTCCCCCAGGTTGAGAAGGTTCTCCTCCAGATCGACAAAGAAAGCTGGCTCCCCTCCCCGACCCTTCTTGGCGAGGCGGGCCTTGTAGAAGGCGTGGAGCAGGTTGGCGAAGGAGGCTGCCTGTTCGATGGAAGGAGGGCTCATGACCCGACGGAGCTCTTCTTCCATCCTCCCAGCATCCTCCCCAACTCGCTGAGCCTGGCCGCTCCCTCCTCATAGGCCGAAGTGGAGAGGGCCCCCAACTGATGGGCCAACCTCATCAGGATCCGGAGTTGATCCAGGGCCTCATCGGCCATCTGGATCTCCCTCCTCCTCTCTCTCAGGAATCGGGCTCGATTCACTCCCCCCAGCAGGTCCAGGGCCTGAGCCTCGATTCGTTGGGTCAGGGAAGAGCGAAAGTGCTTGGGGAAACGAGTGGTCTTCTGAAACAGCCACAGGTTCCACTCGTAGCACCTCTCCAGCAGGAGCAGATCCGGGCTCGGTTTTTCGTCCATGGAGAACCTCCAGAAGAGCGTGGCCGTGGCGCCTGACCTTGGCTTCCCCGAATCCACGGATGCGTTTGAGTGCGTCCAGGGAGCGGGGGTTCGCCCTGGCCAGGTCAACCATCTGCCGATCGGTCAGGACAGCAAAGGCAGGAACTCCCGCTAGCTGATAAGCCTCCGTCCTCCAGGCGCGGAGCATCTTCAGCCTGTCGCTGAGTGCGGGGTCATCCTCGTTCCTCCCGGGGACCGGGGAGGGCGGGGACGGTTTCGGGGCATGGGTCGCAGCAGGCTTCGGCGCAGCTTCCAGTGCCGATTCCCCACCAGGGGAAAGCGCCCCCGGGGAGGGAGGAGTCCATGAAGGCCCCCCTGGCAGGGATTCCACCCACACCGTCCACCGAGGCCCCGCCGGCCCCACAAAGAACCCCGGCTCCAGGCGAACGACCCTCCTCTCCGAGAGGTACTGGCGAAGGGTCTCGTCCTCGAAGCGTTCCTCCGACGGCTCGTATCGAAGGACGAACATCCTGATTTCACTCATGTTGTTATCAAATCTTCCTCACTGTTTCGTCATGACCAGGCCAACGGTACCCCACCCCAGGGAAGGGCGGAGCGCGCCGCCTCCGGAGACCAGAAGGGGGAACCCCGAGCCTTCCTGGCCCGAGAATCCCGTTCTTCGCCCGGCTCTCACCGGCCTGGGCGACAGGCGCTGGTTCCAGCAATGCGGGAGCCTCGTCCGTAAAGAAGGCTCGGCTGACTGCGACCGGAAGCGGTGCCACACAGCGGAAGCCCAGGTCGTCGTCCCGGTTGGAGGGGTCGTCGTCGTCCCGGTTGCCTTCGCGAAGGTCGCCCCCGTCGTCGTCCCAGTTAGCCCCGCGAACCACCGCCGTGTCGGCCTGTCGCCGCAGCGGTGAGGATAGCGCAGCGGGGAAGAAAGATTCCGCCTCGGGCCCATCGCCATTCTTTTTCCAGTCATCCGGCGCCTGGGTGCCCCGGCGTCCTGGCGTCGACCGAGGGGGCTTTCCCCCTCCTCTCCCTTCTGGGAGATTGATCGGCCAGACCTCCCGCAAACCCCGTCCATGACGTCCTCTCTCTTCCCCACCACCCACTCAATTTTTTCCCTTTCCCCTCTCTTCGGCCCGTTGCCAGGAAATGAGATCGGATACAGAATGCGAACGTCTCGCCGAACCCCTCGGATCACCCCAGGAAGTTGCCCATGATCCACCCCTTCCCCACTCCTGCACTCTCTTCCCGACGGAGGCCCTCTCTGCTGGTCGCCGGACTGGGACTGGCCCTGCTGGCCACCTCCCCAGGGCAGGCGGGCACCCCTCCCAAGGTGGACATCCCCTTTACCACCTTCACCCTGGACAACGGCCTGAAGGTCATCTTCCACGAGGATCACAGCGTCCCCCTGGTGGCGGTGAACCTGGGCTACCTGGTGGGCTCCAAGGACGAGCAGGAGGGGCGCACCGGGTTCGCCCACCTGTTCGAGCACTTGATGTTCATGGGGACAGCCCGGGCTCCTCGGGGCAAGTTCGACGAATGGATGGAGACCGAGGGGGGCTGGAACAACGCCTGGACCAGTGAAGACCGCACCGATTACTTCGAGGTGGGCCCCTCCCACATCCTCCCCCTCTTTCTCTGGCTGGAGGCGGATCGCCTGCAGACCTTGGGTTCCCAGATCGACACCGAAAAGCTCAATCTCCAGCGGGATGTGGTGAGAAACGAAAGGCGTCAGACCTCGGAAGGGGTTCCCTACGGAGCCGCCGAACTTCGCCTGCCCGAGCTCCTCCACCCCAAGGGCCACCCCTATCATCACCCGGTCATCGGCTCCCACGAGGATCTTCAGGCAGCCACCGTGGCCGATGTGCAGCAGTTCTTCTCCCGCTTCTATGTGCCCCGAAACGCTTCCCTGGTGGTGGCCGGCGACTTCAACCCCAAGGAGACGGAAATCCTGGTGCGACGCTACTTCGGTTATCTGCCCGGTGGCGCCCTGCCGGAGAGGCCCGCCGCCGCTCAGGGGCGTACCGACCCCCAGACCTTCGGCAAGGCTCCCCCGCCGGAGACGGTGACGGATCGGGTAGAGGCTCCTCGGGTGATCTTCGCCTGGCGCAGCCCCGCCCATTTTGCCCATGGGGATGCGGAGTTGGACCTCCTGGGAAGCATCTTGAGTTCGGGCAAGGCCAGCGAGCTGTATCAGTCCCTGGTGTACGAACAGCAGGTGGCACAGGACGTGTATGCCGCCCAATGGTCCGCCCACCTGGAGTCCTCCTTCGTGGTGTGGGCCACCGCCCGGGAAGGGGTTTCGGTAGAGACCCTGGAGGCGGCCCTGAAGAAGCAGTTGGACCGGGTGCTGGCAGAGGGAACCACCAACGACGCGGTGGACCGGGCCCGCAACGGCATCCAGATGAGCTTCCTCTCCCGCCTGCAGTCGGTGGCGGAACGGGCCTCTCTCCTCAACACCTACCAGGCGGAGCTGGGAGATCCCGGCCAGGCAACCAGGGATCTCGCCCGCTACACCGAGGCCTCGGCGGCCTCGGTCAACGCCACCGCCCGGGCCACCCTGTTGCCGGAGCGCACGGTGATTCTGCGAATCGTTCCCGCTCCCGAGAGCCCCACCGCCCCCGCTCCCGAAGGAGAAACCAAGTAATGCGAATCTCCCTCCCCTGTCTCACCTCCTCCCTCCTGGCCCTGGCCCTTCTCCCGTTGGATTTCGGTGGGATGGGTTGTGCCGCTCCTCGGGCGGCAGCCCCGGTGACTTCCCCGGTGGTGGCGGCGGCCTCCTCCTCGTCTACTGTCGACGCCATCGGCGCCCGCCCCGGGTTGGGGGCTCCCAAGGCCTATACCCCTCCAACTCCCAGAGTGCTGGAGATTCCCGACCTCCCCAAGGTCTGGTTGATGGAGCGTCACGCCCTTCCTCTGGTGGGAATGGTGGTGGTGGTGCCCCACGGCTCCGCCGCCGACCCCAAGGGCAAGGGGGGCCTGGCCTCCCTCACCGCCGAGCTGATGCAGCAAGGAGCAGGGGATCGGGGCGCCCTGGAAATCTCCCGAGCCGCTGAGCAATTGGGGGCCCAGATCGAGGTGGGAGCTACCTTTGACGCCTCCACCGCCTCCCTGGCGGTCATGAAGAGCAACTTCGACCCGGCCCTCCAGATCCTCGCCGACGTGGTGGCTCGCCCCCGCATGGAGGAGGCGGAGTGGAAGCGCATCCAGCCCCTATGGGTGGGAGACCTGAAGAACCGGGCCTATGAGCCCCGGGAAGTGGCCGAGCTGGCGGGCCTGATCTCCCTCTTCGGCCAGAACCACCCCTACGGTCATCCCCCGGCGGGCACCCTGGCCCAGGTGGAGTCCCTGCAGCTCGATGACGTGAAGAAGTTCCATCAGAAGGCGTGGCGCCCCGATCAGGCGGTCATCGTCCTGGTGGGGGATGTGACCGAAGCCGAGGCGCGGGAGATGCTGACCCGGGCCTTCAAGGGGTGGAAATCCAAGGGGAATCCGTCGGAACCGGTGGCTCCCCCTCCTCCAGGTGGCACCTTCCCCCGGGTGGTTCTGGTGGATCGCCCCGGCAGCCCCCAGACCATGCTGCGGCTGGTGTCCATGGGCCCTTCCGCCGCCGACCCCCTCCAGGCAGCGTTGAGGGTGGTCAACGTGCCCCTGGGAGGCTCCTTCACCTCTCGGCTCAACCAGAATCTGAGGGAGGACAAGGGCTACACCTACGGGGCCCGCTCCTCGGTCCCCTTCACCCGGGGGCCGGGAGCCCTGGTGGCGGCGGCCTCGGTGGAAAAAAGCGTCACCGGGGCAGCCCTCTCGGAGATGCTCAAGGAGCTCGACAACATGGCTGCTTCGGGCCCTTCCATGGATGAGATCCGCAAGGCCCGCTCCTCCTCCCGCAACGATGACGTGGAGACCTATGAGGGGGTGTTTGCCACCGCCGACCGTCTGGCCCTGTTGGCTGGGCTGGGGTTGCCGCCGGACTGGGATGGCTCCCTGGCGACCGCCCGGGATGGAGTGGATGGGATGAAGGCCCGGGAGGCGGCCGGACAATTTTCGGGGGACCGGATGGTTATTGTGGCGGTGGGAGACCGCAGCGTGGTGGAGCCCCAGTTGAAGGCCATGGGACTCCCCACCACCCAGCTCCGGGATCCGGAAGGGAAGAAGCTCAAGTAGAGGGGGGAGAGGACGAGACCTCCCTCACAGATGCCGTCTCCTTGCCATCCGGGTCATCAGGAACGAGGGCTCAGGGAGCCTCTCGCCTCATCACCAACAGGCGTGGTTCGGTCATGTCCTCCATGGCGTAGCGCACCCCCTCCCTGCCCAGACCGCTCTCTCCCACCCCTCCGTAGGGCATCAGGTCCACCCGAAAAGAGGAGGAATCGTTGTGGATGATGGCGCCGGCCCGGATCCGGGCATGGGCGGCGAGGAGGCGTTGAAGGTCGCCGGTCCACACCGCCACCTGAAGGCCGTAGCGGGATCGGTTGGTCAGCGAGATGGCCTCGTCAAAGGTGGAGAAAGGGGTGAGACAGGCCCCCGGACCGAACAACTCTTCCTTCCACAGGGGTTGATCCTCAGCCACCCCCTCCATCAGAAAGGGGGGCAGCATCCTTCCCTGACGAGGACCCCCGATGAGGAGGCGGGCGCCGTGGCGAAGGGCCTCCCCCTTCCATCCCTCGATGCGAGAAGCAGCGGAGTCATCAATGACAGGCCCGGTGATGGTCTCCTCCTCCTCCGGAGCCCCCAGCTTGATCTGGGTGCGAACGCAGTCCACCAATCGGTCCCGAAACTCGTTATAGACGGATTTTTCTACCAGGATTCGCTGCACCGAGATGCAGGACTGGCCAGCGTAGGCAAAGGCTGAGAGGGCGAGGGTCTCGGCAGCCCGGTGGAGATCGGCGTCGGCACAGACCAGGGCGGCAGCGTTTCCTCCCAATTCCAGCACCACTTTCTTGCGGCCGGCCCGAGCCTTCAGAGCCCACCCCACCCCCTGCGAGCCGGTGAAGGTCAGCAACCCGATGCGCTCATCCTCCACCAGGGGAGAGGCGTGCTCCACCCGACAGGGCAACACCGACAGGGCCCACCCGGGGACTCCCGCGCTCTCCAGGATCTCCGCCAGAATCAGGGAGGCGCTCGGGGTTCGCGGATCGGGCTTCAACAGCACCGGGCACCCCACCGCCAGGGCAGGGGCGACCTTGTGGAGCACCAGGTTCAGGGGGAAGTTGAAGGGAGTAATGGCCGCCACCGGGCCCACCGGCACCCGAGACGTGAAGGCCACCCTCCCCCTTCCCCCTGACGAAGCCCCCACCGGCACCACCTCACCGACAAACTTCGCCGCCTCATGGGTGGTGAATTCCACCGTCTCCGCCGCCCGCATCACCTCGGCTCGGGCGAAGCGCCGGGGCTTTCCCCCTTCGCGAACGATGGAATCGATCAGCTCCTCCCCTCGAGCGTGGAGGCCCCGAAACACGGCGATGAGGCGACTCACCCTCACCCTGACCTCCTCTTCCTCCCCCTCTCTCCTCTCCCAGGCCCCCCGGGCGGCGGAGATGGCCTCCTCGATGTGGGATGGCCCGGCGAGGTGTACCTGAGAGACCGAGGCGCCATCAAAAGGGGATTGGACGGAAAGGACGTCGGTCGATTCAACCTTGCGGCCGGCAATGCGAAAGGGTCGAGGCTCCATGGTGCTCCTACAAGCTATTGTTTTTTCAACCGAAACGACGCCTGATAGGTTGCCCGAGGTGGAGATGACCGGGGGACCTCGCCTTGTTCGGCCGGAATCGTCATTCTATCCCCAGCCTGACCTCTGCCGACTCTTCCACCCCGTTTCAGGGTCCCATGCCCTCTTCCAACCTCCTCCATCAAGCTCGACAGGCCCCCACCGGCTCTCCCTTGACCTGCTTTCGAGCCCCGGGACTTGCGGTGAAGATGCTGCGGTTGGCGGAGAGAGATGGAGAGCTTCCCCTTTCGCCAGCAGGCCAGGGGCATTTCTTCCTGGTGATGGAAGGGCAGGTTCGCTACCGGGAGGAGGGACGTCCCCCCTCCCTTCTTTCCATCGGGGAGGGGTGGTTCCAGCCGGGGGATCGCTCCGCCCACCTTTCTTCTTCGTCCCCCTCCCTGGCCCTGCTTCTTTCCACCCCCACACCAGACCGGGAGCCTCGCCTTCTGCCCCTGGCGACCCGGCTGGAGTCCCGCTGGATTCCCCTCCCCCTGGGAGTGTTTCACAACGAATCCGTCAGGGCCGAGGCCCGACGCCTTCACCCCCTGAAGCCAGGGCGCCGCCACCTCCAGTTGGAGCCCCTTCCCCATCCCACCGTTCACATCCTCCTCCTGGGGCGAGCCCACCTCCCTCCCTCAGAGGTCTCTCTGGAGAGGGGAGGGTTTCTTGAGATCCCCGCAGGACAATCCCTCTCCCTCCTGCCTCTTTCTACCGTTCACCTGCTGACCTTGGAAGTGTTGAAAGGAGGCTCGGCTAGGGCGTCTTCCCTGGAAGGGCCGGAAAGAAAAGGGTTTTCCCCCTTCCTGAAGTAGGGCGCGTGGTCCCGGGCTCAGGAAGCCGTTACTATCTCAGCCCTGCGGAGCGCCCATGGGTGAATTGACCGAACAGAACCCCCTTACCGAGTCTCCCGGGCCCAAGGACCCGGCCCCAAAAGGATTCCGGCGCCCCTCCGCCTGGGAGGACGAGGAGGAAGAGGGCACATCTGCGGCGCCCCGGGAACGCACGGTCCACCCCACCTTCGACATCGGCTCCCCCCGCTTCGCCTTCCTCAGGCCGGGGGTCATCGTGCTCCTGGGGATGGTGCTGCTGATCCTGGGAGTGAGCTTTCTCCACCACCGCACCTACACCATCGAGGTGGAGGGAACCCGGGCGGTGTTCACCCGGGGGGACTTCTGGCTGTGGGGAAGTGCTCCTTGGGAGGATTCCCAGGACCCCAGCGCCTTTGCCTCCCTCCCCTTCACCGAACCCGCCCCCCAGGAACGCCTCCATGGCTCCCTGGAGGACGTGGGAGATGCCTGGTACGCCATGGTGGTGAGGGCGGCTCGGGCGGCGGAACACGAGCCTCCCATTTTCGCCGGTCACGAGAGGCAGGCCACCGCCTTGGAGGGGTGGTACAAGCGGGAGTTCGGGCGTCCCCCTTCAGGACTGGGAGCGATGGCGGTGTTGAGGGACGGGGCACGGCGCCGGCAGGAAGCGGTGGAGCGCTACAACAAGGCTCGGGAGGAGGCGGTCAAAGCAGTGGAGCAGGCCCGCAATCGACTCCCC
>CAYRTW010000203.1:0-11310 GCA_964426935.1 uncultured Rickettsiales bacterium
AATGGCGGAGAGCAGGCCGCCGATGGTGGTGGGAATCAGGCAGACCAGCAGCGCCACCAGCATGGTCAGGGGAACCGCCCGGCCCTCCCCCGAGCTTGCCACCGCATACTGAGAAAATGGAAGAAGGGTGGCGGTGGCCAGCAGGAACACCAGGCTGAGGCCCGCCAGGAGGATGTCGAGGGCGATTTCGTTGGGGGTCTTCTTGCGCTTCGCCCCCTCCACCATGCTGATCATCCGGTCCAGGAAGGTCTCGCCGGGGTTGCGGGTGATGCGAATGATCAGGGCGTCGGACAGCACCCGGGTTCCCCCGGTGACGGCGCTTCGGTCGCCACCACTCTCCCGAATGACCGGGGCGCTCTCCCCGGTGATGGCGCTTTCGTCCACCGAGGCCACTCCCCACACCACTTCCCCATCTCCAGGAATGATCTCGCCAGCGGGCACCCACACCAGATCCTCCATCCGAAGCTTTCCTGAGGAAACGGACTCCTGGGGGCCATTGGGAACGATGGAGGACAGACGATGGGCCATCACGTCATGGCGGGCCTTCTTCAGAGACTCGGCCTGAGCTTTTCCCCGTCCCTCGGCCATGGCCTCGGCGAAATTGGCGAACAGGACGGTGGCCCACAGCCACAGGGAAATGGACAGAATGAACCGGGGCTCCGCCTCCCCCTCACCGGTGAAGGCGGCGTGGAAGAAAAGCAGGGTGGTGAAGGCCGACCCGACGGCGACCACGAGCATCACCGGGTTTCGGATCAGGTGGCGTGGATTCAGCTTGAACAGGGCCGAAAGCAGGGCCTCGCGGACAATCTCGGGTTCCAGCAAGGGGCGGGAGGCGCGGGCAGAGGACATGGAGATTCCTTTTGGCTCTTCAGCGAGGGAAGAGAATCAGGTGTTCCACGATGGGACCCAAGGCGAGGGCGGGGAGGAAGGTCAGGGCTCCGAGAAGGAGCACCGTTCCCGCCAGCAGGGCCACAAACAGGGGAGTGTGGGTGGGCAGGGTGCCAGGACCGGTAGGGAGAAACTTTTTCCTGGCCAGAGAGCCGGCGATGGCCAACACCGGGATGATGACCCCATATCGGCCAATGGCCATGGCGAGGCCGATGGAGATGGCATAGAAGGGCCCGCTGGCGGTGAGTCCTCCAAAGGCGGACCCGTTGTTGTTGGCCCCTGAGGAGAAGGCGTACAGCACCTCGCTGAACCCGTGGATGCCTGGGTTCCCCAGGGGCGCGGTACCTGCGGGAACGATGCAGGCCAGGGCAGTTCCGGCAAGAGTGGCCACCTGGGGCAGAAGGATGGCCAGGGACGCCATCTTGATCTCGTAGGCCTCCACCCTCTTTCCCAGATAGGTGGGGGTCCTGCCCACCATCTGTCCGGCGATGAACACCGCCAGCAGGGCATACAGGAGGAGGCCATACAGCCCCGACCCCACGCCCCCAAACACCACCTCTCCCAATTGCATCAGCGCCATGGGCACCAGACCCCCCAGTGGGGTGAAGCTGTCGTGCATGGCGTTCACCGACCCATTGGAGGCGGCGGTGGTGGCGGCGGCGAACAGTCCGGTTCCAATGATTCCAAACCGAACCTCCTTCCCCTCCATGTTGCCCCCCGCCTGGAGGGGGCTCGATAACTGATCGACGCCCAAGGAAGTCAGGATGGGGTTTCCTCCCTGCTCAGCCACCATCACTCCCAGGGCGCAAGGGACAAACAGCAGGACCATGGTGGCGTACAGGGTCCATCCCTGACGGAGGTCCTTCACCATCTTTCCCAACGTGAAGCACAGGGCGGCCGGCAGCAGAAGAATGGCCAGCATCTCTGCGAAGTTGGTCAGAGGCGAGGGATTCTCCAGAGGATGGGCGGAGTTGGCGTTGAAGAAACCTCCCCCGTTGGTCCCCAGTTGTTTGATGGACACCTGAGAAGCAGCGGGGCCCAGGGCAATGTGCTGGGTGGTGACCTCCCCCCCTTCGGCATGGGTGGTGGAATCGAGGAGGGGCACATCCACGGAACCCGCCCAGGTCTGCACCACTCCTTGCGAGGCCAGGAACAGGGCAAACACCGCCGCCAGGGGAAGGAGGACGTAGAGGACGCTGCGGGTCAGATCCACCCAGAAGTTTCCTACGGTTTGGGTCTCCCTTCGGATCCATCCACGGAGAAGGGCCAACAGCACCGCCATCCCCGTCGCCGCCGACAGAAAATTCTGTACCGTCAGGGCCAGCATCTGGGTCAGGTGACTCATGGTGGTTTCCCCGCCGTAAGTCTGCCAGTTGGTGTTGGTGACGAAGCTGACGGCGGTGTTGAAGGAAACCTCCGGGCTCACCGCCCCCATTCCCGAGGGATTGAGGGGGAGAACTCCTTGAAGTCGTTGCAGGGCGTACACCCCCAAGGTTCCCACCAGGTTGAACAGCAGCAGAGCGACGGCGTAGCGTTTCCAGGTCATTTCTTCGGCCGGATGAATTCCCGCCAGGCGGTACAGGGCCCTCTCAGGAGCCCCCCACCCTCCCTTCATGAATCGCTCGTCTCCCTGGAGGATCCACGCCATGAGTCCCCCCAACGGCACCGCCAGGAGGGTCAGGATCACCATAAACAAGGTGGTTTGGAAAATCGCCGGAAGCATCATTGAAGGGCCTCGGGAAAAAGGAGGGCAAACAGCAGGTAGAAAAACAGACCTGCGGTCAGGATTCCACCCAGAACATGCAGGATTTCCACGGCGTCACACCCTTTCACAGAGGAGCAGGTAGCCCCAGGTCAGCAGAAAAGTGAACAGGATCAAGGCAATGAAAACAGCGTCCATGATGAATTCTCCCGAGGTCAAAGCCAGGCGGTGAGGCCGATGGTGAGGGTGGTTTGCGAGGAGCGATTGGCCACGAAGGGCGTTGCCTGGCCGTCCCCTGCCACGTCTCCCCCAAAGAAGATCTCCCCACCCGCCCGGTCGTGGCGAAGTTCCAGGCGCAAGGAGAGGGAATCGACGGGGCGGACCTCCAAGGTCGCGGTTCCTGCGGTCACCCAGGGCACTGGCCAAAAGATGGGGGAGGCCCGACCCTCTTCATTTTCGGCGACGACCTCATAGAAGAATTCCCCCCGCAAGGCGAGGTGAACTTGGGAATGGAATCGAACCCGGGCATAGGCCGCTCCCGCCGCCCAGCCGCTGGTTCCAAAGGCGTTGGGCTCAAATCCTCCGTCGGCGTGAACCAACAGGGACAGCCAGGGGGTGGCGTGGAAGGTGGCGTGGAGGTCGAAGGTTTGGCGCCACGCCCGCCCTTCGGGGGCATCCGGGGACCGTTCCACTCCGGTGAAAAACACAAAACTCAAGTTGAATCGGTCACTTGGACCATAACCTGCCTGAACGAAAAAGGATTTTTCCGGGTTGTTGTCGACGATGTTGTTCCACCCGTTGAACACCCCGCCGGTGAGGGCGAGGGAGGAGTTCAAGGGGACCTGAACCCGGACCCCAGAGTGATAGGCGGGCAGAGCAAAAAAGAGTTGGGAGCGGGACCCGTTCCAGTTGTCCTTGACGGCGATTCCTTCGGGGCCGATGGGGGATAGGAACACTCCCCCCGAGACCTTCACCGCCGCCTTGCCCGGTACCTTGATTTGACCGTTGGCCTGTTGAATGTGCTTCCACACCTCCGAGGAGGAGGCGTTGGCCCCACCTCCCCCAGCCAGGGAAGGTTCAGCAAGGGAATAGCTCTCTCCCGTGGAGCCAGTCTGCAGAGAGAGGATCCCCGACAGAGGGCCCAGCTCTCCTTGGACACTCATGACGGCGTTGGACAGGGTCAGGCTGTTGTGCCGATTGTCATACCCTCGAAACGCGGTGATGCCATTCCCTGGCTGGCCGAAGTTCCACTGGTAATAGCCTTCCAGGTACCCGGAAAGGGTGAAGGTAGGAACCGAAGAAGGAGCCCCTTCCTCGCCCCGGGCGGTTTCGGAGAAGATCAGAAGCAGGAGAAGGGGGGCAAAAAACCCCCGGGGGAACGCAGGCCGTCGGCGCATGGCCACCTCCAAGCGTCACCAATCTGGACTCTTCTCGGTCAGGAGGGGGTCAAGGCTTGCCCTGCCCGCATCAAGAATTCATCAAGGGAATGTGTTCAGATTCGGCGAGCCAGCAGAGGCCAGGGTGCTCGGACCGCGTTTGGTGTTGGAGACGCTGCGGATGGTTACCAGATCGCCAGCCCCATCTCCCTCACCGAAATTGGAAATCCAAGGCATCCCCCACCACTCCGAGCACCACCGTTCCGCCCTGTTCCAGCTTGCCGAAGAGGATCTCGTCCGCCAGGGCCTTCTTGACCTTGTCTTCGATGAGTCGGGCCAGGGGACGAGCGCCCATCTGGGGGTCGTAACCCTTCTGGGCCAGCCAGGTTCGGGCGGAGGGCTCCAGGGTGATGGTGACCTTCTTCTCCTTGAGGGACGCAGAAAGCTCGGCGATGAACTTTTCCACGATGCTTTCCATGACCTTGGGATCCAGGGGGAGGAAGGGCACCCTGGCGTCCAGGCGGTTGCGGAACTCCGGTGAGAAGGTGTCCTTGAAGGCCTTGTCCTCGGCTCCCCCCATGCCCGCTCCCAGCTTGCCGAATCCCATGGCGTTGCGGGCCAGGTCCCGGGCGCCGACGTTGGAGGTCATGATGAGGATGCAGTGACGCAGATCGGCCTTCTTGCCGTTGTTGTCGGTCAATGTGCCGTGGTCCATCACCTGGAGGAGGATGTTGAACACGTCGGGGTGGGCCTTTTCGATCTCGTCGAGAAGCAGCACGGCATGGGGATTGCGGGCCACGGCCTCAGTCAGCAGCCCCCCCTGGTCGAACCCCACGTATCCAGGAGGGGCACCGATGAGGCGGGAAACCGTGTGCCTCTCCATGTATTCACTCATGTCGAAGCGCAGAAAGGCGATGTCCAGGTGGGCGGCCAGTTGCTTCGCCAACTCGGTCTTGCCCACCCCCGTCGGCCCGGTGAACAGGAAGCTGCCGATGGGCTTTTCCTTCTCCCGCAGCCCTGCCCGAGCCAGCTTGATGGAGGCGCACACCACCTTGACCGCTTCCTCCTGGCCAAAGACCTTGTGCCCCAACTCCTCCTCCAGGGTCATCAGCCTCTCCCGATCCGAGGTGGACACCCTCTTGGGGGGCATCCTGGCCATGGCCGACACCACCGCCTCCACCTCGGGCACCCCCACGGTGGTCTTGCGCTTGCCACCCGTGAGGAGCTTCAGCCGGGCCCCCGCCTCGTCCATCACGTCGATGGCCTTGTCGGGAAGATGGCGATCCCGCACGTAGCGGGCGGAAAGATCCACCGCCGCTTGAAGAGCAGGGGCGGTATATTTCACTCCGTGGAACTCTTCGTACTTGGGGCGGAGGCCCTGAAGAATCTTTACCGCGTCCTCCAAGGAGGGCTCACCCACGTCAATGAGTTGGAACCTTCGAGCCAGGGCCCGATCCTTTTCCAAATGGCCCCGGTACTCCTGAAAGGTGGTGGATCCGATGCAGCGCAGCTTCCCCGAGGCCAGGGCAGGCTTGAGGAGGGAACCCGCATCCATGGCTCCCCCCGACGCCGCTCCCGCCCCCACCAGGGTGTGAATTTCATCAATGAATAGAATGGCTTCCGGCTTGTCGGCCAGGGCCTTCAGCACCGCCTTGATACGCTGCTCAAAGTCTCCCCGATAGCGGGTTCCCGCTACCAGGCCTCCCAGATCCAAGGCGTAAAGGACGGCGCCCTTGATGGGTTCGGGCACTTCCCCGCGAACGATGCGGAAGGCCAGCCCCTCCGCCAGGGCGGTCTTGCCCACTCCCGACTCTCCGACGAACAGGGGATTGTTCTTCTTGCGGCGGCACAGAACCTGGATGGCCCGGGAAATCTCGGCGTCCCGGCCGATGAGGGGATCGATGAGGCCCTTCTCCGCCTGTTCATTGAGGTTGACGGTGAAGGAGGCCAGGGGATCGCCGCCCGCCCCTCCTTCTTCCTCTTCGCCGTCGGCAGGCATGGGAACCCCGTCCGGCCCCCCCTCTTTGGGGACCCCGTGGGACAGGTAGCTGACCACATCCAGCCGATCCACCCCCGCTTCCTGGAGGAAGAAGGCGGCATGGGAATCCCTTTCGCTGTAAAGGGCCACCAGGACGTTGGCTCCGGAAACCTTCTCCTTGCCCGATCCCTGAACGTGCATGGCCGCCCTTTGCACCACCCTCCGGAACCCGGAGGTGGGCTGGGGCTCCTGATCCTGTCCCTCGGGGAGGGAGGGGACCGATTCCTCCAGAAAGCCATCCAGGCGACCCTTCAGGGAATCCACGTCGCCACCGCAGTGGCGCACCACCAGGGCGGTCTCTTCATCGTGAAGGAGGGCGAACAGGAGGTGTTCCACCGCAGCAAACTCGTGGCGGCGGCGCCCGGCATCGGCCAGGGCCACTTGAAGGGAGATCTGGAGTTCACGACTCAGCGTGGGCATGATCGTTTCGTCCTATTCGGGTTCCAGGGTGAGCAGCAGAGGCATTCCCGATTCCCGAGCATAATCGGTGACTTGAGCAACCTTCGATTCGGCGATGTCCCGGGTATAGACCCCGGCGACCCCGATTCCTTTCTGGTGAACGTGGAGCATGATCTGAGTGGCCTCGGTGGCTGACTTGTGGAAGTAGCGCACCAGGATCTCCACGACGAACTCCATGGAGGTGTAGTCGTCGTTGTGAAGGAGCACCTTGAACAGAGAGGGACGCTTGGTCTTGCGCTTCTCCAGGGTCTCCAGGCCTTCTTTTCTGCGAGGATCGCCAGTGGCCACGAACAGGCTCCAGGGGGCAGGGTGAACCAATGTGCCCCTTAGAATCGCGCTGGATGCGCCGTTGTCAATGCAAAGGAGAGAGGGGAACGAAACCGAAGCGTCTGGAACGGCGCCGTTCAGCTCAAGGAGTAGGGTTCGGCCAGGGTGAACGGGGCGATCACCGCATCAAAGGTCTCCCCCTGGGGGGTGATCATCTGATACGTGCCGTGCATGGTGCCTACCGGGGTGTCCAGGGGACAGGCGGAGGTGTACTCGAAGCTCTCCCCCGGTCGCAGGATGGGCTGCTCCCCTACCACGCCTGGGCCTTTCACTTCTTCTTCCTCCCCTCGTGCGTTGGTGATGATCCAATGGCGGGAGAGGAGCTGCATCACCTCTTCAGAGGTGTTGGTCATCCGAATGGTGTAGGCAAAAAACCAGCGAGACTCCCGGACGCTGGAGCGCTCGGGTACGAACTGGGGAAAGGCTTCGATGCGAAGCCCTCGGGTGGTGGCAGAGGAATTCAAGGTCATCCGTTACCTCTCAGGGTCCGGGTGATTTCTTCGGTGATGAGATCCAGGAGGGGATCCTTCCCCAGGGGCAGGGGCCTTTGGACCTGGTCCCCTCCCCGGGGCAGGCCGTCATTCATGCCCAGTTGGATCCCCCCGTGGCCCATCGCCATGGGGCGACTGGTCAGCCGGCCGATCCTCAGGTTCACCGGGGCGCCGATGCCATGCTCTGACGGGTTGTTGCACCCGGTACAGCCGACGCACTGAGGGGCCAGTTTCTTTTCGGAGGCCGCACCGGAACCGTGTCCCGCCTTCTCCAGGTGTTCCTTGATCCCCGGCACACCATATTTTTCCCCCAGCTTCTTGAGGCGCACCACCTCTTCTTCGGGAAGCTCCTGGACCTTGCCCAGGGTGTGGGCCTTCAGGGTGATCTCGGCGGCGTGCTCCAACTTCTCCATGTTGAACCAGGCGGTCATCAGGTCGGGGCCCACGCAGACGGCGCCGTGGCGATCCATCATCACCACATCGAAGCGCTTGAGAGGCTCTACCAGTCCATCGGCGAGATCATAGGTGCCTGTGGTCCGGTAGGGAACGGTGGGGATGGCGTGGAGGGTCATCACCACCTCGGGAAGCACGCATCGGGCCAAGGAAACGCCAGCGATGGTGAAGGCCACTGCGGTGGGAGGATGGGCGTGGACCACGGCCTGCACGTCCCTGCGGGTCTTGTAGGCGGCCAGGTGCATGGCCATCTCGGAAGTGGGCTCACCGCTGCCCGACACCTTCTTGCCGCTCATGTCAATGATCACCAGATCGTCTTCCGTCACGAAGCCCTTGTTGACCATGGTCCGGGTACATAGCACGCGATCCCCTTCCAGACGGACGGAAACGTTGCCGTCCAGGGCAGCCACCATGCGGTGATCGGCCAGGAGATGGCAGATTTTTACGACGTCGCGCTTGAGCTGAGGGAGGTTGGCCACAATGAAACCAGGAGCCGGCGGGGGAAATGCGCTCGCGGCGGGGGAAGAATAGTCGGGATGGGGCGGGAGGTAAACGATGGCTCACCGTCGGCGGAGGGTGTTCCCCGGGGAGGAGGGCGTGGACGCTCCTTCTTGCCTGCCCCGGGAGCAACCTCGTATACAAAGGCGGTCCGGCTAGATCCGCTGGACAGGAGCCCATGTGAACGTCCTGGTTACCTCCGCCGGCCGGCGCACCACCCTGGTCACCCGCTTTGTGGACGCCGCCCGCTCTCGGGGTGGGAGGGTGTGGGCCGGGGATGTGGATGGACTGGCCCCCGCCCTCTATCTCGCCGACGCTGCGGTGCGCCTGCCCCGGGTCCTCTCCTCTGACTACATCCCCTTCCTCCGGGAATTCGCCGCTCGCCAGAACATTTCCCTCCTCGTTCCCACCATCGACACCGAGCTGCGACCCCTTTCTGAAGCCTCGTCCTCCCTCGCCGAAGTGGGGTGCCGAGCCTTGATCTCCTCCCCGGGGCTGGTGGGGATCACCTCGGACAAGTGGCTGACCGCAAAGGAGTTTTCAGCCAGGGGCATCGCTGTTCCCTCTTCCTGGCTTCCTGAGGGGTTGGAGGTGGCCTCCCTTCCCGACCGCCTGTTCATCAAGCCCAGGGATGGCTCCGCCTCCATCAATGCCTTTCCGGTGGACCGCCCTGAGTTGTCGGCCGCCTTGGCCCGGGTTCGCCACGCCATTGTTCAAGAAAGGCTGGAGGGACCGGAGATCACCATCGACGCACTGTTGGATCCCCTGGATGGAGCGCCCCTTCATTACGTTCCCAGGCGCCGCATCCGCGCCCTGGCAGGGGAATCGGTGGTGGGGGTGACCCTGCACGACGATGCCTTGGGACCCTGGCTCATTTCGGTCCTGGAGATTTGCCGGAGCCTGGGAGGAAGAGGGCCCCTGACCCTCCAGGCGTTTTTGACCAAGAAGGGCCCGGTGCTCACCGAAATCAACCCCCGCTTTGGAGGAGGGTTTCCCCTGGCGTGGGCGGCGGGAGGCCACTACCCGGAGTGGATTCTGGACCGGCTGGCGGGGGGAGACCCGGTGTCCAAGATGGGGAACTACCAGCGGGGCCTGTACATGACCCGGGCCTACGTGGAGCGCTTCCTCACCGAGCCTCTATGGACGACGTGAGGCCCCGGCGCCTCCAAGGGGTGGTGTTCGACCTGGATGACACCCTGGCCCTGGAGAGGGAGTACGTCCGCAGCGGGTTTCAGGCGGTGGCCCGGGCGGTCACCGGAGCCCTGGGAAGCGGAGCCGAAGAGGTGTTTGAACCCCTATGGCGAGGGTTCCTGGAGGGGGAGAGGGGCAGGGCCTTCGATGGACTTCTTCAACGATTTCCTGAAGCTGGACGAATGTTTACCGTGGAGGACCTGGTGGTGATCTACCGGGATCACTCCCCCCGTCTGCCCTGGGTGGGAGGCATGGAAGCTCTGGTGGAGGGCTTGCATCAGGAAGGGCTTCTCCTGGGAGTGATCTCCGACGGGGCTCTTCGAGGGCAGGAGCGCAAGTGCCAGTCCTTGGGACTCTCCCGGTGGATGGATCCGGTGATCTTGACGGACCGCTGGGGTCGGGAGGGGTGGAAGCCGTCCCCCCGGGCCTTTGCCGAGGTCGAGGAGAAGTGGGGGATGTCGGGGGATTCCCTGGTTTATGTAGGAGACAATCCCCACAAGGATTTCCTGGCCCCCAGAGCCCGAGGATGGAGGACACTGAGGCTGCGCCTTCCCGGGCAGATTCACTTCCAGGCGGAGCCGGTGGATGCCGGGCACGCGCCGGATGAGGAGGTGGGATCGGCGGAGGAGGTGGGGAGGTGGGTGGCCGGGTGGTTGGGAAGGGATGATTGAGAAGCCCCCTCACCCCCTCGGATCCATCACCCCATTCTCCAAGAGCCTCTTCCGCAGGAAATCCCCCGCCAGGATCCCCGGGCCGGCCCCTCGCAGGGGCTCCAGCCAGGCATCGGGGCGGGGATGGAGGAAGAACGGCAGCGAATAGCGACTGCGAGAGTCCCCGGCGTGGGGGTTGACCACCCGGTGGGTGGTGGCGGGGAGGAGCCCCCCGGTGAGAAGGGCCATCATGTCTCCGGTGTCGCAGACCATCACCCCTCCCGGGGCGTCGATGGGCAGCCAGCGTCCTTCCCGATCCAACAACTCCAGCCCCGGCCCGGTGGAGGCGGGCAGCACGGTCATCAGGTTGATGTCCTCATGGGCCGCCGCCCGAACCGCTCCCGAAACTGCGTCAGGAACGGCAGGATAGTGAAGAACCCGCAGGATGCTGTCCCCCTCCTGGGTGAGGAGGGGAAACCACTCGGGAGGCTGTCCCAACCACTCCCCCACGCACTCCAGGAGTTTCAGTGCAAACCCCTCCAGGGCGATGTAGAGGCTCAGGAAAACCGGGCCAGCCTCGGGAATGGCGTCGGGAAACAGGTTCCCGGGCATCTGACCGGACCGTGCCCGAGGATGATCCGCAGGAAGCTCCCGTCCCACATGCCAGAACTCCTTGAGATCGGCGTGGTTCCCGTCCCGGGCCCTCTCCACCCCAAAGGGGGTGTAGCCCCGCTGCCGGGCGATGGCGGGTCTCTCGTAGGCCCTCTTGACCCCTTCCGGCAGGGCAAACAGGCGGGAGGCGGTGTGGTAGGCGGCGGTCAGGAGGGAGGGATCCACCCCATGCCCGGTCACCATCACAAAACCATGTTCCGAAAGGCCCCGGCCCAGCGTGGTGATGAAACGGGCCCGCCTCCCCGGGTTCTCCGAGAGGGAGTCGGTGAAATTCAGCAGGGGGACTGAGGGCATGGGAAGGAGAAGGGGTCTGGATGGAGGATCAAGCGGGGTGACAGTACGGTGAGAACAGCAAGGGATCAATCTGAGGGGGGCGATACCCGAGATTCGCTACAGCAACATCCTTTACCCCGGTTCCCGACCTCTGCACCCTGGAGATTGGCTCCGTCGGGTACGAACAGCGAGGGGCGTGTCGCTGGGGAAGCCGCACCCAGACTTCACACCCCCCATGCATCGGTTCAGCAATCGGAGGCCGGCGCTTTCCCTGATTCGGAAGAGGGGTTTG
>CAYRTW010000204.1:0-11018 GCA_964426935.1 uncultured Rickettsiales bacterium
CGTCGACAACAGCAGTGAAGACGACACTGCCGACGATGATGATATCACCCTTGATGATGATGCGACCGCCGACGATGACACCAGCATCGATGATGATATCACCCCCGATGATGACACCTCCCCCGATGACGATGTGACTCCCGATGATGACACGTCTCCGGACGACGACACCTCGACCGATGACGACACTTCCTCCCCTCCTCCTGACGAATGTGTACTTCCCGCAACCGCTTCCCGAACCCCCCTCACTGTAGAAGGGATGCTGGGGACGTTTCTGGACTTCGACCAACCCCGATATGACACCACCACTCCCATTCCACTGCGGGCCACCCTCCAAAACGCGGGAACACAGACCATCTCCGCGACCTGGGATAACTGTGGAGCCCCCTGGTTCACCGTATGGACCACGGAAGGTGAACAGGTATGGACGGGATCGGCCATGGAGGATGTGAAGTGCCTCATCGCCGCCACCCTCCTCTTGGAACCCGGCGAGACTGAAGTCCACGAGTTCACTGGTCCCACCCTTCCCGAAGGAAATTATCTGGTTCAGGTAGAGGCCGGGCTGGCCATGGATCTGCCGGACGGAGGGTCGAACCCTGTTTTTGGATACGGGGTGAGCATCCCCCTGGTGGTCAGCAATGAGAAGGGTTGCGGCGTCGCTGGAGGCGAAGCGCACTTTCCCGGTGGTCTCTTGCTGCGGACCCAGCCCGATGCGAGTTCCCTGTTCGCCGGGGAGACTTTGGGTGTGCTGGAGAGGGGGACCAATGAGTCCGCCCTCGACCTGGGAGGGCTCTGGAAGGAATGCGGGGAGGCGCAAACCATGGTGTACACCGAGGAGGGAATTGTCAGCTGGTCCTACAGCCTCGCTGATGAAGGGGATTGTGAGGTCATCGAAGGGTGGCCAGCAGGAGAGGTGAGGGAGGCCTACCATGAGGTTCCCCCCGAGGCCTTTCCTTCCCTGGGAGACCATTACGTGGGAGTGCGATTCTCCCAGAACCGAGCGGGGGAAGGGAGCCCGGATTGGGGCTACGAGGTGATTGCCCGGGTGCTGGTCGCGGGAGCCGAATAACCTCTCAGGTTTTCAAGGTCCCAGATTTTCCAGATACCCATGGATCCGGGAGGCAAACTCCCCTTCTGGTCGAAACCCCCGCCACCGCCGAAATTGCTCCAGCGCCTGGTGAGTCAACATCCACAGGCCATCCACAGGTTGAGCTCCCCCTGCCTCAGCACGACGCAACAAGGCTGTGCGGCGAGGACGATACACCATGTCCATAACGGTGTGCCCGGGACGCAGAACACACTCTTGTGGGAGGGGATCGGCGCTGGGGTGAGACAGCCCCACCGAAGTAGCGTTTACCAATATATCCGCCTGGGAAACCCACTCAGGCAGCCTGGGATCATGAATGGAAACGGCGCGGATCTCTGCCCCACCGGGAATCCGGCCGCTAAACTCTGGCCATGGGGTGAACTCGACAGGCTCCACCGGGCGGAAATGGGGAGCCAGGTCCGCAGCCAGTCTCATCCCCCGAGCGAAGGTGCGATTGGCGATGGTGAGGTCCCGAACTCCACCGGCGAGAGAGGCAAAGGCGGCAGCCCTCCCTGCTCCTCCGGCCCCCAGAAGCACCATCGTCCTCCCTGAAAGCCCCCCTCCCCTCTCCTCCATGGCTCGCCGAAATCCCACCGCGTCGGTGTTGCACCCCTGGAGCTTCCCCTGATCGTCCAGGGCCACCGTGTTCACCGCCCCCAACTGGCGGGCCAGGAGATCGACTCCATCCAACATGGGAAGGATGGCCTCCTTGTGGGGCAAGGTCACCGAGAGGCCGCATAGGAGCCCGGAACGCATCCACTCCATCGCCGAGGACAGCTCCTCCCTGGAGACCCGAAAGGCGGTGTAGTGGGCGTCCAAGGAGAAGGCTCGAAACAACCAGGTGAAGATATGAGGAGACAGGGTGTGCCCGACCGGATCGCCAATCACGGCATAAGTCGATCTCGAAGAGGAGGCGGCTCGTTCCATCTCCTGGGGCGGCGAATGGCCTGTGGTCATGGAAACATCGTCACTGCGCCGCTGGTTCCTCGGACCAGCAGGGGGAAAAATTCAGGAAAAGACACCGCCGCCCATTGAGAGCCGACGACCTTGGTGGTGCCCGTCGCCACCAGGCCCGCCACGGCGAAACTCATGGCCAGCCGATGATCGCCGGCAGAATCGACAACCGTTCCCGCCAAGGAGGTGGGACCATCAATGATCAGTCCATCTCGGGTCTCCTCGACCTGCGCCCCCATTCGCTGTAGACCTCGCGCCGTTTCAGCGAGGCGATCCGACTCCTTCAGCCGCAGTTCCCCCGCTCCTTCGATGACGGTGCGACCTCGGGCCTGGGTGGCCAGCACCGCCAGAAGGGGAATCTCGTCCACCAGGGAAGGAATCCGAGACGGACCAACGTAAACGGCTCTTAGTGGAGGGCCCCCCTCTACCATCAGGGTGGCGCTGGGTTCACCACATCGATCCGCTTCGGGCAATACGGTGAGGCGCGCTCCCATTTCCCGTATCATCTCTAGGAAGCCGCTCCGGTTGGGATTGACGTTCACCCCCCTCACCACCGCTCGGGATTCAGGAATCAGGCTGGCCGCTCCCAACAGAAAGGCCGCTGAAGAGGGATCCCCGGGTATGGACAGCGTCCTCGGAGAAATCAAGCGAAAAACCGGCCCCTGGAGAACCGTCTCCACCGGAGAAATCCGGTCTATGGAGACCCCAAAAAGGGGCAACATCCTCTCGGTGTGATCCCGGGAAGGCAAGGGCTCCCGAACCCGGGTGGGTCCATGCCCCCACAATCCCGCCAGGAGCAGGGCGGATTTCACCTGAGCGGAAGCGACCTCCAAGACGTGAGATTTTCCTGTCACTTCCCCGCCTGTATCAAAAACCAACGGCGCGGTTTCAAAGGGGGAATTTCCCTGACCCCGGCCCCGAGCTCCCAACGCCCTCAACGGATCCAGCACCCGAGACATGGGCCGGCGTCGCAAGCTCTCATCGCCATCGAGAACCGCTGCCAACCTGGCTCCGGCTACCACTCCTGCCAGCAGACGCATGGTGGTGCCCGAGTTTCCGCAGGGAAGAGGTGCGGCGGGGGGACGCAAGCCAGCGAGGCCAACTCCTTCGACCCGCATTTCGCCTTCTTGATCCGTCAGGGAAACTCCCAGGGCCTGGAGACAGCGCCGGGTGGAGGCCACGTCCTCTCCGAGAGAATGGCCCACCAACCGGGTGGTACCCTCCGCCAGGGCGGAAAGAATCAGGGCGCGATGAGACAAGGACTTGTCTCCCGGAACCTCCCCATCCACCCGAAACTTGGATGAAGCCACGATTACAGCAGCAGAAACGCCCTTCCTCCGGGGGAGTTCACGGAAAGAGCCGTGTTCGGGCACCCCTTCTCTACTCCCCCCGCAGGTACGTGTAGGAATCCAGGGTGCTGGAGAACTGGGCGATCATGGCCTCGGCGTCGTCACTGGCGACTTCCCCCTTCCGAGCCTTCTCCCGTACCCGATCCCGAAAGGAATCCACCATTTCGGCCACGTCGTATCCAAACAGCTCTAGAACTTCCCTACCGATATGGCCCCGAATCCACTCGGAAATCTCCACCTCTCCCTCGTCATTGAGGTTGACCAGCACCTCATCCACGGTGCCGAACATGTTGTGAAAATCTCCCAGGACATCCTGGTAGGCACCGGTCAGGAGCACCGCCAGGTAGTAAGGCTCTCCCGGCTTCAGGGCATGCAGCCGCAGAAAATCCTTCACGTCTCGAAAATCAGGAAATTTATTGATACAGCCATCACTGTCACAGGTGATGTCTGCCAGGGTGGCGCTGACGGTAGGGGTTTCCTTGAGGCGGTGCAGGGGAACCACCGGAAAGAGCTGTCCCACCGCCCAATAATCTGGCACCGATTGAAACACCGAAAAATTGCAGACGTACTTCACTGCCATCTGCTGTTCCAGGGCCTCAAACTCTTCGGGAAACGGCTGTTCATCCCGAGCATGGTGGAGGATGCGCTGGTGAAGGTAGTTCATGAGTTGCTCCACCCGGGAGCGTTCAGAGAGGTCGATGTATCCCAGCTTGAACAAGGAGTCCAACTCCGTCTCCAGGTCAGTGGCGTCGTGATAAAATTCACGATAATTTTTGCGACTGACGTTTTCTGCCAGATCCCGCAGTTCATGAATCAATTGATGGTTTTCTTCGGGAACTTCGGGGATCTGTGCCGCAGTGGGAAGGGACTCGGGGCTGACCTCCAGCACCACCAGGGAGTGATATGCGGCGATGGCCCGGCCGCTTTCGGAGACCAGACCAGGAACCTCCACCTCCTCGCTGGCACAGACCTCATGAACCGTCCAGACCACGGTGTTGGCGTATTCCTCCAAGGTGTAGTTGATGGAGGACTCAAAGGAGGTGCCCGAACCGTCGTAGTCCACTCCCAGTCCCCCACCCACATCCACAAACTGGAGATTGCATCCCATCTTCCGCAGTTTGGCATAGGCCCGCGCCCCCTCCCTTACCGCATCCCGGATGCGCCGGATCTGGGTGACCTGGCTTCCGATGTGAAAATGCAGCATCTGGAGGCAATCTCCCATGGAGGCCTCCCGCAGCAACCTCACCGCCTCCAGGGTCTCGGTGGTGGTCAGACCGAACTTGGCAGACACCCCTCCCGACTTCTCCCACTTTCCCGAGCCCCGGGTGTGAAGTTTCAGGCGAATTCCCACCAGAGGATCCACCTTCAACGCCTTGGCCACTTCGATGATTCGAGGGATCTCCGACAGCTTCTCAGCGATGAGGAAGATGCGCCGCCCCATGGCGCGAGCCCTCAGCGCCAGACGAATGTAGTCCAGGTCCTTGTACCCGTTGCAAACGATCAGGGCGTCCGGATGGAGGTCCTGAGCCAGGGCCACCACCAGCTCGGGCTTGGAACCCGCCTCGATTCCGTAACCGTGGCGCTTGCCCTCTTCGACGACGGCCTGCACCACGTAGGAATCTTGATTGACCTTGATGGGGTACACACCCCGGTACCGGGCCTTGTACTCATATTCGTCAATGGCCCGGGCAAAAGCCTTGTTGAGACGCCGCACCTGCTGGTGAAGGATCTGAGGAAAGCGCACCAGCAGGGGGGGGCGGAGGCCCTGTTCCCGAGCAAGATTCACCACATCCAGGATGGAGATGCCGTGTCCGTTCTGGGCTGGATGAGCAGACAGTTCCCCTTTGGGGTTGACCCGGAAATATCCGGCCCCCCAGTTATCGATTTCGTAGTAGGCAGCAGCTTCGGAGACGGCAGCCTGGGGGGAACGGACGCTCTTGCGGGTTGGGGCCATTGAATCTCCACCAGGTCGGAGGCAAGGGGCTGAGGGAGGACAGCCGATGACCCCGGAAAAGAGCGGTAGAATAGGGATTCTGTCGGGTAGAGTCCAGGACGGCGAAAGGGAGAGTCTTCAGGGAACCCGCCTGTTCGGTTCACGCAGGCAGGACCCCATCTTGGGGAACGGCCGCACCGATCAGGCGCCACACCGGGTGAGCATGAAAGTGGGGTTGTTACGGAAACCGGTCGTTCCTGGTTCTCGGTAGCGACCGGATCACGACATCCGGTGATTCCCTTGGCGCCCCCTCGCACCCCGAGGATGAAAAATCCTCGCTCCTCCTGTCACAATTCACTAAACATGCTCGAAGTTGCAATTCAGCATGTTACAAGTCCGCGGACAGTGATACGCCTCCCACCGCCTTCTCTGGGCCTTCAGGCTGTTCCACATCCATGGCAGAGGAGCCTCTCGCACATGTCCCACCGGGGGGAGCCAGAAGCAGAGCAGGAAATTACCATAGGGATCCAGCGAAATGTCTGAATGCCCGGCGTTGCAGGGGAGCCCGTTCGCCTCGCCAGGATTGCGAAAATATCGCTTCATCTCCCTCATCTGACCGATGCTGTTGCAGATGGGACCGTCCTGCTCCTTGATGGCGATAAGCTCGTCCAATGCCTCATCCAGGGCCGGCAAATCCGCCTCAGTGGGAAACCAGGGGGAGCGCAGGTACCACTGGGGATCGTATTCACGCCCGAAGGTGGAAAACAACGGTTGTAACACCAATTGGTATCCATTCTTGACACAGAACTCAAACTGCTGACGGATTTCGTGGACGCTATGGCGATGGAGGATCATGGCCACGATGATTCGAGGGTTGGGAACCCCCCGGAACAGCTCCAGGGTACGCATCACCTTCTGGTAGGTTCCCGCCTGACCTCGGATGCGGTCATGGGTCTCTTCCCGGGCCCCGTCCAGGGACACGTAGAGGATCGACAGCCCCGCTTTTTGGACTTCCTCGGCCTTGCGCTCGTTGAACAGGGTGCCATTGCTGTTGGAGGTGACGGTAAATCCCAGCGAGGTGGCGTGGTGGATCAGTTCGGGAAGATCCTTGCGGAGAAAGGGCTCTCCACCCGCGAAGTTGAGACCCACCGAACCGGCCCAGCGCCCCGCCTGATCAAACACCGTCTTCCACTCGTTGGTGGACAGCTCCTTGCCCGGCTTGATCTTCCAGATGTCACACATGTTGCAGGGCAGGCAGCATCGATCCGTGATGGAGACGTGGATCTGTTCGGGCAATCCTGGCGCTGGTTTGAGCTTGGTGGCGTCCCGGAGTGAAGCCAACGGAAGAAATGACGTGCCCAGGTTCATGGTCTCGCCTCTCCCGATCCGGGATGAGCGATGGGGTCAAGGGGGTGGGGAGAGGCGCCTTGAGCCACAAAGGGTCGCGGAACGTCCATCACCGGGCCTCGCAGGTTCAATCCCTCCAAGACGGAACCAATCTCCTTTTCCGTGATCCCGGTGTAATTCACCGAACGGGGAATGAAACAGGTCTGGCAGTATGGAAGTTCGCGGTAATCCCCCTGGGCCACCTGCTGGCGACGTCGGTTCAGCAAGGGGCTGCCGGTCCAGATGGAGGAGAAACTCTCCCTCTTCAGATCCCCCACCACCAGGTGATAGGTGTTGTCGCGAGTGCACACGGTGACCTTGCCATCCGAGGAAATGGTGGGGCTCTTGAAGAACCCAGAGCAGGGAACCAGGTTCTGCTGTCTCACCTCGGTCTTCACCTTCTCCTCCACCCCGGGAGTGACGATGGGCTTGAGTCCCATGCGAGTCATCAGGGCGTCATAGACCAGGTTCTGCTGGTTCTGTTCCTCCACCGTGGGGCAATCCAGTTGCTTCAAAAAGACGTACTCATGTTCGTCCCAGTGAGGGACGTGATATCCGGTGGCCCGGGCACTGAGCCCCGCCTTGTGGAATTCCCCCTGCCAGAATTGAGTAAACTCCTCCGCCTCCCCCGCATTCGTATCGGAGACGATGAATTGAAAAACCAGTTTTGGATTTTTCGTCTTCAACTCGCCCTTCAACCTCACCATGCGTCGGGCGTTCTTGTGACTCTTGTCGAAGCCATCCACCCCCTTGATGGTGAGATAGGTGTCCCTGCGGATGGCATCCATGGTCATGTGCCACACCGTGGGTACGGGATGGTTGTTGAGAGCGGTGCGGCAGATGCGCTCGGTGAGGGGAAAGCAGTTGGTGTGAACCTCGATCTTGCCGAAGAGCTGCCCCTGGTCGTTGAAGCGCAGCACGTCCTCATAGATATCGGCAAACTCCGGATTGGCCAGGGGTTCCCCCAACCAGAACATCACCAAGCAGTCGTGGCGAATGTGATTGCGGGCCAGATCCCGAAACAACTCCCGGGCCATTCCCCGATTCATATGGACATAGTTCCAGTAATGGGGATGACCGTTGTCTGCCTCAGCCACCGCACAATGGCGGCATTTCAGGGGACATTTGTTGCTGAGTTCCAGAACCAGGTAGCTTCCCGGCAGCGAGAGACTTCTCCCCCTTTCGGCAATCTGAACTCCGTGGTCCGTGCTCATCCGATCTCCCTCCTGGCCCGGCGACTCCCAGTGACCGTCTCCAACTGCGCCCTCTTCTTCTTGCTGGCAGCCCGACTGGCCCTTCCCGGATCCTTGACCACCGCCTTTTCGGGATCAAACGCGGTCTCAGCAGGTTTCACCCAGAAGGGGAGCCCTGTCACCGTCTGGAATTCATAGAGGGAGTGATTGAAACACTGATCCAGGCAGCCTTCCTGATATATTTTTTCCCGAAGCCGCTGGGCTTCTTCTGAGTAAAAAAGCACATCCAGAGGAGTGTCAAACGCCGACCCCACCTGAAGATCCTTCTGGTCCCACACGCAGCAGGGAACCAACTGCCCCATGTGATTCACACCGAACTGCTCCAGCAGGCCCAGGCAACGATAATGCTCGCGCCGACCATTCATGTAATCAATGCCATGTTCGTAATAATCGACGCGGGCCCTCACCTGCTCGTCAGTTTCGGCGATGAGGCGGATGGCCTCCCGATAGGTGGCCAGATGTTCCTCCGAGGTCAGATACAGATGGGGATAACCGTTCACCGGCCAGAAATCGAAACCGATTCCCCTCTGCCTGGCATATTGATACAGGGGCCACAAATCTGAGACATTCTGGTTGGTGACCACGAAATAGATATTGAGCCAGATTTTTGTTTCTCTTCGAAGCTTTTCGATGGCCCGCGTGGTGATATCAAAGGCCCCCTGCTTGCCCCGCAGGCGGTCATGCACCTCTCCAAACCCATCCACGGAAATCGACAGAGAATCCACCCCTGAGCGCTTGAGCCGGTCGAACATATCCAAGAGAAGGGTGGCGTTGGTGGTGATGTTGACCCCCAGCCCCAGGTTTTTGGCCCTTTCAATGACTTCAAAGATCTGAGGATGGACGAAGGGTTCGCCCCCGGTAATCACCAGGGTCTTCACCCCGGCGTCGGGGGCCCGATCCAGCACCCGGATCGCCTGCTCATAGGGCATGATATCGGTGTAGTGCCAAAGGTCGCAAAAGTCGCAGCGCAGGTTGCAGCGCTTGTTGAGGAGCAGAATCATGGTGCGGGGCTTGCTCCACCGAGGAGGCTCAGGGAGATGGCGCACGATCTCTGCTTCGGTGAGGGTGTGGCTTTCCGAGGGAGGAAGGGCGATGGGATGTCCCCCGTCCAACAATGAAAGCCCCCTGCGCGCCGCCTGGCGGGCCCGACGCGCCCGATCCGCCTCTTCCTCCACCCGGGCCAGGGCAACCCTTTCTTCCAGGCCCGGCCCGGAAGACACCCGGGATGCCACCTCCTCGTTGTAGTTCCCTCCCCGACCCTGCCCCTCGAAGAGGCGCAGATAACGGCCGGCAATATCGTCCCAGTCATAGGCAGCAGCAAAATCCCTGGCCATCCCCCCCATCGCCCGGGCCTGGGGAGGGTCCCTGACCAGTTGCACCACCTGGTCAGCGAAGGCGTCCCAGTCATCGTCGGGGGTCAGAATCAGCTCCTGGCCGGAGCGAGCAGGAATGCCCTCCGCCCCCTTGCGAGTGGAAACCACCGCCCTTCCCCCGGCGAAGTACTCCAAGATCTTCATACGGGTGCCCCCACCCGCTTTGAGAGGCACCACGCACACATCCGCCGCCGCCACGTGGGCCGCCAGATCATCCACCACCCCCGTATAGGTAAGGCGGGGATGGGCATAGTAATCGGGGGGATTCATCCCCGAAACCAGCGCATGGCAGCGGAGGTTCCGTGCCTCCAGGCGGGGGAGCACGTCCTCCACCAGGGTCTTGCAGGCGATGGTGTTGGGCCAGTAGTGCAGAGTGCCGTGGAAGTAGAGGAGGGGAACGTCAGGGGGGAGGCGATAGCGTTCCCGAATCCCAGCCCCAGTGCGAGAGGCAAAGTCAGAGGTGGAGACTCCGTGGGGAATGATGGTGATCTTCCCGGTCTCCACTCCCGCCTCCACCATCCGATCCCGGTCATCGGTGGAGACGGCGATGACCTCGTCCACCCAGTCAAGCAAGGTCAGCTCGATCTCCTTGAGGCGGTCCAACACTTCGCGGGGCAGCCCGGTGGTCTCTCCCAGTCTCAGCCATTCCACGTTGTGCTGCACGATGCAGGAGCGCTTGCGAAGCAGGGAAGCGGCCACCACGCAGGGCATGGCGAAACCGGGAAATTCCGCCTGGAACATGTCGATTCCATGACGCCGCCCCACCCAGAGGGTGCGAATCCAGAACTCAGGATCGAACACGGGCTGGTAGAGGAGGTATTCATCCGGGGGATATCCCACCGCCGACAGCACCCGATCCAGCGCCCTCCAGTAGTCCGGCACCCCCAGCCGAGCCAATCGCGCCTGCCAGGGGCCGGGAACTCGAATCCTGGCGGGGAAGGTCTGGGGATAGGCCAGCTCTTCTTTCTGCCCCTGAAAGAACCGGTAATACCGCTCCCGATCCTGAGTCACCACAAAGGTTTCCGCACCGCAACGGGAAAGGGACTCGGCGGTGCGGACGATCTTCACCGCCGCCCCATGAACTGCGGGATACAGATCGGGGCGGGTGACGATGCATACCTTCACGAGGAAACTCCGGCGAGAGCGGGAGAGGAGGCGGAGGGGGCCAGGGCCCAGCCCGGTGAGGCTTCTATAGCCTCGGGTCGGAAAGGGTGTCAAACCACAACGGGATCGGACCCCTCATCCCCCCTGTCCGAGTTCCATTCCGGAAAGGACAAAGCGCAGGGCCTCCTCGGCCAGATCTCCCCAGCGCTGCCCCTCTTGGAGATCCACCTCCACCCACTCCTTCATGGGACGGCCCATGCCTGGGTCAAAGGGCCTCCCTTCTCCTCCATGAAGCAGAGCCTCCACCCTCCCTGCGGGAAGTTTCGCTACCAGTTGCCCCTTTACCAGACACACGAAGAATTTACCGTGAATTCTCAATCCGGGGGCTCCGAACATCTTGCCTCGACTCACCCCCGCAGCCCCATCGAATCGAGTGCAAACCGCTTCAAACAAGGACTCTGAATCCATCGCTTTCTCTCCACGGCAAGGCCATGTCGGTTTCCCCGTTTGCCGGTTCGGGAGGGCCCATGCTACCGTCCCTCCGTCCCCTCGACCATCGGGGGGACAGCCGCACCCCCC
>CAYRTW010000205.1:0-10845 GCA_964426935.1 uncultured Rickettsiales bacterium
GAAGATGTAATCCCAACGGCCGCAGTTCAGCCCCGAAGAGTGCTGCCGAAGTTCGTAGAGGATCTCGTCCATCTCGAAAGCTCCCGGCAGGGTCTCGATGAGCACGGTGGCCTTGATGGTGCCGGCGGGAATTCCCAGGGCCTCCTGGGCCGCCAGGAACACGTCGTTCCACAGGCGGGCCTCCAGGTGGCTCTCCATCTTGGGCAGATAGAAGTAGGGACCGCTGCCTCGGCGAATCAACTCGTGAGCGTTGTGGAAGAAATAGAGGGCGAAGTCGAAAACCCCACCCGGCACCGGCTCTCCATCCACCAGGACATGCTTTTCCCACAGATGCCATCCACGAGGTCGAACCAAAAGAACCGCTGTTTTTTCAGCCAGCCGATAGGATTTTCCGGTTTCTGGAGCGATGTATTCAATGGTTCTGCGAACGGCATCTCGAAGATTCAGTTGACCGGTGATCTGGTTGTCCCAGGTGGGGGTGTTGGAGTCCTCGAAATCCGCCATGAACACGTTGGCGCCGGAGTTGAGGGCGTTGATGACCATCTTGCGATCCACAGGACCCGTAATTTCCACTCGCCTGTCCAGCAGATCCTGGGGAAGGGGAGCGACCGTCCATTCCCCCTCTCGGATGGCGGCGGTCTCCTTCAAGAAATCGAGGCTCTCCCCGCCGTTGAGACGCGCCTGTACTTCCTGGCGGCGGGCGAGGAGGCCCTTGATCCGGGGAGTAGCCAGGCGGGCCAGGGTGGCTACCAGCTCCAGGGCAGCCGGAGACAGGATCAACTCGCTGCCTGGCAAGGTGGGCCCCAAGACGTCAATGGAGGGGGAGCTGGGAACGGTCGGGGACGGCTGGCGCATGAGGGCTCCGGAAAGATGCGCCAACATCACTTCCGATCCGTCCCCCGTCAACAACTAGATGCAATTCCCGGGCCTTGAGGTTGTGTCCATGTGTTGTCTTGTAAATGACTTCCTGAAAATCTGTAAAGCATGTAAACTCCTGCCGCCAGGAGCACATCCCCATGGATTCGTCCGCCAAACTGGGAACCAAGGTCAGGCAGCTTCGCCGCAAGGAAGGATTCACCCAAGTTCAACTCGCTGAAAAACTTGGGATTTCTCCCTCCTACCTGAATCTCATCGAATACAACCGCCGGCTGCTGACCGGTCCTCTGCTCATCAAGCTGGCCCAGATGTTTCAACTGGACCTGCACACCTTTGCCTCAGAACCAGGGGCCCTCCTGGTCCCCGATCTCAACGAAGTGTTTCTCGACCCCCTCTTCGAGAGCCACGAGATCGGGGCCGCAGAGGTCAGGGACTTGGCCAACACCTCCCCCGCTCTGGCAAGGGCGGTCATCGTTCTCTACGAGGCCTATCGCTCTCGTCCTCCCCGCCCCGCCGCCTCAGGGGAAGTCCTGGATGACGGCGACGGTGCGGTGGTGGAGTGGGCCCGCCTCTCCTCCGAAGAGGTGAGCGATCTCCTCCAGAGGCGCATGAACCACTTCCCCGAGTTGGAGGAGGCGGCAGAAGCCCTGATTCGGGATGCGGATCTCGTCAACAGTGATACGGGCTCGGGGCTGGTGGCCCACCTCCGTCATCGATTTGGCATCGAGGTGAAGGTCACCGACCTTTCCCAGTCTTCGGGGGCTACCCGTCGCTTTGAGCCGGATCGCAAACTTCTTACCCTTTCCGAGGTCCTCCCTCCCCGCAGCCGCAACTTTCAACTGGCTCATCAGGTGGCCCTGCTGACCCACCAGGACATTCTTCATCGCATCACTCGGGACGAGGGGTTGACGTCGGAGGGGTCGCGAGCCCTTTGTCGGGTGGCCCTGGCCAACTACTTCGCCGCCGCCGTCCTCATGCCCTACTCCCCCTTCCTCCAGGCGGCTCGAACCGTTCGTTACGATGTCGAAATCCTGGGGCACCGCTTTCGCACCAGCTTTGAACAGGTGTGCCAACGCCTCACCACCCTCCAGAGGCCGGGGGCACAGGGGATTCCCTTCCACTTTGTGCGGGTGGACATTGCCGGCAACATCTCCAAGCGCTTCAGCGCTTCGGGGATTCGCTTCGCCCGATTCAGCGGTGCCTGTCCCAGGTGGAACGTCCATTCCGCGTTTCTCACTCCGGGAATGATTCGGGCCCAGCTTTCCAGGATGAACGACCAGACTCCCTATTTCTGCTTCTCTCGGACGGTGGGAAAGGGAAGCGGTGGGTATCACTCTCCCCACGCGGTTCATGCCATCGGGATGGGGTGTGCCGTGGAGCATGCCAGGGAAATGGTGTACTCAGACGGAGTTGATCTCTCCAACCTGGAGGCCGCCGTGCCCATCGGGGTGAGCTGCAGGCTCTGTGATCGGATGGATTGCGAGCAGAGGGCGTTTCCTCCCCAGCAACACCCGTTGCGCATCGACGAGAACGTGCGGGGTGTCTCGTTTTATGCCCCGGCTCCCGGAGGCTCTGCCAAGCTTCTCAAAACTCAGAACAATTGAAGATGATTCGATACACACATTTCTTGCTGCGACAAATCACCTTGCACTTTTCTTGATATAAGACCTCTCCGCACACCGGGCAGGTTGTGTCGATAGAGGAGGTCCGGGATGGGGAGGGAAGGGGAGGCGATGAGGAGGACACGGCGAGACCACCAGGGGGTGAAGAAAGACCCGGGCGAGGATACCCCGAGGAAGGGGGTGAGTGGGAGCACCCCTATCGGATCGTCTCCACACTCCCCTCCCAGTCCTGTCCATTGAAGGGGAGAAGGGTGAACTTGCTGAGAGCATCTCCATCCAGGCAACGAACGTTGATGTCCCATCCCTGTGGATGAGATCGGGGACGATAAAACGAGGCAATGCCGCAGATGCGGCAGAACAGGTGGCGGGCGGTTCCGGTGTTGAAGGTGTAGCAGGAGAGGCTCTCCTCACCGCGCAGGAGTGTGAAATCCTGTTCCGGAACAATGAGATGGACGAATCCTTTCATGCGACAGATGGAGCAGTTGCAATCGTAGGCGACGGTGGCTTCGGTCGTGACCTCAAAGCGAATGGCGCCGCAGTGACAACCGCCTGACCAGGTGGTTCGGTTCATGAAAACCCTCCTCTCGTCGGAGAAGCAAGGATGAAGCGTGATGGCTCAGGGAGGTCCGCCGCCGTAACGCACCGATAGGATCTCCAACTCCATCTGTCCCTTGGGGGCCTCCACCGAGGCGGTATCCCCCTCGTGGCGCCCCAGTAGAGCCCTCCCCACCGGGGACTGGACGGAGATGCGCCCTCGGTGGGTGTCACTCTCGTCCGCGTCCACCAATCGCCAGGTGCTTTGCTTGCCGTCTTCATCTTCTACCGTGACGATGGCACCGAAGCGGACCTGGGTGGAGGGAGGCTGCTGAGTCACGTCCACCACCACCACCTTGTCGAGCCTCTTTCGCAGGTGCTCCAGGCGGGCGTCGATGCTGCGAAGCCTCTTCTTTCCATAGATATAGGCGCCATTCTCCGAGCGGTCCCCCAACTCAGCGGCATCGGCGACTTCTCGCACCACCATGGGCCTCTCTTCAGTCCACATGCGGTCGATCTCGGTGGCGATGGCCAGGTATCCCTCTTTGGTCATGTATCGGGTCATGTTCCTCGGGCAGCAGCAGAACGATTCTTCTCGCCGCGATTGATTGCAGAAGGCCGCTCCCTCAGGCTTTTGCTGACGGGAGCCGCACTTCATGAATCCCATTGTACCCGTTCCCATCGAACCTTCCTTCTTCCACGGGGAAGGGGTCAGGAACCTACACATTTACATTTCGTCAGGTCAGGAGGGGTCAGGAACCTACACATGGAGCACAAGGCATGAACAAAACCGCCGCAGTTCGTCTCACAAAGCACACCCAGGATCCTCCCCATCCTTTCCCAGAATCAACTCCTCCATCTGGATCATCTCCCGGTTCCAGTAGCAAAGCTGCTCGGCCTGATACAGGTATCCGAAGTCGTAGATGGTGGGATTATCGACCCGGGTGATGAGGGTTTCCTGTCCCGGATCCCACAGGTGGGCATGGCGGCCATTCACCACCTCCCCTGCCGTTGCCAGAAGGCCCGCTGCCTCCTTGAGTTCCGGCTCGCCAGTGCCTCCTCCCGCCTTTTCCCAGGCTCCCCGGTAGAGAGAGGCGATGTATCGGGCCCGCAAGGCATCGATTTCCACCCCCTGCTTCAGTTCGTCCCCCACGGCAGCGGCGCTCCCCCAATCCAGCCCGTTCAAGCTGGCCAGAATCGCCTCGGTTTCCGTGGCCAGGGAGTCCAGGCCCTCCAGAGTGGTGGAGAACTCCTGCCTCTGGGACTCGTCATAGACGGCCACTTCGGCGAAGGAGGGGCGATCCGGCTGGGACCACACCCCAATCTGGAAACCCAGATCGATGATGACATCCCGACCAGCGATGTAGGCCGTCAGCCGATCCTCGATGAGGTGGCGGTGCTGGATCTCGGCCAGATCGATGATGGCCTGGGAGGCCACCGTCCCCGCCTCCCCCAGAGGGAGAAACAGGGAAGTGACCTCCTCCTCCCAGCTAGGGGGCAGGGTGTGGCTCATGCGGAGGGAGGTGACGTCGTTTTGCCAGTATCCCCACTCCCAGCCCGAGGAGAACAGGATGTGCTGGGGAAGGGGACCGACTCCGGAAGCGGCGAGACCGGCAAGGTCGGTGTGACGGGAGCGAATGTACAGGGGCAGGTATTGGGGAACCGAGATATCAAAAGCGACCCAATAGGCCGTCTCGGGAAAATATCCAACCTCCTGACCAGAGGCCATTTCATCGAGAAGGAACTGGCGGTGCTCTGAAAAATCGTCGTGACCATAGGCCCCACCCGCGTCCTCATAGAGGTTGTAGTACATGACGGTGTGGACCCACGGGGTGAAGCCGGGGTCGGCGAACTGGATCAGGAAATAGTACTGCACCTCCTGGCCCTGGTATTCCACCATCAGGTCCTCGAACTCTCCAACGTGAATGGTGGCGGGCACCTCCACCCCTGGGGCGATTTCCTGAATCACCTCCCAGGCGATGTTGACCGAATCGATGAGTTCTTGGGCATCAGCCCCGAAGAATTCCCCAAACGAAACGTTGTAGACATCAAAATCCAACTCCGAGGTGACCGGTAGGAGACGGTCCTTTATTTCCTGTCTCATTTCTTCCAGCGTGGCATTTCCATCCACCAGATCAAAGGCTTGCTGCAGGTTGCTGCTGCCAAAAAGCTGGAATCCAAACCCCATCTGAAGGCCCCGCAGATGGCCATATTCAAGAATGCTTCGGGTGTGTTCCACCCAGGCCGAAAGGGTGTCCTCATCACTCTGAATGTCATCCAAGGCAGGCCACTGGAGGTAATTTCCCCGGTTCTTGATCAACCAATCCATGGTTCTCTCTGCCCCTTCCAACCCCTCCTCAGAGGGCACCCAGAAATCGAACAAGGCCTCGATGGGATGAAGGGTGTGGAGCTGCATGCCCCGCCGGGCGATCTGGGGAGAAATCTGCTGACCCCAGATGTCTTCAGCGCCTTCCAGGAGAGCCAAAGACGGGGGAGCATAGGTGTACCAAGGATGAAAGAACCGGACTCCGTGCAACTCCAGAAGGTGGGCGAGGCCGTACTGAAGACCCAAGGGAAAGTCCCCGTGGATCACGAAGGCTCCGTCCTCTCGCCGGTCGATGCGGTAGCAGGAATCGCAATCCAGATCGGCCACCAGGGCGGCGGCGACAGACCCCTCTTCCCCGGCGAGGAGATCCTTCTCGGGAGCCTCGCTGACCTGAAGAACCTCCATCTCGTTGCCACCGGGAACTGTACTCATGAATGCAGAAAACACCGCTTCATGCTGAGGAACCATATGAATCTGGATGTGGGGGAAGGAGCGGTCATGCAGACCGTCATCGCATCCGGTGGGCAGGAAGACGCTCAGAATCAAGGCGATCCCGAGGAAGGGTTTCATCCAGTCAGGAGAGATGGAAATTCTGGGCATGATGGTCCTCGAACAGGAGGTTCAGGTTAGCATGAACCGATCCCATTGCTGCGTTGGAACCCCACATGAGTCACCCCCAAGATGCCTTCACCACCCTCCTGCATCCTGAAATAAAGCAACATCTCGCTGAACTCGCCGGTGGCGACGATCCCCTGTTGGAGCGCATGGAGGCCTACGCGGCGTCCCGGGGATTTCCCCTGGTCGGAAGGGATTCGGGACGGTGGCTGGAGCTGTTGAGCCGCATGGTGGAGGCGCGGCGGGTGTTTGAGTTCGGGAGCGGCTGGGGCTATTCGGCGTTCTTCTTTGCCCGCGCCGTGGGAGAAGGAGGAGAGGTGTGGGGGGCTGAAAAGGATGCCTGGGAGTTGGAGGCCCACAGGGAGTTGTACGCAGCTCATCCCTTGAGACACCGGATCTTCATTCAGCATGGAGACGCCTTTGAGGTCTGGGAGAAGACGCCAGGCGTCTTTGACGTGGTGTTCATTGATCTGCACAAGGAGGGATATTTGAGGGCTCTTCGGGCCGGGCTTTCTCGCCTGCGCCCGGGGGGACTGATCCTGGCGGACAACGTGCTGTGGGGAGGGAAAGTGGCCCGGTTGGCGGAGCCGGGCGATCTGGCCACCGTGGCCCTTCAGGAGTTCAATCGGGTGGTGTTTTCCGATCTCCAACTGGAGGCAGCGATCCTCCCGGCGGGGGATGGCCTCCTGGTCGCTCGAAAAAAGCGGTGACTCCCTCGGTGTTGCTATGATGGGGGCATGACGGGCATGGCCTCCTTGGCGTTTTCCTCCCTGGCCCTGCGCTGGGAGGGGGTCTCCCTGGTTCTCCTGGACCAGATGGCCCTCCCTCATCGGGAAGTGTGGGTGGATGGGGCGACTCCTGCCGCCATGGCCGATCACATTCGTGCGCTGAGGGTTCGAGGCGCCCCCCTCATCGGAGTGGCGGCGGGATTCAGCCTGGCCTCCTTCGCCCTGAAAGGAGCGAGACCGGAGGACCTGGAGGACGGAGCCCGCCTGTTGCGGGGGTGTCGCCCTACGGCGGTCAACCTGATGGGGGCGGTGGACAGGGTGATGGGCACCTGGCTGAGAATGGGGAAGGAGGCAACCGCCCTGGCAGCGGAAGCGATGCTTCTGGCCCGGGAGGAAGAGGATTGCTGTTCCGCCATGGCGGAAAGAGGGGCCTCCCTGCTGGGCTCGGGGGAACGAGTGTTGACTCACTGCAACACCGGGAGCTTGGCCACGCCGGGGATCGGGACCGCCTTGGGGGTGATTCGTCGGGGATGGGAGTTGGGGAAGGTTGAGCAGGTGTGGGTGGATGAAACCCGGCCCCTCCTTCAAGGGGCCCGGCTCACCGCCTGGGAGTTGTCTCGGCTGGGGATTCCCTATCGCCTGATCACCGATGGAATGGCGGCCTCCCTTCTGGTTCGTGGCGAGGTGGACAGGGTGCTGGTGGGCGCGGACCGGATCGCTTTGAATGGGGATTTTGCCAACAAGATTGGGACGTTATCGGTAGCCATCTCCGCCTTTCACGCGGGAGTGCCCTTCCATCCTGTGGCCCCTGATTCCACCGTGGATCGGGGATGCCCGACGGGTAGGAACATCGAAATCGAAATTCGAGAGGGGGACGAGGTTCGAGGGGGACCGCCGGGAGCACAGTGGCGGTCCTGGGCTCCCGGGGAGGCGCCGGTGTGGAACCCCGCCTTTGACGTAACCCCGGTGGGATTGCTGACCTCCCTGCTCACCGATCAGGGCGTGTTTTCCAGGGAAGCCCTGATGGGGGGAGTCCTGGGCCAGGGACAGGACCCCCCAAGGGCTCCGGGTGGGAGAAAATAGGTTCATGGGAAGCCTTCCTTTTGATGTGGAGGCGAGGGCTTTTGCCCGGGAGCATGGGCTGAGTTCCCAGGTGCAAAGGGCTCTCCAAACTCTTCTCTCCGAGCTTCAGCAGGCAGGCCTGGAATCCACGTTGGGCTCGGTGATTCTCCCCCTGGCCAGGGAAGGCGAGGAGGAGGGAGCCCCCCCGGAGCCTTTGCGGAGGGTGGAGGTGTCGCTGGCGCAGGAGGAAGGTTTCAATTCCTCCTCTCTGCTCCTGGGAGCGAAAATCGAGGCCGGTCGTTACACCGTCCGGGGGCTGCTGGGGCGAGGGGGAATGGCTGAAGTGTATCGAGTCTGGGACCGGGAACTTCAGAGGGTTCTGGCCATGAAGGTGGTGCGCCAGGACATCGCCGGTAGACCGGGCAATCGAATCCGTTTCTGTGCGGAAGCCGTTGCCACTGCCAGGCTTCAGCACCCGGGGGTGGTGCCGGTTCATGAGATGGGGACCCTTTCCGATGGCCGCCTCTACTACACCATGAGGGAGGTTCAGGGGCGGACCCTGAAGGAGGCCCTGAGGGAATTTCACCGTCGCCAGAGGGGAGAGAGGGAGAAGGAGCCTGGGCTCAGGCGCTTGATGGAGTTCCTTCTGAGGGCGTGTGAAGCGGTGGCCTATGCCCACGCCCGGGGGGTGATTCATCGGGATCTCAAACCCGAAAACATCATGCTGGGGGATTTTGGTGAGGTGCTGGTGGTGGACTGGGGGTTGGCGAAGAAGTTCCGCGATGACCTCCCAGATGAGAGCCTCACTGATTCCATGGCGTCTCCATCCTCGCCAGGGAATCAGGAGAGGGCGAGAACGGTGACGGGAACCCCGGCCTACATGCCCCCCGAACAGGCCGAGGGGCAGGAAAATGTCGCCGGTCCCCCTTCAGACGTGTACTCCCTGGGTGCCGTTCTTTACGAGATTCTGTGCGGGCATCCCCCTTATCAGGGGCGAAGTGCTTTGGACGTGTTGACCAGGGTACAGAGGGGGCCTCCTCCTTCTCTGGCGGCTCAGGTGGTGACAGAGGGGGTGCTGGAGGCTCCCGAAGAGCTGATCCGCATCGCTGAAAGGGCCATGGCTCGGGACATGGGGGAGAGATTCACCGACGCTTCAGCGCTGGCAGCGGAGATAGGGGCGTGGTTGGATGGAGTGAAAAAGCGCGATCAGGCCCTGAATCTCCTGGAGGGGGCCCGAGCGCAGATTCCCTCGCTGTTTCAGCTTCGAGAGAAGGCTCTGAAGCTCAGGGCTGACGCCCGGGAGATCCTGGCGGGAATCCCCTCCCATGAGAACTCCTCTCGTCGTCTGGCGGGTTGGGCCAAAGAGGATGAAGCGGCCCTTCTGGAGAGGGAGGCGGAGATCCAGGAGGTGGAGATCACCCAAACGGTGGGAGCGGCGCTGGCCCAGGTTCCCCACCTGGAAGAGGGGCATGCCGTCCTGGCTGACATCGCCTGGAGGCGGCATCGGGAGGCGGAGGCCCAGGACGAGAGGGCCCTGGCGGCTCGATATGAGATCCTTCTGCGTGCTCATGATCGGCAGCGGACCTGGCAGGATTACCTGAGGGGGAGAGGCGCATTGACCCTGGTGACCGACCCGCCGGGGGCTCGGGTGGAGTTGATTCCCTACGTGGAAGTAGGGAGAAAGCTGGTAGAGGGAGAGCCCACCTCGTTGGGAACGACTCCCCTGAAAGCGGTGGAGCTTCCCATGGGGAGCTATCTCCTTCTCCTCACGGCGCGGGGACGGTTGCCCGTTCGCTATCCGGTGCGAGTGGAGAGGCAGGAGCATTGGGATGGCGCTCCCCCTGGAGAGAACGAACCCTGGCCAGTTCGCCTGCCTCGTTTTGGGGAACTGGAGGAGGGGGAGGTCTATGTGCCAGGGGGATGGTATGCCTCGGGAGGGGATCCTGAGGCGGGGCCAGCCGATGCCCGTATCAGACGGTGGCTGCCCTCCTTTGCCATGCAGAGGTTCCCCGTGACCAACCGGGAGTATCTGGCCTTTCTGGAGGCCCTGGTGAGGGAGGGAAGGGAGGACGAGGCGCTGCGGTTTGCCCCCCGAGAGAGGTCCGGGAACTTCGAGAAGGAGGGGGATGTGGTGTATGGCCGAAGGGAGGATGGTGGATTTCATCTGGTGCCGGATGCCGATGGGGATGTGTGGGATCCGGATTGGCCGGTGGTCCTGGTTGAACTGCACTGCGCCAGAGCTTACGGAAGATGGAAGAGCCAGCCGGGTAGGGAGTACCGGGTTCCCACCGAAAGGGAATGGGAGAAGGCGGGGCGAGGGGTGGATGGTCGCCTCTATCCATGGGGGAACTTGTATGACCCCTCCTGGGGGTGCACTCGGGACAGCCATGCCGGTCGCAGGATGATCCAGCGAGTGGACAGCTTTCCGGTGGATGAAAGTCCATATGGGGTCAGGGGATTGTCGGGGAATGTGAGGGACTGGTGCGTAGAGGCTCAACAAGAGCTTCCCGTGGGAAGGGAGCCTCGGGGAGTGCTACGGGGTGGATCCTGGGTGGGGGGACCCAGGGCCGCTCGCCTCACCGTTCGCAACGACGATGCGTCCATGACCCGGTGGAACTTTGTCGGGTTCCGGCTGGTCCGGTCCTTGGGGTGAGCCGGGAGGGAAGAGAGGGCGGGCTTCAGGAGGGGAGGGGTGATCAGGTGCGCTGACGTCGCCTCAGCAAGGGGAGGAGGGGGAGGAGGAAGGCGGCGGAGAGGCCGCTGTCCGATCCGCCACCGCACCCGGAAATGGCGATGGAGGCATCGTCTTCAGCCGACGGATCAGCATCGTCATCCTCGGCGGCGCCGTCGTCATCATCACAGTCGTCGTCGGCGTCATCGTCGTCGTTGTCGTCGTCATCGTCGTCGGCGTCATCGTTGTCGTCGTCGTCGTCGTCGGCGTCATCGTTGTCGTCGTCGGCGTCGTCGGCGTCATCGTTGTCGTCGTCGGCGTCGTCGTCGGCATCATCGTTGTCGTCGTCGCCAGCGTCATCGTTGTCGTCGTCGCCAGCGTCATCGTTGTCGTCGTCGCCAGCGTCATCGT
>CAYRTW010000206.1:0-10843 GCA_964426935.1 uncultured Rickettsiales bacterium
ATCCCTTGAGAACACAGGGAAAGCTCGCCTTGTTTGGAACAGAACTTCAGTCTAGGAGAACTACTTGGGCGGCGTTGCCGGCAGGAGCCATTCCAGCAGAAGTCGGTTGACCTCGGGAGCGGCCTCCCTCTGCACCCAGTGACCGGATCCAGGAATGCGCTGCACCCCCACTCCGGGAACGTAGCGGGGCATGTCCTTCAGGAGGCTCACCGGGAGGGCGGGGTCCTTCTCCGCCCAAAGGACCCGGGCGGGCACGGTCAGCTCATGGGAGAAGTGACGGCGAGCCTTCTTGGGACCCTGGCGCAAGGCGGTTCGATAGTACTCAAGGGCGCAGCGCAAGACCCTCGGCTTCATCATCTGGGCCTGGAAGTCCCAGACATCCTCCTCGGGGAGGACGTGGGGGCCAGCGGCGCCATATCTCATCACCACCCCGATGCCCCGGCCTCCGTTGAAGGAGAGGAGGAACTCCGGCAACCATGGGAGAGCAAAGAGGAACATGTACCAGGAGTGGAGGATCTGAGGGAAGCGGAACACCTCCCGGGCAAAGATGCGAGGATGGGGGGCGTTGAGAATGGTCAGCCTCTCCACCGACTGGGGATGGCGATAGGCCAGGATCCAGGCCACCGCTCCTCCCCAATCGTGGGCCACCACCCGGGCCTTCCCCCCGAAAGCTTGAATGAGCCCGTGAATGTCGTCAGCCAGATTGCCCACGTCGTAGCCCCCCTCCGGCTTGTCGCTGTCTCCATAGCCCCGCAGGTCGGGGACGATGACCTGAAAATGGGGAGAGAGGGCGGGGATCTGGAGATCCCAAGAACGCCAGTACTCGGGAAAACCATGGAGGAGCACCACCGGCTCCCCCTCACCCGCGACCACGCAGTGAAGGCGGATGCCGTTGGTCTCGATGAAACGGTGCTCGATGGGAGGCAGAGGGTTCATGGAAGGTTGGCTAGGAGATATTCCCCAATATTTTCAATAAGATCAGCACTCTCAGAGGCATATCCGGGCAAGCTCAGGGAGTTGACCTCGTCCCAAAACGTGTTCATGTCGGCAAAGAAAAGGACCGGACCGGAGTCGGGGGAGGCACCGTAGGATCCGGGGTTGATGACCATCCCGGCGAAGCCCGGGGCTCCTTGCATGGCGGTGAGAAGCACGGCGGCACCGGTCGGATCGTAGGGTCCGGCGTCATAGAGCTTCACCGAGCTGATGGTGTTGGGCTCGGAGGTCACCGGATGGGCTGCCGGGGCCGACGCGATCCCCATCGCTTCCCCCAAGGCGGAGGTGGTGGAGGTGAGGCCAAAGGGGGTCAACAAGGCGGCGTTCAGCACCGAGGCGTCCACGTCGCCATTGGCATCGGTGATGATCACCACCGGATGGCCAGCCCGGATGAACTGGTCAATCTGGAACAGCTCGCTATCCTCAAAGGTGGTCGCCTCCACGTCTCCCGCTGTCTGGGAGGTGATGATCAGGGCGTCCACCGTCCCCATGAAGGCCTCCGACAGGACGGAGTTGGAGCGGAACCCCAGGGGCTGGGACAACCCGGTCAGGAAGGTCTCCCGCAGAGCCGAGAACAGGCTCCCGTCCCCCACCGAAGCCTCTCCGGCCCGTTCGAGGTCCAAGGTGCCCACGTAGGTCTCCGGCGGTGGAGGGGTGGTGTCGTCATCGGGGGGAGTGGTGTCGTCGTCGGGCAGGGGAGTGGTGTCATCGTCGGCGATGGTGTCGTCGTCGCCGGTGGTGTCGTCGTCGGTGGCGGTGGTGTCGTCGTCGGCAGTGGCGTCATCATCGGCCTCTTCCCCTTCGCAGGCCGCCAGGGAGAGCAGGCAGAGGGGAAGGGTCACCCGGAGGAGGGGGCGCAGCCAGGGGAGATGGGGCATGGGGATGGACTCCGGAGGGGGGATCGAAGGGCGGGTGAAGGGTAGCAGAAACCGGAGGGGGGAAGGACACCCCCAGCCCTCAAGGGAACAGTACATCTTCCCAGAAGATGAGGGCGTCGGTGCGTCTCTGGAGGAGAGGGAGGAGGTCGGCAAACCCTTCGTCCGCCTCGTTGGCCAGGCTGTCGAAGGAGGCGGCGAGGATGCCGTAGGAGTTGTGGAGCCAGTAGCGCCAGTAGATCTCCTCCCCCGCCAGAGGGGGCAGGCCTTCGGGAACGATCACCGAGTCCTTCCAGCCATCACACCAGAAGTCCCACCACTTGTCCCCCGCTGCCAGGGTGAGGACCTGAACGGTGGCGCCCCGGTCAGCGGAGAAGAACAGGGCGCCGTCAGCCACGTCATCCTCGGTGGGAATGTAGGGCTCGGGCAGATCCAGGAAGGCTGGAAGGGTGAAGTCGGGATCGGAGATGTCGGTGCTGAGCACGATGGAGGAGCGCAGGCCCGCCCCCAATCCCCCTTCAAACACCGATGCCAGGTAGCGGGTGGTGGGGCCCTCGAACGCCCCGGTGCCTTCGGTCTGGGCCTCATGAACCGCCACCATCTCCCATGGGGCATCCCGGGCGAAGAATCGGTCGTCATCAAAGGTGGCGTCGTCGTCATCGCCGCTGGAGTCGTCATCACCCCCCGGTTCGGCATAGGCATTCACCCCGATCCCCAGCCCGACCACCGCATAACCCGCCCCCTCGCTCTCCCGCAGGGCCAGGATGGTGGCGGGATCAGGAAAATCACCGTCGGGGGGAGGGCCGATGGTCATGTGGGTCTCCCGCAGCAGGGGGACCTCGGCGGTGACCTCCACGTCGTTGAGCGTTTCCCCCTCCTCCAGGGTCACCACTTCGGACGCCCCCAGCAGGAGGTCCTGGGAATGCTGGCCCAGCACGTTGAACACCGCCCCCGGTCCGTACTCCTGCACATCCACCACCAGGGTGAGCAAGGTGGAGATGTCGAACACCCCTCCCAAGGTCACCACCCTCCTCTCCCCCGGCCAGGCGGGGGCGACGAAGTGATCCAGGACCCCAGAAACCACCATGTTTTCAGGCAGTTGGGTCTGTAGCCCGAAGGCGTCCACGTCGATCAGGTTGCCGATGAAATCCACCAGGTTGGCCAGCAAGGGGGTGCCAGGAATGGTAGCAATGGACAAGGCCAGGGCCAGCTCCCCCGTTCCTGGCTCGGAAGTGAAATCCACCGTCCCCCGGAAGGTGGCGGGTGGGGCCTCCTGGCCGTCGGAGCGCAGGGCCAACCGCACCTCCCGGGCCACGGTGCCCACCACCGAGGTCCTCCGATATCCCTCAAAATCGGCGGTGACGGTCAGGGCACCCGAGAAGTCTCCTTGGATGTCCACCGAGCCATCCCCGGCGGTGAACCAGGGGCCCACCGCAGGCCGATCCCCCACCCACACCGAGGCGGCAGGCAGGGCAGCTCCGGTCTCCACGTCCACCACCGTCACCCGCACCGCGCCCGGGGTGACGATCCGCACCACCGCCGGCTCAGAGGTCATTCCCTCCCAGGTGGCGGTGACAGCCACGCTGCCCGTTCGCAGAGGAATCACCCTTCCATCCGCGTCCACCGCAGCAATTCCCGGGTCATCCACCTGAAAAATGAGTTGCTCATCGGGGATGTCATAGACGCCCCCATCCTCTGCCCGGACGTGGGTCTTGAGGGTGAGGATGGATTCGAGATCGATGGCGACATCGGTGGGACGAAGCTGAACGCCAGTGACCTCGTCGGGGGTCACATTGTCGATGGGATCGGGATCGGGCCCCGGATCTCCATCCTCCTGGCATCCAGACAGGAGGAGCCCTCCGGCAAGGACCGCAGACAGCAGCCGGAGAAGGGGGGAAAGCGCGCTCACTTCAGGGTGCCCCGCACCCGGGCTCCAGATCGAAGGGAATCAGGATGCGGGAGAGGGCCTCGTAGAATCCCACCAGGGCCTCGGGGGATTGAGAAGCATCGTGGCTCACCTCGTTGGAGGATTGTTGGTACCGGCCAGTGATGGTGCAAGCCGTTCCAGACGTAGTTTTCGACTGAAGGGAGAAGAACCCTCCCTCCTCCAGGCCGTCGTAGAGGGAGTACATCTGATCGTGGGTGAGGGTCGCTCGCCACGTCTCACTCTGGTGCTGCCCGGGCTGGCCGGTCCAGGCGAACAAGGCCCCGTCAGCGGCCACCCACAGCCCCTCCCAGGCGCTTCCCTCTCCCCTTCCCAGTTCCAAGTAGAAGCCGGTGGGATCCCAGGGAGGGGTCCAGACATCGGTGTAGGTGATGTCGTCGTCGTCGGTCACGATGGACGAGTCGTCATCGGTTTCTGTCTCATTGGGATCGGTGGGATCGCCTCCGTAACACCGGCATCCCGGGTTCACCACCCAGGAGAGGAGGGCGACCGGAAAGGCGGCGGAGCGAAGGAGGGAGACGAGGTTCATGGGGACTCCCTCAGGGGATGGCGATGGTGAAGGTCTCGTCCACAAAATTATTCGGCCAGGGTCCCATGTAGTAGACGTCGTAGCAGGCCCCTTCGTAATCGGCGAACTCGGGCTCGTCCTCTTCACCACAGTCGGGGGCCGTCTCCCCGTCGGGGGTGCAGGCGGTGACCCACACCTCCTCGTTCAGGGGTTGGGAGGAGGAGGTCCCATCCAGCCACAGGGTCAATGGATCCAGGCGTTTGGAACAAGCGTAGCGATCCTCAGCCACCACCTGGATCTGGTCGCCGGGGCGGGCGTGAATCTCAATCTGGCCGTGGGCATTCTGCTCATCGTCGTCGTCGTACCAGACCAGGGAGCCGTTGAGGTAGATGGCCAGATCATCATCCACGTGGAAGTAGTCGTATTGGGTGGTGGCCCCGGCGATGAAGTAGGTGAAGGTGTCCTCGTCATCCCACACCAGGAGCTGAACGGTGGCCGAGGCGGAGTTGTCGTCCGAATCCACCGCAGACAAGGTCAAGGTCAGGGAATCGGACGGCAGGTCCTCCGCCAGCACGGTAATGTTCCCCGAGGCGTCGGGGCTGCCCGACCACACGTTGGTGCTATCCCCGGCCGCATCCGTCCACTTCAGGCGGCACACCAGGTTGGTGGCGGGCTCGTCGGGATCGGTGGCGAGGCCAGTTAGGGTGATGCTTTCCCCGGCGTGAAAGGTGGATCCAGAGAGGGGGGAAAGGATCTGGACCTCGGGGGGCTCCCCTCCCTTGGGATCCTCTCCGGCACCGGAAAGGTTGACCCGAATCTGGGGAGAGGTGAGGTCGTTGGAGGTGATGACCACTTCACCGGCATGGGCTTCGGCGGCCCCTCCCTGAGAGTAGGTGACTTCCATCTCCACCGAGGTCCCTGCGGGCAGCTCGAAGGGGGGTTGATATCCCTGGGCCAGGGCTACGGCGAAGACCCCATCAGCGTCATACAGGTCCACGCTCTGCACCAGAACCGTGCCCGAACCTTCACTGCTCAACAGGACGGTGGCCTCATCGGTTCCCGAGGCGGGAAAGTAGAGGGATGTGGGGTCCACCGACAGATCCGGCACAGATCCCTGACCGATGAGGGGGATGTCCAAGATGGAGTTCTCCACCGCATCGGAGCGGATGCGGAGGGAACCGGAGAAGGTGGTTTCCTCATCGGGGATGAAGGAGACCTGGAAGACCCCCGGTGCATCGGTCCCTACTTGAGTGGGGGGCTCGGTATGCTCAAAAACGCTCTGGTCGGTCTCGGGAGTGAATTCAACCCCCGTGATCTCCAGGTAGCCGGTGCCCACGTTCTTGACCTCCACCGTGAGGGTCGACGGGGTGTGGAGGTTCACCGCCCCGAAATCCAAGGAGAGGAGGTTCACCTCAATCTTGGGCTCGGCGTTGCTGATGTTGGTGCCGGTGGTGCAGCCAAGGGGGGCAGCGACCCACATCATCAGGAGGCCGAAAAATGAGAATGCGATGCGTGGATGGGGCATGTCGGAAGCCTCGCGGCCCGGGCGGCGGTGCCAGGGCGCATCATAATGGAGAGGGGGCTCCTGAGCGATACGATTCACGGGGTATCAAGGTCACACGATGGAGCAGGGATCGGGCCAGGGCCAAGGGTCAATTCCGGCCCGGAGATGGCCCGGCCCAAGCAGACCTCGATCCGCCCCTCTTCAGCGCGGTTTCTCCCATTCGGCGATCTTCTTCAGCGCCGAGTCCATCGAGGGGCCGTTTCCTGTCAGGGCGATGAACTGGCGCATCTCCCCCACCGCCGCCGGCGTGTCCCCGGTGGCGGCCAGGAGGTGGGCCAGGTCCCAATGGGGATCGGGGGCATCGGGCCTCATCCCCACCGCCTTGCGATAGAAGGCAATGGCCTCGGGATATCGTTCCTGACGGCGTAAACAGGAGCCCAGGGTGAAGGTGGGTTCGTAGGCGTCCGGGGCCCGGGCCACCGCCTCTCGCAGAAGGGTCTCGGCCTCGGTCAGGTGCCCCAGATCCATGACCGTCAGCGCCAGGTTGGAGCGATGCCTCCAGCTTTCCGGATCCAGGACCAGGGCCCGTCGCAGCTCAGCGGCGGCATCCTCGGGGCGCTTCATGCGTCTCCACACCACTCCCAGGGAACCGTGGGCCTCGGCCAGGGAGGAGTCCACCGCCAGGGCTCGTAGGAAGGCGGCTTCTGCGGCGGGAAGGTCTCCCTGGCGATAGCGGGTCAGCCCCAGGGACAACCACCCCGGACCGTAGCCGGGATTCCGCGCCAGGGCCTGTTCCAGCACTCGCCCCGAGTCATCGTGGCGAGACAGGTCCCGGTACAGAATCCCCAGGGAATACAAGGCTGGGCCGTATTGGGGCTCCTCCACCAGGATCGCCTCCAGAGCCACCATGGCGGCCACCCTTTCCCCCTTGCGCTTGAGATCGATGGCTTGGAAATAGCGCTGATGAAGAGAACTGCGTGACTTGTCCTGGGGAGGGGAGGAGGCGGCCGGCCCGGGAGCCGATCCGGCTTGACCCTCCAGGATGAGGATGACCGGCTCATAGGTGTGGGCCCTCTCCCTCTCCTGCTCCGCTTCCTGCTTCCTGCCCAGCCGATCCAGGGCGAGGGCGTAGTCTTCTCGGGCGGCTCGGTCGTCCTCGGCCAGTCGCAAGTAGGCCGCCAGGGCCCGGACCACGTCGTCCCACGCTCCCACCTTGGCCTGCACCCGCGCCAGGGCCCGAAGGGCAGCCATGTCGCCAGGATGCATGTCCACCTGGCGGGCCAGGGCAGCCCGAGCGGCGGCCAGATCCCCCTTGGATTCGGCGAGGACGGCTTGATCGTAGAGGTCGGGAGGGGGAGGGGAGGCGTCTTCAGCCCAGGACAAATAACTGAAAAGACTGAAAAATATCACCAGCAGCAAGCGGTGGCGCAACAACGCAGCTCCTTTGCTCACACCCCGATGGCGGCAGGGGGTGGCGGAAAGGGTCAGGATACCCCGCCCACATGGGCCGGGGCGAAGCATTCCCCCCAAGGCCGGGTCTCAGCCGCAGCTTTCCTTGATCAGTCGCTCACCGGCGGCGGGAACCTTGAGGCCTTTGAGGGTTCCGGCAGGCACGTCGGCGGACAGGCCAGGGATGGGAGATCCCACCGGGAGTCCCTTGGCGGCGCCGGGGTTGCTCATGTCAATGCCTGCCTGCTCCGGGGTCTGGGGGGTCACCTTGGGTTTGCCATCCTTGCCGATCTTGGGGTTGTTCTTGGCGGCAGATGGGGGCTTGACGGGGGCGGGAGGCACCGCTTTGGGATCGGCCACGAACAGGCCCACCTTCACTCCACCCTCCAAGGAGGCCACCTTGAAGCGCATGGAGCGAATGGACTTGGGGCATCGGTAGAGGGCCTTGGGAATGCCCTGGGCCAGGGTCTGCTCCCCTTGGGTGACCTTCAGCTCCACCGGGCCGTTGGGAACGGCGTCTTCGTTGGTCTGGGGAGGTAGGACAACCTGAAAGGCGTCCCCCCCTTCGGTGGCGGGAAGGCGCACCAGCTTCACTCCAGCAAAGAGCTCGGCAAAGGGCTGACCGGTCGCCTCGGGGGCGGCAACGGGGGCCGGTGTTCCAGCAGGGGTCGCGGTCTTGGGAGAAACTGCTGCTTCATCCTTCTTGCCGCCACAGGACAGGGCGCCCAGAGCCAGGGCCCCCAGCACCATCATCTGGATCGTCGTCATCCTCTTCATGGCCACCGTCTCCTTGCCGATTCCCTCTATAGGGGACTGTATAAAGTCGTGCCCGCCAGGAATTTTCACAAAAAAGAGGCGAAGCGGCGCCATCCTAGTCGTTGGTGAGGGGAATCTCCAGACCCGCCCCTTACAAGCCCCTTGGCGGAAGGCCGGAGGGTGTCTATCCTGCCCGGGATCGGGCCCCCCTGAAACGCCCCGGCCCGCCGGAACCCCTCATGGCCCTCCTTGCCATCTACGAAGTTCCCCACCCCATCCTCAAGCAGAAAGCCTTGCCGGTAGAGGTGGTGGACGACGATATCCGCAGGTTGATCTCCGACATGGCGGAGACCATGTACGCCGCACCTGGAGTGGGCCTGGCCGCTCCGCAGGTGGGGGTGTCCAGACGGCTTCTGGTGGCCGATGTCCCGGTGGGAAGCGACGGGGTGGCCGAGATCCCCGACGGGCAAAATCCCGAGAGGGGGCGGGCCCTTCTGGCGCTGATCAACCCTGAGATCGTGGCCCGCAGCGGCGAGGCGTCCTACGAAGAGGGGTGCCTGTCGGTGCCCGATATGTGGGAGCCCATCAAGCGTTCCCATGAGGTGGTTGTGAAAGCCTTGGACGAGCAGGGAAGGGCCATCACCGTCACCGCCAGGGGCTACTATTCGGTGGTTCTCCAGCACGAGATGGACCACCTGGATGGCATCACCATTCTGGATCGAGTGGGCCGCCTCAAGCGCAGCATGTATCAGGCGCGAAAGGCAAGGAAACGCAAGGAGGGGCCGGAAACCCGCGCCGGAGCCTGACCGTTCCCCTCACGTTCCATTCCTGACCCGCCTCCCCAGCCTCTCCGTCTGCAGCCCTCCCCCGATGGGTAGACCCTGATGATTCCGTTGCAGTTTCACGAAAAACGCCCCCTCCGGGTGGTGTTCATGGGCTCCCCTGCCCTGGCCTGTCCCACCCTTCTCGCTTTGCTGGATTGCCCCGAGGAGTTCCAGGTGGTGGGGGTGGTGTCCCAGCCTGACAAGCCGGTGGGTAGAGGAGGGAGGATGACTCCCCCCAAGGTGGCGGCCCTGGCCCGGGAAAGGGGACTTCACCTTCTCCAACCCCGTGCGGTCAAGGGATTGAAATTCCTTGAAGATTTTACCGCGTGTTCCCCTGACGTGGGGGTGGTGGTGGCCTATGGGCGAATCCTTCCCGGGCCGATCCTGAGGGTGCCGAAGCTGGGGTGTGTCAACGTTCATGCCTCCCTCCTTCCCGCCTATCGAGGAGCCGGTCCCATCCAAAGGGCCCTCTTGGATGGCCTGAGTGTCACCGGAGTGACCACCATGGCCATGAGCGAGGGGTTGGACGAAGGCCCGATGTTGCTGCGAGCCGAGCTCCCCATCGCCGAGGAGGACACGGCGGCTTCCCTGGGAACCCGTCTGGGGCAGAGGGGAGCGGAACTCCTGGTGGAGACCCTGAGGAGGATGCGCCGGCCTGAGGGGCTGTTGCCCGAGCCCCAAGACGAAGAAAAGGCGACCTTTGCACCCCTGCTGACCAAGGAGGACGGGAGGCTGGATTTCGCCCTTCCCGCCCAAACCCTGGCCTTCAGGGTAAGGGGGACCTTCCCCTGGCCGGGAGCGTTCACCACCCTGGACGGCCAGGGGTTGAAGGTGCTGAAGGCCCGGGCACTCCCAGGGAATGAGCCAGGAAGAGCGCCGGGAACGGTGCTCCAGGCGGGGGATCCGGGCATCGATGTGGCCTGCGGCGAAGGGGTGTTGCGCCTGTTGGAGGTGCAAAAGGAGGGAAGGACGAGGCTGCTGGCGGGGGACTTTGCCCGGGGGCATCCGGGACTGCCCGGAACGGTTCTTGGGTTGAGGGAGACCGCCGACGGGGCTATTCTGCCCGCCCCATCCTTGGGGAAGGAGCTGCCATGACCCCTCCATCTGCTCGGACCTACCAGATCGCCCCCTCCATTCTCTCCGCCGATTTTGCCCGGCTGGGGGAGGAGGTAAAGGCCTGCGAAGAAGCGGGGGCCGACTGGATCCATGTGGATGTGATGGATGGCCGCTTCGTTCCCAACATCACCATTGGTCCCTTGATCATGGAAGCGGTCAGGAAGTCCACCGGCCTGCCCATGGACGTTCACCTGATGATCGTAGAGCCAGAAAAGCACCTGCGAGCCTTTGCCGAAGCGGGGGCCAAGGTCATCACCGTCCATGCCGAGGCCTGCGACCACCTCCACAACACGGTGAGGATGCTGAAGAGGGACGAGCCCTTCAAGAGCCTGGGGGTGATGGCGGGGGTGGCCCTGAATCCCCACACCGATCCGGGGGTGCTGGATTGGGTCCTGGAGGATCTGGACATGGTGCTGGTGATGACGGTGAATCCCGGGTGGGGGGCCCAGCCCTTCATCCCCCGAACCCTGCGGAAGCTGGACGCCCTGAGGGAGCGATTCGCCAGGCTGGGCTTGAAGAATCCCCCCCTCCTGGAGGTGGATGGAGGGGTGAAGGTGAGCAACGCCGGAGGGTTCGCCGAGGCCGACGTGCTGGTGTGCGGCTCTGGCCTGTTCAACTACAAGGAGGGATCCTACGCCGACGCAGTGACGGGGCTGAGAAGGTCCCTGGCGGCAGGGCGATAGGGGTTGAGGTGACTCCCAGGCCGGCTTGACAGCCCATCCTCCCCCGAATACCTTGCCAGCGCTCCCAAGGGAGCGGCGTCGGGGCGTAGCGCAGCCTGGTAGCGCACCTGCTTCGGGAGCAGGGGGCCGGAGGTTCGAATCCTCTCGCCCCGACCACGAGTTTTCAGAAGGGGCCCGCAAGGGCCCCTTC
>CAYRTW010000207.1:0-10798 GCA_964426935.1 uncultured Rickettsiales bacterium
AGGCGGCGTTGATGCTCAACGACCGCAACCACTTCAACGAGTCCAACGAGCGGTTCATGTCCATTGTCCGCTCCAATCCAAAGACGGAGTTGGCCCAGTTCGGGATCCACAACATCCTCTCCACGTACGAGGCCATCGAAAACTGGACCAAGCTGAACGAAGCGGCCCGGGAGTTCTACAACAACCCCGAGGTGGGCAAGACCCAGAAGTTCAAGGACGAGCTCCTGACCATTTACCAGGGAGCTTCCCTGAAGATCGCTGAAGAGGCCGCCCGAGATCCCTCTCGCGAAGGGGATGCCGCCACCAAGTTCTGGGCCTTCTATCAGGAGTTCCCCACCGCGGAGAAGTCGGCCATCGCTCTGTACAACGCTGGCTATCACGCGTGGCGGGCGGGTGAAAAGAACACCTCCATCGAACGCAGGAAGCTCTTCATCGAGAAGTTCCCCGATGTCCCCAAGAAAGAAGAAGACAAGAAGAGGAAGCTCTTCGAGAAGTGTGTCTCCCTCCTTGGGGATTTTTACCAGGGCGTCGCCGACTACCGCACCGCGACCGGTTACCTGGAGCAGTTGGTCGCTCGGGACAAGGATTTCGCGGCAGAGGGCTTCCTGAGCGCCAAGGACGGTCTCTACAACGCCGCCCTCTATCGGGACGCGATGGGGGACTGGCAGGGTGCCGTCAAGAACTATGAGGCGTACATCGCCAATTATCCCGCCGAGTCGGAGATCGCCGAGACCCGGTTGAAGATCGCCAACATCCACCTTGAGGCCAAGCAGACCGACAAGGCCATGGAGTTGTTCAAGAATTTCTTCACCGACAAGACCCTCTCCGCCTCACCAGCCCCCCTGGTGTGGGAAGCCCGCCTGAAGTACGGCCAGATTCTCAAGGCCAAGGGGGACACGGCCGGGTTGTTGAAGCACTACAAGGAATCGACCCTTGCTTTCCAGGCCCTGGTAAAGGCCGCGACCCCCAACCTGGGGGTGGCCGAGATGTACAACGCCGAGATGGAATTCACCCTGTTGGATCCGGAGTTGGACAAGTATCGCAAGATCGCCTTCTCCAGCGAGCAGAAGGAGGCCGCCAAGAACCTCAAGCTCAAGGGAGAACTCCTGAAGAAGACCGAAGACATGTATGTCGCCGTCATCGCCCTCAAGCAGGGAGAGTGGGGCGTCGCCGCCCTGTACCGCATCGGTCAGGCATACCAGGACTTCGCCGACAAGCTGAACTCGGCGCCCTGTCCCAAGAAGTTGAACTCCGAGCAATGCGAGATCTACAAGGCGGGGCTGGGAGACAAGGCCTATCCCCTCAAGGACAAGGCAGCAGAGCACTATCGCAAGGCCCTGGAGAAGTCCTTTGAGCTTGGGATTTACAGCCAGTACACCGAGGAAGCCGCTCGCAAGTTGACCGAGATCTCCCCGGCTGAGTATCCGGAGATGGCGGAAACCTTCGCCAAGCCGGGTTACGTGAGCAATCCCTTCAAAACCGCTGACTACATCACTCAGTAGGCCCCGAACGTCGAGGCACGAGCAACGATGAACTTTCTTCGCTTTCGCACTGTTCCTGTCCTGGCTCTCGCCTTGATGGTGGCGTCACCCCTCGTCGGCTGCAAGACCGGTGGCGCGGGGGGCGGCGGACGAACCAAGAAGGTCGTCACCGAGGAGGTCAACCAGGCGGATCCCGGCCCCTCCTACCGCAACGGCGTTGCCACCTTGGAGGCCGGAAAGGGTGGGCGAACCGATTTTGATGCTGCCCTTGGCCACTTTGAGGAAGCCATCAAGATCGGCGAGGCCACTGGGCAGGCCAAGAGCGAGTACTACTACAACGCCGGGTGGACAGCGGATCGCCTGGGCCAGACCAGCAAGGCCGAGGGCTACTACCAGAAGACCCTGGAAGTGGATCCTGAAAACTCCAACGCATTGGGGAATCTCGCCTATCTCTACATTCGGTCTGGTCAGGCGTCGGAGGCCGCCTCCCTGTTCAAGAAGGCTGCCGACAAGGACCCCAAGAACCTGACCATGAGAAGCAACTACGCCGGCGCTTTGGGAGAGGCCGGGCTGTACGACGAAGCCATCAAGATCATCAACGAGATCCTTGCAGCGGATCCGAAGGATGTGATGGCTTACAAGACCCTGGCGCGGATCTACTTCCTTCAGGGCAATCTCAAGATGAGCCGCCTCGCCTCCGGAGATGCTCTCAAGCGAAACGACAAAGACGCCGACATTCATAACAACATTGCCCTCACCTTCCTCAAAGAGGGACAGGAGGGGGCTGCCATTGTGGAGTTCAAGAAGGCCATTGCTCTCGATGAGAAGAATCGGGAAGCCAATCTGAATCTGGGATTCATCGCTCTCGATTCGGCGGACTACGCCCTTGCGGGACAATGTTTCAACCGGGTTCTGACCGATCAGCCGGGGAACCTGGAGGCTCGTATCGGCCTGGCCGTGGCTCTCCGGGGCAACCAAGCGTTCAATGATGCGGTGGCGGAGTATGACAAGGTCCTCGCCCTGGATCCCAAGAACAAGACGGCTCTTCTCAACAAGGCCATCGTCCAGAACAACTTTCAGGACGATCAGAAGTCTGCCGACAAGACTCTTGCCGACTTTGAAAAACTCTATCCTGGAGACGAGGCCCTAGCTGACGTAAAGCAGAAGATCGACAAGCGGAAGCAGGAGAAGGACGAGGCCGTGCGGATGCAGGCGGAGATGGAACGCTTGGAAAAGGAGATGGAGGCCAAACTCAAGCAGCAACTGGAGGTCACCAAGAAGAAGTTGGCCGCCGGCACCGCCATGCTGGAGAAGTACCGGACCGCAGTTCCCGACCCCAGCTTCAATGAGGTGATGCAGCAATATCTGGATGGGGCCAAGGACGCACTGGAGGCAGAGGACCTGGATTACCTGGTGGAAGCGACCCTCTATCTGGACGAGTTCGTGACCACCCAGTACGTTCCCGGTGGCTTTGGTGCCACAGAAGCGGAGTACAACGGCACCGCTCCGGCTCCCTCCGATCCGGCTCCTGCGCCCGAGGGGGGGGCGGCGCCTGCTGATCCGGCCCAGCCCGCCGCGCCCGCTGGAGACACGCCCGCTCCCACGGAGACCACTCCTCCATCGGAGGGTTCTTCTCCTCCCCCTGCGGAAGCAACTCCTGCTCCCGCAGGGAGCGAGACCCCCGCCACCGGAGGAGCTTCAGACACATCCGGTTCCACGCCACCGGAAAGCTCGGGAAACCCCCAGTAAAGGCATGGTCAACTCAGGTACACTGCCTGCGACCTCTTCACCGAGGCTCAGGTCAACGTCCCGCCCAGAGCGCCCACTCTGCGAAAGGAACGGAACATGAAGCGTGTCATCGGTGCCTCTCTCGCCTCTCTCTTCCTGGCCCTCCTGGCCACGCCTGCGGCGTTTGCCCAGGATGAACCCAGCGACGACAGCGGCAAAAAGGTTCTCTACAAGCAGAAGACTGAAATCGACTTCGAAGACTTGTCGGTGGACGGCGAATTGAAGAAGCCGCATGGCCAGTACGTGCTGGACAAGCGTCAGGCCGCCTTCAATCCGTTGATCAAGATGCGACAGGACTTCAATCCCGAGATGTATGAGTCCGTCAACGAAGTGAAGTAGGTAGGTATCCGGCCGGCCTTGGTCGGCCTGCTCTCAAGCACGCATTCGCAGCCAGTAGAGGCGAACCGATGGGGATGCGCCCGGGACGAGGAGGATGCGCCTCGCCCGCCCCTGGTGTTTTGCCAAACCCGTCCTGCGCTGGCAGACCCAGCGCCAAGGAACAAGGATCAGCGATGGCGACGAACAACTCCAAGTTCATTCTCTCCTTCGACATCAGCGTCGGGGGAGATCCTCAAGGGAAGCAGGACTTCACCCAGGAAAGCGTCAAGATTGGCAAGGGGGCCGATGCCACTCTCCAGATCGACGATGGCGAACTGGCAGACCTCCACGCCGCCCTCCATGTCAGTGACGACGGCGAGGTGACCCTTCTCGATCTGGGAAGCGATGGTGGCACCCTCCTCAACGGACAGAAGATCGAGAACGCGGTCGTCAAGAGCGGGGACAAGATCCAGATGGGTCGCTCCGTGTTCGTGTTGACCGTCAGTCAAGAGGCCCCCAAGGCTGCCCCGACCCCCTCGAAGGTGGCCCCCACCAAGGGGGATATCCATGCTCCGGGAGGGGGCATTCCTCGGCTTGCCGGTGAGTTCACCAGTCGGCGAGGAAATCTGGCCAACCTGGTTCTCCGGACCGACCTCCCCGGAACCGAGCAGGTCACCGACAAAGGCAAGCCCCGCATCATGGAAGTCGTCCAGGTGTGGGGAGATGCCATCCTGGATGTGAAGCACCTGGCGGTCAGTCAGTCCACCATCACCGTGGGCCCGGATCTGGCGAGTTCCGGGTCGTCAGGAGTGAGCCTCTTCATCAACCCCGACCACCTCCCCGCCGCCCGCTTTGTGCTGGCGGAGCGCAAGGGTGCTGGGGTTACTGTGAACTTTGCCGAGAAGTTCAGCGGGTTCATCGAAGAGGGCCAGGGAAGGAAGAGGACCACTATCGAGGAGCTGATCAAGTCCGGACAGGCCAAGAAGACCGGCGGTGGGCACTCCATCCAGTTGGAGGCCGGCCAGCGCGCGGCGGTCGACATCGGTGGTGTCTTGTTCTTTATTCAGGAGGTCGCCCATCCCAAGTGGGTTCCCATCCCCTTCACTGAGAACCTGGACGTCAACTTCCTGGCGATCTTTGCCCTGATGACCCTGGTGTCCCTGCTCATCGGGATCAAGATCTACACCACTCCCTACGACCCGGATCAAAGCAGCGAGGAGATTCCTGATCGCTTTGCCGAGTTGCTGATCGAGGAAGAGAAGAAGCCGGAAATCAAGAAGCAGCCGTCAGGCAATCCGGATGCCGGGGAAGGCGCCAAGGCCAAGGGTGAAGAGGGCAAGGTTGGCAAGAAGGAGTCCAAGGTCAAGACGGCCAAGGGCACCAAAGTGGCCATGAACCGCAAGCAGATGGACAAGGAGATCGCCGAAAGCACTGGCCTTCTCGCCGACATGAATCAGGATTCCAACATGGCTGCCCTCATGGGCTCCGGCGGTGTGGGCGCTGGTGTCAGCAACGCTCTGGGTACCCTGTCCGCAGGAAACTATGGCGTGCAGATGGGTTCCGGGGGGCTGGGGGGACGTGGAAACGGCCTGGGTGGCGGTGGGAGCGGCGAGGGGCTGGGTGGCCTGGGCACCAAGGGACGTGGTACGGGAGGCTCGGGCTACGGTCGAGGCGGGGGCTACGTCGGCAAGAAGGGGGACGGTGAGCCCTCCATGGGGACCGGCGATCCAATCATCCTTGGGGCCCTCGATAAGTCGGTCATCGACCGGGTGATCAAGAGCCACTTGGCGGAAATCCGGTACTGCTACAACAAGGAACTCAACAAGAATCCCAAGCTGTACGGCAAGATCGTCATCAAGTTCGTCATCGACAAAGACGGTAAGGTGAGTTCAGCCTTGACCAAGACCACCTCCATGAACAATGCCATCGTTGAGGACTGCATGTGCAGCCGGTTCATGCGCTTTCAGTTCCCCCAGCCCAAGGGGGGAGGCATCGTGATCGTCTCCTACCCCTTCATCTTCAAGGCGGCGGGCTGAAGAACCGGAGTTTCTTCCTGATAGGTTGATTCGCTCTAGAGAGGCTTTTTTGATGAGCACGCTGCGTACTTTCCTGGTCTCCCTGCTGACTGCCGCTTCCCTCACCCTGGTCGCAAGCCCCAGCTCTGCCCAGGAGGATGATGGCGATTCCGGATCGTCTGATGATCCTGGAGGAATGGAGGATGGGGGCAAGAAATCTCGTGGCGGGAAGAAGGCCGGGCCACCTGTCAAGATTCGCGAAGTGGTGAAGGGCTTCTATGCTCGCGTAGACATCGGGTACCTGGCGTGGCTGGGGTTGAACTACGTGGATGGGGCCGGGAACTCCCTCTCTTCCGTCAGCGGTGGAAATGCGGTTGACGTGGCGTTTGGCTACGACATCGTTGATCAACTGGGGTTCACCCTCTCTGTAGAAGGGGACTTCTTTCAGGGGATCAACAACGGTGTGACGTCCACAGAGTGTGGGTGCCAGAGCCCTGTTCAGGGGGACTTTCGCTCCATTGGTGGGCTGGGACGGGCGAAGTTCGGGCTGAACTTCGGGGGCCGGAAGATCCGTCGCCTTTCCGCGTATTTCCACGCGGGCGGTGGAGTCTTCGTTGCTCCGTCCCTTCGCCCTGATGAGCAAGGGACCCCGGAGGCGGGACTCATCCACTCAGGACCCGCTGGGCTTATCAGCGGGGGGGCTGGGCTGGAGTACTACACTCGTCTCTCTCACTTCTCCCTGGGTGTTGATCTCAGCGTCTACGTAGTGGTGGGTATGGCGGTGACGCCCATCGGTATAGCCGCCGCCCCCTTCATCAAGTACACCTTCTAGCCCGGCCTCGTCCTCCCCTCCCTCCTCCGCAGCCCCTTTCCTGTTACACCACTTTTGTCGTTCCTTCGTCCGCTCTGACTGCTTGTGCAGGGTGGGGGGTGGATTGCGTTGTCGCCTGCATCGTAATGGTGTGTAATGGTAGGAGATCATTAGGGAACCGTGGAATGCGGTACACCTCGTCCTGCGAGGTGCATGATGATGGACATGATGGTCATTTCTTCCCAACGACACACTGGGGAGTCTCTCCTCCTTCCCCTGCAACGGTGGCACCCCTCCCGCCCTGGCCGTTTCTTCGACTTTCCCCACCGCGGCCTGTTTTTCAACGTCCTGATTTTTCTATGTTTTTTCATCCAATTTTCCCCGAATGCCTATGGAGAAGTGCCCCCAACGGAGGTTCTTTGGCTCCCCCGTTCCGACGAGCCTGCGGTCGAAATCGGTGAGTTGTACAGGTTGCTCCCCCAAGCAGCCAGTCTCCTCCAAGATCCCCGAGCCTTTACTCTGCATCCGGTAAGTTCTTCAACGGTGCTCTCTGCGCTTCGAGAAGCGGACCCTCGCTTCCGAGGGCGGGAATGTCCCGATGACGACGACTGGATATGGCAGAAGTTCATCCCCTCACGGGTGGCCCCCCTGGTTGAACGCGCTGACGGCATCCCCGATCTGACCCGCGCTTTGGCTCTTTTTGAAGATCTTCTCCTCCACGCTCCCTGTACTTGGGCGCCCATCACCAACGCCGATGCTCGCAGCGCCTGGCTCCTGGCCGGCACCGCAGCATTTCGTGCAGGCCTGGACGAAACCACCTATCTCGATGCCGCCTATGCTGCCCAGCCCGATTGGGCAGGATGGGATGCTCTTCCGGATGAATTGGAGGCCGCCTGGGTCGCGGCCGGGGCCAGGCATTTCTCCCTCCCCCCCCTTCAAGTTCCCCTGCAAGGGATGAGTGCCGTTGATGGCCGGGAAGTGCTCTTGAACGGCACACCTCTCCCCACCCCCCTGCCTGATGCCCTCGCCTTGACCCCTGGACGCCACCTCCTTCAGGTGCTGGATGGAGCCTCGGCCATGACAGCGGTCATCTCCATTCCTTCCGACATGCATCCTTCTCCGCTGAATCTGCTGACCTTGCTTCCTGAGTTGGAGCGGAATCCGGAAGCTGAGATGGCTGAGGCATTCCGTACAGGCAAGTTCCCCCAGTGGATGGAAGACGCTCTCCGAAAGGTGGAACGGTTGCGAAACCGCCAGTATACCTTCCTGGCCACGCTCGTCAGCATTGACGAGCCCGATGCCCCGGTCCCCGGCCTCCGCATCTGGTACTTGGACTCCCGTGACGGAGTGAAGGCTCTGCCCAAGGAGCTATGGGGGACCGCATTCCGCCCCGGCCTGGGTAGCCCACTGCGGGCCTCCCTGGACAGGACATCCTTTCGGGGAAAGGGGGTGGGAGGGTCGTTTGCATTGGGGTACGGCAGTGGTGGAAGCCGACATTGGTTGGTCGGGGGAGGAGGCGCTCTTTTTCGTATCTGGCGTCCCTTCTGCCTCGACTTGTCGGGGACTCTGGCTTCCAACCTGGGATTTCAAGCCAACGGGGGCGGGGATGCCGGTGGAACACAGGGACTGTTCACGATCAGCTTTCGAGTGAGCGCCACATTTCGCATTCCTGCGGGCCCCGTCCGCCCCTACCTTGGATTGGGAGGAGTTGCCTGGGTGAGAGGAGCAGGGGAATTATCTCTTCGCCCCTCGTTGCAGGTTGGCTTGGATTTCAGGCGAGTGGATGCCCGCATGGGCCCATACACGGAGGGGAGGTGGGACTTGCCTCTTCCCGGTGGGGAGGTTGATGTTCCGTTTGCCATCCTGACAGGCCTGAGATGGGACCCTTGATCGCGCTCCACCCCCATGAGGACCTCTCCATGTCGACTCCGCCGTCCGCTTCCCCATGGGTTGGGCTTGTTCTGTGCCTGACAGTTGCATGTCTATCGACCTCCGCCCGGGCCGCAACCGACTCCGCCTGTCCGAAGAGAACTCCGGCACAATGGAGGACCGAGGTTGAAGACGCACTTCGCCAAGCCGTGGAGGAATACGATCACCCTCTTGCCCTGGCTCGGCTCCAGGTTCTCAAGCAAGAGTTGATCTGCGTTACCGCCCCAGTAGATCAGCCGGAGTTGGGGAAGCTGTTTCTATACGAAGGCTTCATTCTGGCCGCGATGGGGGAAGCAGGTGGTGATTCCGCCGAGCGATACCCAGAGAGGGCCCGTGATGCTTTCGAGGGTGGAATTGCCTTGTTTCCTCAACTCGCCTGGGATCGAGGACGCCTTGGCCCTGTTGGAGAGCAGTTGTTCAAGGAGGCCAGGGAGGCCGTCCTGGGGGAAACACCCACAGGAACCTTGGTGGTACCTCCCTCAGGGCCTTCCCTGTCGGTCTGGGTGGACGGACAGAAGCAAGGAGAGGGTTGGAATCTGGAAATCCCCGTGCGGACACGGCAGCACGTCGTCAGCATCGTCATGGCCTCCCAGAGGGGGGCACCTCAAACCCAGTGGGTGGAAGTCTCACCTGGGGCGCGGTTGGTTATTGAGGCCCCCGAGGCTCCGGTTGTACCGTCGGGACCTCGCCCGCAGGCCGCCTCTGAAAAGCGTGTCGCTCCCCTTCTGGTTGCAGCGGGAATTGCTGCGGGTATGGGACTCGGACTGATGCTGGGGGCCACCGCCGAGGCCGAGAAAGCATATTCGTCGCAGACTCGCGCGGAGTATGACCGGCACCGAGATGCCAACAACGTGTTGTTCATCGCTTCGCTGGCCTCCTTGGGGGGTGGAGCGATCTTCCTGGGGTGTGGACTGGCCGAGGGTGTCCGGGCTCGACTTGCCATAGCGGTCAGTCGAACGGGGGGCTTCGCTTCTTTGACGCTGCTACTTCCCTGATCGACAGCCAGCGAGACCTTCTCTCGCGGCGCTGGTGCTCAGGGGATCCCTTCCCACAACGTTCTATCTGGGCTAGCCCCTCGCCCGGTGTCGCCCTATCATGCCCCTCCCCTTGTGGAGAAACAGTTCATGCCCTTGCCGCGCCCTCGACTGCACCGGGGCTACCTGACCCGCGCGCTGATCGTTGAAAATCCCGACCCTTCTCTCGATGGGCTTCTGCGTGCCATGGGTATTGATGCCGACCGGGTCTCAGCCATCCCCGACGAAGAGGGTCTGGTTCGACTGATGGCCGGTCGAGGGTATCAATTGCTGTTCAAGAGGAGCCAGGTCCCGGTGACTCCCAGAGTCCTGGATAGCGCTCCAGAATTACTGGCGGTGATGCTCTGTTGTATCGGTGATGACTCGGTTGACAAGCTCGCCTGTGCCCAGAGGGGGGTGTTGGTGATGAACGATCCGCGCAGCAACGGGCGCTCGGTCGCCGAAATGGTGGTCGGCCAACTCCTGCTGGGGGCTCGAAACCTGGTGGCTTCATTTGAGGAAAGCCGACAGGGGATCTGGGTGAAGTCCGCCTCCGGTCGTCATGAAGTGAAGGGAAAGGTCCTGGGCCTGGCTGGACTGGGAAACATCGGAAAGCAGGTCGCCCGTCTGGCGTCGAGTCTCGGAATGAGAATCCTCTTCCATGACACTCATGAAGTTGCTGCGGAAGTTGGACGAGCCATGGAGTGGGAGGAGACATCCTCTCTGATGGACCTTTTCGAAAAGTCGGATTGTGTCTCTCTCCATGTTTCCGCAGAAGACATGCAGGGCCGCTCAAACGTAAACATGATCACCCGCGACCACTTGCTGGCCCTGGGGGCTGCACGGGGCCAAGGGAGCCCCAGGATCTTTGTAAACGCCGCTCGTGGCTTCTTGCACAGCCCCGAGGATCTCCTCACCGCAGTTGCCGCCGGAGCGATCCGCCACGCATTTGTTGATGTTTTCCCTACAGAGCCCCGCCTGGCAGGATCTGGGTGGCACAATCCATACGCTGCTGAACCGCGCATCTACTGCACCTCCCACATCGGGGCCGCCACTGTTGAGGCACAGCCCCGGATAGCTGAAACCATCGCCACCACCTGCCGCCTTTTCAGCCAGCAGGGCACCGTCAGGGACTGTGTCTTCTCGCCTCGCCACCGCATTGACGTGGCCTCAGAGGCAGAATCACCCCATGTGCTGACGGTTGTTCACTCCGATACCCGTGGCACCAAGAAGGCCGTGGACGACGCAATCTACGAGGCCGGTTGCTCCAACCTCCAGTCCTTCCACCGAGACTTTCCGCGATACCACATTGCTTACGATCTCTCTGTCTTGGATCGTCCCCTCACCGACAGCGAAGTGGATCGCCTCATCGCCCACGCCATGAAGGTCTCCGGCGACGCCACAGCGATTCGTGCGGTGCGTCAGATCCAGCTTGTCCCTGGC
>CAYRTW010000208.1:0-10793 GCA_964426935.1 uncultured Rickettsiales bacterium
GGGGACCACTTCGGGGTCCTCTACCCTGAAGAGCGCCGTGGACTACGCCCGGGGCAAGGGGGTGATCCTGGTGGCCGCTACCGGCAACGAGTACGCAGGTCAGCTCAACTACCCGGCGAAATACGACGGGGTCATCGCTGTGGGAGCGGTGCGATCCGACAAGACCCGTTCCGGCTATTCCAACACCGGCAGTGGCATCGATTTTGTGGCTCCGGGAGGCGACACGGCGGTGGATCAGAATGGGGACGGATACGCCGACGGGGTCCTCCAGGAGACCTTTGAGGGGAGCAATTGGAACTATCTCTTCTGGGATGGCACCTCCATGGCCACTCCCCACGTCAGCGCCGCCGCCGCCTTGCTCATCTCCCGGGGCTACACCACCTACGATGCGGTGTACAACCAGTTGGCGGCCACCGCCTTTGACCTGGGATCGTCGGGGTATGACACCTCCTACGGATACGGGCTCATCAACCTCGCCAGCGCCGTGGGTTCTGCGCCTGGGGAAGAGGATCCCGAGTCCGAGCCCGAAGCGGAAGATGCAGATGGGGACGGATACACCACCGGTAACGACTGCAACGACAGCTCAGCGTCGGTTCATCCCGGGGCGTCTGAATCCTGCTCTGACAGCGTGGACAACGACTGCGATGGCACCGTCAATGAGGGCTGTTCGGCGGCCGACACCACCGCACCCACCATCAGCACCATCTCCGGCAGCGCCTCAGGCACCTCCATGACCATCACCTGGGTCACCAACGAGGCCGCCACCACCTACGTCAACTTCGAGTGCTGCGGCTCTTATGGGGACTCCAACCTGGTCACCAGCCACGTCATGACCTTCACCGCCAGTCGGGGCTACACCTACTACTTCACCATGACCTCCACCGATGCCTCGGGGAACAGCAGCACTACCGGCCGTTACTACTTCCAGCTTTGAGTGTGCTCACCGTGCCATGCATTCGGCGTGGTCCTCCTGACTCTCCATCCAGCAAGGCTCCATCTAGCGGCGGTGGGTTTCCGGGATCGGGGCGACACTCCTCCCCTCTCCCGGTATCCTTCCTCCGCCGCCGGAGCGTTTCCCATGGTTCGTACCCCCCTCCTCCTGTCCTGTGCCCTCCTGTCTTCACTCTTCGCCTGCGGAGTGCCTGACGCAGGGGGAGGGGACGATCCGATTCATGGCAGTCCTGGCGATGATGATCAGGGGGATGACGACGCCACTCCTTCCCCCGACGATGACACCACCCCTCCATCCGATGACGATCAGAGCCCTCCCGTCCTCCTGGCGTCTCCGTCCCCGCTCCTGTTGGGGGAAGGAGAGGTGCGAACCCTGGCTTTCACCGCCGATGGCGCGTCCCTGGATCCGACCACCGCCTCTCTCTCCTCCGCCGACGCTGGGGTGGCCTCGGTGGATGAGGAGGGAAACGTCACCGGAATCGGCAAGGGCCTGACTTCCCTGACGGTGTCCTATCAGGGAGCCCAGGTGGAAGTGCCGGTGGAGGTGGCCCTTCTGGAAGCTCGGGGAGTCTGGGTGACCCGGTGGACCATTGCCTCCCTCTCGGAATCGGGGGTGCGTTCTCTCATCGATGATCTGGCCGACGCCGGGTTCAATCAGGTGTTCTTCCAGATCCGAGGCAATTTTGACGCCCTGTACGAGTCCGCCTTGGAGCCCTGGTCCTCGGTGCTGGACGGGTTGGGGGTGGATCCGGGGTGGGATCCGCTGGCGGTGGGGGTGGATCAGGCCCACGCACGGGGAATCGAGCTTCACGCCTACCTGAACACCTTCCCGTTCTGGACGGGATCCTCTCCCCCCGGTGCCTCCTCCCCGGTTCATCCCTACAACGCCCACCCCGACTGGCTGGTCGCCGATGAGGACGGGGATCCCATGGCCCTCAACTCCAGCTACGTGTTCGCCTCCCCCGGCAATCCGGCGGTGCGGGCCTGGGTGGCTGGAGTGGCCGAGGACATTGCCTCGCGTTACGAGGTGGACGGCATCCACCTGGATTACATCCGCTACCCTGAAGAGGCATATTCCCACGACGATGCGTCCTTGGAGGCCTATCAGGACGCCCAGGTGACCGATCCCGGTCTTTCCTGGGTCCAATTCCAAAGAGACAACATCACCGGCACCGTGGGAGAGGTGTCCAATCGGGTGTGGGGAGTGGACCCCTCCATGAAGGTCACCTGCGCGGTGTGGGGCATCTATCACAACAGCTTCGGCTGGTCGGGAATCAGCCAGGGTTTGGACGATTACTATCAGGACAGCGGCGCCTTCCTGTCCCAAGGAGTGGCCGACGCCATCCTTCCCATGATCTACTGGCCGTTGACCTCGCCGTCCGGGGAATATCTGGATTGGAAAACCCTGGCCCAGGATCATCAGGGGAGGGCCGAGGCGGCAGGGCGACATCAATATGCAGGAATCTCGGGGGATTACGACAGCTTCCAGGAGATCGCCGACGAGATCCAGGTGGCCCGGGAGATCGGGGCAGCCGGTACGGTGATTTTTGACTACAGCTATCTGGAAGACCGGGGATTTCTGGATGATTTGGCATCGGGGCCCTTTGCCGAGGAAGCTCGGGTTCCCCCCATGCCCTGGAAGGGGGAGTGATGATAAAGGGGTCGGCGTGCCTGGTGGATGAAAATGGGCTGGTGCGGATTCGGTGGGAGATGACCGGATTCCTGAAGGAGCAGGGGTGGGTGCAATACAACCTGTTCTTTGAACGGAGGGGGGAAAGGGGGATCTTTGACCAGCCGTGGCGGGTTGCTCTGGGGAACGAGGAGCCGGTGGCCACCTTCCATGGTCTTCAGCAGGCCCTCCAGGAACTGATCGACGGAGACTTTCGGGTGATCCATCAGGATACGTTCCAGTCCGGGTTCACGCTGACAGTGGAAGAGGAGAGGGACGAGACGGAGCTTCGGGTGGAGTTGTGGGCGGACCTGGGGATGGCTTCCCCGGGAAAGGGCCTGAAGCCAGGGATGATGGGGGAAAGGCAGGTAGGGCTGCAGTTTCTCACCACTCCCGCCGCCCTGGGGCAGTTTCGCTTCGAACTGCTGACCAACTTATCTCGCCTCCTCACTTGAGGGGGCGCCCTTAAGGAAAATCGACCTCAGTTCACCATGCACATCCTGTATCTGCACCAGTATTTTGTGACTCCCGAGTCCTCAGGGGGAACCCGTTCCTACGAGTTTGCCCGGAGATTGGTGGGCAGGGGGCACAAGGTCACCCTCATCACCTCCCAGGCCATGCTGTCCGAGGCCTGGCGGACCTCGGGGAGCACCCTGAGGAGGCCATTGGAGGGAATCGATGTGGTGGTCATCCAGGTGCCCTATTCCAATCACATGGCGTTTTCTGAGCGAATTCAGGCGTTTTTGAAGTTTGCCGGATGGGCAGGGTGGGAGGTGATGAAGCACCCAGGCGATCTCATCTTTGCCACCTCCACCCCTCTGACCATCGCCCTCCCCGGCCTCCTGGGAAGCCTGTTTCACCGGATCCCCCTGGTGTTCGAGGTCCGGGACTTGTGGCCCTCGTTGCCCATCGCCATCGGCGCCCTGAAAAATCCCCTCCTGCGGCGGGCGGCCCAGGCCTTGGAGTGGATGGCCTACCAGGGTGCGGAGCATGTGGTGGCCTTGTCGGAGGGGATGGCTGAGGGGGTGAGGCGAAGAGGAATCCCCCAGGAGCGGGTCACCGTCATTCCCAATGGAGCGGATCTCCAGGTGTTTGGGGTCTCCAAGGAGGTGGGACGAGCCTTTCGTGAGCGACACCTTCCCTGGCTGAAGGAGCACCAACCCCTGGTGGTGTATGCGGGGACCTTCGGGATCATCAACGGGGTGGGATGGATGGTGGAGTTGGCAGCGGCCATGGCCAGCAGAGCCCCGGAGGTGCGCTTTTTGATGGTGGGGGGTGGAGTGGAGGGGGAGAAGGTCCTGGCCCTGGCCAGGGAAAAGGGGGTGCTGGAGAAGAACCTGTGGATTCTCCCCTCTCTTTCCAAGGGAGAGATGCCCGGCTTGATGTCAGCGGCCACTCTCTGCTCCTCCTGGGTCATTCCCCAGCCCGCCTTCTGGAACAACTCCGCCAACAAGTTCTTTGACGCCCTGGCGGCGGGGCGTCCGGTGGCCATCAACCACGAGGGGTGGCAGGCGGACCTGCTTCGGGAAACGGGAGCGGGGGTGGTGTTGCCCCAGTCGGATCCTCGGCAGGGGGCCCTGATCCTGGCGGATTTTTTAGAGGATGAGTCCCGGGTCAGGGAGGCGGGAAGGCAGGCCCGGCTCCTGGCGGAGACCCGTTTTGACCGGGATCTCCTGGCGAATCAATTCATGGATCTGCTTGAAGCGGTGGAAAAGAGGAAGGGGAGGGGGAGGCGTCCGGATGAAGAGAAGGGGTGAACCGCCCTTCACCCGGCGACCGCAGGGGTTTCTCCGTCCAAACGGCGATGTGTACGCCCCTCCAGGCGACCCAAGACGCCGTCATCCCATGCGTCCCCAGGTGACCACCCAGAACCCCCCTTCTCCAGGGCCCGGGTCGCTCCGGCGGCGAGGCAATGGGCCTCAGGGGGCTCGAAACGAGGTGGACCGGGGGGATGGAAACCCAACATGGAGGCGGGGAAAATGGCTCCTCTCCCCCTCCGAGAGAGGCATTCGGAGAGGAGCCCCCACCCCGTTTTGCCCCGAATCCGCTACTCTCCGAGCATGAACCTCCCTCGCCCCTGGTCCTTGAAACTCAAGCATGGCCTGGATCGCGCCATCGCTGGCGCCGGGCTTCTGGCCACCTCCCCCCTTTTTCTCGCCCTGGCGGTGGCCATCCCCTTGGATGACCCCGGGCCGGTGTTCTTTCTCCAGGAGCGAGTCGGCGAAGGGGGGAAGACCTTCTCGGTGTTCAAGTTTCGCACCATGGTCACCGATGCCGAAAGCCGAGGGTTGGGGCTGAATGTGGCCGCAGGCGATGATCGCATCACCCGAACCGGGCGGTGGCTTCGGGAGTGGTCTCTGGACGAGCTCCCCCAACTCATCAACATCGTTCGGGGAGAGATGAGCCTCATCGGGCCGCGCCCCACCTTGCCGGTGCAGGTCGCTCGTTACACCGAATTCCAGAAGAAGCGCCTGTTGATGAGGCCGGGGCTGACCGGTTGGGCCCAGGTCAACGGCCGCAACGCCATCCCTTGGGAGAAGCGCATCGAACTCGACGTGTGGTACGTGGAGAACTGGTCCCTCCTCCTGGATCTCCGCATCCTCCTGGCCACCCCTCAGGTGGTGTTGGGCCGGGAGGGGTTGTTTGGCCAGGGGGGCGTCAACTACGATCTCTTCGGCCACCAGGGAGTCAGCCCCAAGCCAGGGATTCAGGGGGAATGACGGCAGGGGGGCTACCGGTGGAGACGCTTCATCAGCCGATCCCTGAGAGACAGAAGAATTCCCAGATCCTCCCTCTGAGGCACCAGGACCTTCAGGGGAGAGATCCCTGAAGCGACCCGGAAGGCGACGAGGCCCAGTGCTGCGTCCAGGCCGTAAGAAGCCAGGGAAGCCAGGGCGGCTCCGGTGATGCCGAAGCGGGGAATGGCCCAAAGGTTGGCGAGAAGGTTGGTCAGCAGGGCCAGGGCGGCGGTGGCGATGTTGATCCTCTGCTTTCCCTCGGAGCGGAAGTAGTCGGACAGGAGGGTGCGAAGGGCCAGGGCCACCGTGGCCAGCAACAGCACACGAAAGGGGGGGACCGAAGCGCCGAACTCGCTGCCGTAGAGAAGAAGGATGACCGGCTCGGCGAGGAGAAGGGCGGGGATGGACACTCCCACCAGGAGCATCAAGGTGAACCGGCAACTCCGGGCGGTGAGATCGGCCGCCTGCCTGCCGCCTGTCGCCGCCAGGGAGGGAAGCAACACTGCCGAGACGGTGGAGGGCAGGAGCCACACCTGTTCGGCCAGCCCGGTGGCCTGGGTGTAGTGACCGACGGCCGCCATGTCCAGGGTGTTGGCCACCAGGAAGGCGTCCAGGCGGGTGGAGGCAAACACGGTGAGGGTGGTGATCCAGTCCAGGGAGCCAAAGCGAAGCAGAGCCCGGGCGGAAACGGGTTCGACTCCTCCTCCTTCAGGCTGGCGGGACAGGAGGAACACTCCTCGGGCCAACAGGAGGGTCCCTGCCAGGGAGGAAAGGAGGGTGGCCAGGACCGCACCCATCACCGACAAGTCCAATCCCCAGATCAGCAGCAAGGTCAACAGGATGCGGGTTCCCTGCCGCACCGCTGGCATGGAGGCAAAGGCCACCACCTTCCGCATTCCCCGGAGCATCGCCGCCGCCTGCTTGACGAACAGGGTCTCCACCACCATCCACCCCGACAGCAAGATGGCCCAGGTGCTGGCGGTCCCCACCAGGGAGGGGCCTCCCAGGAAGGCCAGGGAGTAGAAGAGGAGGAGGCCCGCAGCCGAAGTGAACGCCAAGAGGCGGAGATTGAGGCGTAGCAGGGAGGAGAGGGAGTGACGCCCTGAGGACACATGAACGGTGAAGGCGTTGGGCAGGCCCAGGTTGACCGCCTGATAGACCAGACTGGCCAGGGTGGTCAGAAGGGCGAACACCCCCCGGCTCTCCGCCCCCAGCAATCGAGCGGTCAAGGCGCCGGCGATCAGGGACAGCAGGAGATGAACCGCCGCCCCCGAGCCCACCACCATCACGTCTCCAAGGAAGCCACGAGGGGGGGAAGAGGGCTTGGAACCAGGAGGGGTCAACCGCCCCCCACCGCTCGAATCAACTCCACCCGATCCCCTTCCCCCAGGACCTGCTCCGAGTGTCGGCCCCGGGGTACGACCTTGGAATTGACCGCCGCTGCCAAGGGGGACTTGTCCATCCCCAAAAGGGAGAGAAGGTCCAAGAGGGTGGATTCCTGAGGAATCTCCATGAGTTCGCCATTGACGCGGATTTGCATGGCAGGGTCCGTCCCGAAATGAGGGGGAACGGTATCACAGGAGACGGGAAGGTCCACCCGGAGGGGGCGGGGACGCGATCCTCCTTGAAAAAAGAGAGGGGCGAGTTCCCCTTCCTCTCCTGTCCCTGCAGCCCGGGGCGCGGTATCTTCGGCGGGTGGTCATCGAGCCCTCGGGAGCGCGGCATGGCGAAGAAGATTCAAGCGAAGGGGGAAGGGGAGGGGACGGAAACCCCCTACCGGTTTACCCCAGGGAACCTGGAGGAGATCCATCATGTGGTGAGGGAGGACCACCACTACTTCGTGCGGTTTCTCCAGAGGCTGCGCCAGTCACGCGGCCGACTTCGGGAGGGACACTCTCCGGATCGGGAAGAGGCCTTCCGTACCGCCGCCGAGGCCCTGCTGCGGTTCCTGTTTCTGAGGTTGGGGGAGGAAGGCAACCACGAGGAGATCCGCCGCCTGCTCCTGGCCTGGCAGACCCCTGCGGAGCGGAGTGACCTGCTCCACCGGATGGACCTGCATCTTCAGGGGGATGAGGCGGGGCGGGAGGCGTGGAGGTCGTTTTTTTCCGCCTATGATCGAATGGTGGCTTCATCGGAGACGGTGCGGTCCATGGTGACCGAGAAACTCCCCATCTTTTTGGGGCAGGTGGCGGACCGGGTAGACCGAATCCAGAGAGGTCGCACCGCGCCCCTGTTTGTTTTTGACAACTCGGGCCGGGGGATCTGCGTTTTGCGCTCCCAACTGCTGGCCCGGGGATTCATCCTGATTTCGGTATCGGGGATGGTGGATCCAGCGGGGATCCTGCTGGAATTTCGCCATCTGAACCGGCGGTTGGAGGTGGCCAGGGACCTTCCCTCCCCACGCCTCATCGGGGCACGGATCCTGCGAGCCAATCTCCTGGTGGGGGATCACGACATCGGCCTGCACGTGCTGGCCAAGGATGCCGAGGCTCTGGGGGATCTGGCCTTGTTCATTCAGCGCAACTTTGCCGAGGCCACCTCCGGTCGTCACCTGCCCCCCATCCAGATGAGCACCAAGAGCTACGTGCTTTCCCGCTACTATTTCTACCGGGACTACCAGTGGGAAGAGGACATCGAGGAGTGATGGCGAGGCTGAACCGATGGTTTTCCGGGTGGACGTTGGTGCTGGTGGGGGCCCTGGCCTGCCAGGGGGAGCCCGTTTCTTCTTCGTCACCGACCCCCAAGGTTCCCGGTGTGGTGGAACGATCCCCTTCTGTCCCGCTGCCGGTTTCACCCCTCCCCCTGGCGGGAGGCTGGGAGCTCATCCCCGAGGTGGCGGCGCGAGTGCTTCCCTCGGTAGTGAACGTGTCCACCCAGGGCAGGAGAAAGGCCGGAGGACCCTCCTCATCCGATCCCTTCTTTCGCTATTTCTTCGGGCAGGATGGAGACCCAGGGAGGAGGGAGAGGAGCCTGGGCTCGGGAGTGGTGGTGGGTGCAGGAGGGATCGTGTTGACCAACAACCACGTTGTAGACGGAGGAGTTCTGATTCTGCTCACCACCAGCGATGGGAGGGAGGTGCGGGCTTCCCTGGTGGGCTCCGACCCCAAGAGCGATCTGGCGGTTCTGCGGGCCGAGTCCCCGGATCTTCCCCCTTTACCTTTGGGGGATTCGGGAGCGGTTCGCATCGGTGAGGCGGTTCTGGCGGTGGGGGATCCCTTCGGAGTGGGGCAGACGGTGACCTTTGGCATCGTTTCTGCTGTGGGCAGGGCCAACGTGGGGATCTCCGAGTATGAGGACTTCATCCAGACCGATGCCGCCATCAATCCGGGAAACTCGGGAGGGGCCCTGGTGAACCTGAGGGGGGAGCTGATCGGAGTCAACACCGCCATCCTCTCCAAGAGCGGCGGCTATCAAGGGGTTGGCTTCGCCATTCCTTCCAACATGGTGGCCCAGGTCAGAGACAGCATCCTCACCACTGGGAAAATGGTGAGGGGATACTTGGGGGTGTCTATCGCCGATCTGGAGGAGGAAACCGCCCAGGAGGTGGGTCTCCACAAGGAGGCCCGAGGGGTGGTCATCGGCGGAGTGGGGAGGGGCAGTGCCGCCGAGAGGGCGGGGATGAAGGAGGGGGACGTGGTGCTGACCCTGGATGGCAAGCCACTGGCCTCAGCGGCGGCCTTTCGTCTTCAAGTGTCTTCCCGCAAGGTGGGTAGCCGAGTGGCCATGGAGGTGTGGAGAGAGGGTGAGAAGCTCCAGATGGAGGCGGTGTTGGACGAACTCCCCTCCCAGGCTTCCCTGCCCCGATGACTCAGGGTTCGGGAGAATGGGTAGGGAGAGGAGTGTCCCCCTGGAGCATGCAAGGGGAAGGGGGCCCGGCCGCCTGAGGGCGGGAGGACAGGGCCTTGAACACCGGTTCGGCCTCGCCAAACTGGGAGGGGCGCCCACAGGAGTGACAGGAGTCGGAACCCACCACCCGATCACAAGGAGAGCATCCCTCCAGGTGGGTGGAGAGGGTACACAGCTTGTCCGCCAGGGTCATCTGCTGCCGGGCCCGGGTTCGCAGGGTGTCCGCCAGGGCAGAAAGGCGGGCCTGGATCGCCGCCAGAGGGGATGTCTTGGGTTGGTCGGATGAGGTGAAAAGGGAGGCGATTTCTCGGAAGGTCAGTCCATGCCCGGCCAGCTCCTCGATCAGCCTCACCTTGGCGATCTCCCTCTCCGAGTAGTAGCGGGTGGAACCCCCCGAAACGTCGTCAGGAACGAGAAGCCCCAACTGTTCCAGGTACCTGAGGCGCCGCACCGATTGACCTGTGCGATCCGCCACCTGGCCGATCTTGTAACGCCTGCGTTCCGAGGGAGGCACGAGTGTCTTCCCGGCCTCCTCAGGCCGCCGAGGGGGCGGAGGAGGCCCACTCGGCGGCCAGTTCCATTCCTGCGGCGGTCTCTTCCAGGGATTTGCGAAGCTTCTCCCTGGCCTTCAGCTCGATCTGGCGAACCCTCTCCCTGCTGATTCCCATCTCCTTGCCGATCTCCTTGAGGGTCTCCGAATCCTCCGCCAGGTAGCGGCGCCGGATGATGCGCTGCTCCCTCTCCGAGAGGTGGGCCATGGCGGCAGAGATGGCCTCGGCCTTGACCCGCTGGGACTGATGGTCCACCGCCTCTCCCTCCACGTCTTCGTCAGGATCCGCCAGGAGATCCAGATAGGAAGCCCCCCCTGAAGACTCGTCCAGGGGCTGATCCAGGGACAGGTCATATCCCGACAGGCGCCCTTCCATCTCCTTGATGGAGTTGGCGTCCACTCCCAGAATCTCGCTGAGGCGATTCCAGCGCTGCTCCTGACTCAGGTCGCTGTCCTCCAGGCTGGCCCTGGCCTTGCCCAGGCGGCTGAAGATGATCCGCTGCTTCTGGGTGGTGCCGATCCGGACCAGGCTGCGGGTTCGGAGCAGGTATTCCTTGATGCAGGCTCGGATCCACCACCCGGCGTAGGACAGGAACCGGGTACCCCGATCAGGATCATAACGGTCCAGGGCCCGGATGAGCCCCATGTTCCCTTCCTGCACCAGGTCGGCGAAGTGGGCGTGATAGCTGCGAAACTCGCCAGCGATCTTCACCACAGCCCTGAGGTTGGACAGGACCAGGGTGCGGGCCGCTGCCGGGTCCTTGGAGTCTCGCCAGCGGCAGGCCAGAGCGTACTCTCCCTCCCGGGTCAGGAGGGGATGGGCGCTGACTTGTCCCATGTAAGCGGTGAGTTCGTCGCTGTGGGAACGGTTGATCTTGGGCATGGAGGGACCCTCGCGGGGGGTGACGGCGTCAGTGGGAAGAATCTACAATAGAGGGAGGTTTTTGTCAAGTGTTGAATGGCAGTAAACAAACAATTTTGACCAATGTTTGAGCACTGTTATACGACAGTATATGTACAGATTTTCTCCAAGAGGTCG
>CAYRTW010000209.1:0-10640 GCA_964426935.1 uncultured Rickettsiales bacterium
CCAGACCCTGCTCCCCCAAGAAAGACTTGACCTCGGCCCGGCCCTGCTCCTCGTAGTGGGGGCTCTGCCATTGGTTGCCGTTGGTGTCGGTCCAGGCGCGCAGGGACAGCTTCACCCGGTCTCCCTCGGTCTGGAGAGCGGAGGTCACCTGGGTCGCAGCGGGGGCGGCCCTGCCGTGGAGGACGACCTCGCCCGCCGGAGTCAGTCGAGGCCGAGGGGGCATCGCCTCTTCTCCCTCTGGGGCGGCGGGGGAGGCAGGAGAGGACAAGGGCGCTGCCGAAGAAGGACCAGCGTAAAGAGCAGCCCCCCCCTCTCCCCAGGCGAGGGAAGGGGAAGAGGTCACGTCTGGCGGATTGATGGGGGTCCGATCCCCTCCTCGGGCGGTCCGGACTCGTTGCATGGGGAGGGGCCGAGAGGTGGCGGGTCCTTCTTCCCTCCCCGTCCTTTCCCAGTTTCGTTCCCCCTCAAATCCCATTCGGGCCAGAAGGAATGGGGCCCAGCGGCGCGGGGAAGCGAGGGTAAACTCGCTTGGGGTGAGGTCCGGGGAAGAAGATGAGGGTCTACCCAGATCCCCCCCTGAAGGAGGGGTCTCGGAGACCGATCCCTTCAGGGAACCGCCCATCGCCCTCTCCTCGGGGGAAACGCGGGCAAAGGGAAGGTCCTCGGGGATCCCCAATGTCCCCCACGATCCTGCCGCCAGGAGCAAGCCGGTGCTGGCCAGGAGAGCCCCCGCTCCCTGAGCGGCCCGCCGGGGCATGGTCAGGCGAAGCAGGGAGAAGGAAGAAGGGGGCGCCAGGAATCCCTGGAGTTGGGCCAGCACCGCATCGGCATGGGGAGGCCGCTGGTTGGGATCGGGGCGCAACAAGCCGGCCACCATCCCGTCCATCCATCGGGGTACCCCGGCCCCCGCCTGGGAAGGGGGAGGGAAGGCTCCTACCGGCACCTGGCCAGTCATCATCTCGTAAAGGACGACCCCCAGACTGAACAGGTCGGCCCGGTGATCCGCTCCCCGGGGATCACGAAGCTGCTCAGGGGCCATGTACTGCAACGTCCCCAGGACCGCCTGGGTGCGCGTCAACCGAGTCAACCCCCCCGGAAGGGTGTCCCCATGGACCAGCCGGGCGATGCCGAAGTCCAGGATCTTCACGCCCTCGGGAGTCACCAGAAGGTTGGCAGGCTTGATGTCCCGATGGACCACCCCGGCCCGGTGGGCATGGGCGAGAGCCGAACACATCTGGCGGAAGAGGCGCACCACATCCGCGAACACCAGGGGGCCCCGGACCAGGGTTTCCTTCAGGTTCAACCCCGGCTGATATTCCAGGACCACAAAGCAATGCCCCCGGTCCTCCCCCTGACCGATGACACCGATGATGTGGGGATGCTCAATGCGGGCCAGGGCCCCCGCCTCCAGGCGCAGGCGCCGGCTGAAGTCGGGATCCCGTGCCAGGGAGGGGGAGAGGACCTTGATCGCCACCACGGCGCCGTCCTCCTCCCGAGTGGCCCTGTACACCACCGACATGCCTCCCGCCCCCAGGATCTCCTCCAGGCGATAGCCCCCCAGGGTCTCCCCACTCAGGTCCAGGTCCACGCCGAAGGGAGTGCCGTTTCCCGCCGCCGTGCCCAGGCGAGTCAGGGGAATGCGGGTTCCACACTCCGGACATCCCCACACGTCCGCATTCCCCGGAGGGGACGCAGCGCCACCCGCTGGGCTCGCTTCGGAGCCTGACGGGGAGGGGACGGAATGCCGGCATTCGGGGCAGAGGAACCGCACGGTGGTCCTGGGTTCAGAAGTCGGACGCGAGGGGATAGCAGGCATGCAGACCTCCGCGCCCCATTACTGTAGCAGTGCCCTCGGCGGGTGAACAGAAAAATTCTCTTGGGAAGAAAAGGTCATACTGGCCATCAGGAACCCATTTTCGGGTTCTTGGGTGAAATCAACGGGTTCTCCCCGCTTCCATCCCGTACTCCAGCAGCTTGCGATCCAGGGTGGGGCGGCTGATTCCCAGGATGCGGGCGGCGTGAGATTTTTTCCCCCCCGCCTTTTTGATGGCGGCCTCCACCATCTGCCTCTCCAACCGAGCCACCGCCTGGGCCAGATGAAGGCCACCACCGGGGGCCTGACCCGAATCCGCCACTTCCAGTTGTTCCCGCACGTCCTCCCCCTCCACCAGATCGGTCTCGCAGAGCACCAACTGGCGCTCCACAAAGTTCTCCAACTCCCGAACATTGCCCGGCCACGGATGAGATTCCATCAGGGCCAAGGCGTCGGAGGAGAAGCCCCGAAGGGAGGTCCCCGCTCGGGCATTGAACCGATCCACGAACCGATGCACCAGGGGTTCGATGTCGGCGATCCTCTCCCGGAGAGGGGGGATCTCCATCCGCAACACGTTGAGGCGATAGAAGAGATCCTCCCTGAACCTCTCCTCCCTCACCATCTCCTCCAGATCCCGGTGGGTGGCAGCGATGACGCGGATGTCCGCCTCCACCGGCCGATTTCCTCCCACCCGATAGAACCGCCCCTCCTGCAGAGCCCTCAGCAGCTTGACCTGGACAGGGGCGGGCAGGTCCCCCACTTCGTCCAGAAGCAGGGTTCCCCGATCCGCCAGTTCGAACACCCCCATCCTCTTTTGGACCGCGCCGGTGAAGGCCCCCTTCTCGTGCCCGAACAGCTCGCTTTCCACCAGCCCCTCGGGGAGAGCCCCACAGTTGACGGCGATGAAGGGCTTGTCCTTGCGGGGTCCCTGATGGTGAATGAACCGGGCAATGACCTCCTTGCCGGAGCCGCTTTCCCCTGTCAGCAGAAGGGTGGCGGTGGAGTTGGCGTAGCGCCGGGCCAGCTTCAGGACCCGATCCATGCCAGGACTGCGGGCGATGGGGGCATCATCCCCCCCTTCAGGGCCGTCGATGCTGGCCGCCATCACTCCCTCCACCAGGGAAGGCATCAGCAGGACGGCAGTGTCGGCGATGACCGAGACCGGGAGGGAGCGGAAAGCTCCCCTCACCTGGCTGTCCACATAGAGGAGAGCGGTCACCTGTCCCCCTTGGGAAATGGGGAAACAGAGAACCGACCCCACCCGGTTTTCGATGACCGAGCGTCCTCCCTTGATGCGAAGGTCCCCTACCGCGTCGTCCATCCTCAGGGCCTTGGTCTCGGCGATCACCCTCTCCACCAGATCCTGGGGCACCGCCACCCTGCCTCGGGCCGGATAGGTGGCCACCACCTTCATGGGTTCCCCTTGTCCTGGCGCCCGCAGCAGAGCCGCCCGATCCGCCCCGATCCCCCTCACCAGGGCCTCCAGCACCATCCAGGGGGAGGCCCGCCCACTTTTGGGGGCACCCAGCACCCGGGCCAGGGAACTGAGGAATCCCTCGGTGTGGAAGGCGACTCCGTCGGCGGAGCCCCCCACTCCGGCCTCGGTGGCGGCGGTGGCCTCGGCCATGCGGGACAGGATCACCGCCCCAGCCCCTTCCCGATCCCTGAGGATGGTCAGTCCGGAATCGAAGAGGAGGAGGTTGTTCCCCACCGCCACCTCGTCCCCTGGTTTGAGCAAGCGGGGCTCCATCAGCAACTCCCCGTTGACTCCGGTGCCGTTGCTGCTGCCCTCGTCTCTTACCCACACCCCACTTCCATCCGAATAGAGGGTGGCGTGCAGGCGACTCACCTTTTCATCCAGGAGCTGAATGGTGCAGGCGCTGGAGCGGCCGATGGTGGTGCGCCCGATGAGTTCGTAGCGCACTCCGAAGTGCAGGCCATGGGTGACCAGCAACGTGGACGCAGGCGGAGAAGCGGAGGCGGTCATGTGAGGATTCCCCGGCTCCGGAGAGGAGGGTTCCGTATCCAACGGGACCGGACCCTCTCTCTAGAGCGAATGCAGAATGAAAACGCACGGAGGCGAGACTATCAGGCTTCCTCGGTCAGCACACCCGACAGGAGGGTTGAAGAGGGTTTGTTCACTCCCCCTTCTGCCTCATGTTCCTCCTCAGGGTTCTCCTCAAACAGAGGGGTTTCCCCAGGCGGTCCTCCCAGCTCCCGATGCCCCTCCTCCCACAGGAGGGACTCGATCTTCATCAGCAGTTCGGCGAGCCCTTGCTTTTCCCGGGCGGCAACCAGGATTCCGCCGTGCTGGGCCAGCAGTTCTTCCCCCCGCTCCAGAGAGATCTGGTCGGCCTTGTTCCACACCAGGAGCTTGGGTCTCTCGGTCAATTCCAGGTCGGAGAGGATCTCCTCCACCACCCGGATGTGCAGGGAGGATTGGGGATCGGAAGCGTCTACAACGTGCAGAAGGAGGTCTGAGTCCATCAACTCCTCCAAGGTGGCCTTGAAGGCCTTCACCAGATCTTCGGGCAAGCGCTCGATGAACCCCACGGTGTCGGTAATGATCAGCTCCCTCTGCCGGGGGAATCGCAACCTGCGGGAGGTGGGATCGAGGGTGGCGAACAGCTTGTCTTCTGCCAGGACCTCAGAACCGGTCAAGACGTTGAGGAGGGTGGACTTGCCGGCGTTGGTGTATCCGACGATGGATACGACCGGCAACTCCATGGAATTCCTCAGGCTTCTTCGCTGGATCCTCTGCCTGGCCAGTTCCTTGAGTTCATGCTCCAAGCGGGTGATGCGATCCCGGGCCCGCCGGCTTCTGACCTCCAGCTTGGTTTCTCCTGGCCCTCGTCCCCCGATTCCTCCCGTCAACCGGCTCATGGCGGTGTTCATGATGCCCAGGCGAGGGAGAAGGTACTTGAGCTGAGCCAGCTCCACCTGGAGGCGGCCATCCCGGGAGCGGGCCCTCTGAGCGAAGATGTCCAGGATGAGCTGGGTGCGGTCGATGACCTTCAGCTCGGTGGCATCGGTGATGGTGCGAACCTGGGAAGGGGAGAGATCGGGATCGAAAATGAGCAGATCGGCGTCCAGATGCATGGAGCGCAGGATGATGTCGTCCAGCTTGCCCTTGCCCACCACGGTGCGGGGGTCGATGTCCCGTCGCCGTTGCATCACCTTGTCGATGACCCGCAGTCCCGCCGTCTCCGCCAGCCGGGTCAGCTCCTCCAGGGAGCGTTCTGCGCCTTGGGGATTTCCCAAGGTGATTCCCACCAGAATGGCCCGATCCCTCTTGTCGTTGGAGGATCGCGCCGAACTCGCCTTGCCCAGGTCGGCTTCCACCTCCTCCACCAGGGCCAGAAAATCCTCGGCCAGGGCATGAATGGGCTGGGGTTCCCGAAGGTTCCACATGTCCTCCTGCCCCGGCTGGGGGGAGGTGAGGGTGGCATACTCCACGGTGCCGGGGAGGCCGTTGGGTTGGGCCTGCACCATGGCGATGAGATCCAGCCGCAGGCGGGTCAGGTCGGTCAGGTCATCCCTGGAGAGGGGTTCTCCGGAGAGATGGGTGTGAAGGAGGCGCAATCCCCGGAGTCGGGTCTCGCCAGCCCGGGTCCGCCCCAGGTCCGGCAGGAACAGTTTGTGGGCATCCCCGACGATGACGTGGGTGAGGGTGCCCCGTCGATCCACCAGCACCCCCACTTGACGGCCCAGCTCCCGAGAGATTTCCGTCAGGTTTCGGGCCAGTTCCGGGCTGAGAATCTGGGAGGGAAGAAGACGTCGTCGATGGAGATAGGTTAACGCTTTCGTCTGGGACGGCTTCAGTCCCTTGGTGTTTCCGTGAACTTCCTGAATGGTGCCTGCCTTTCTTGCCGAGAGAAGGAGAGGAAGAGCTGAAGGGACCCTCCCTCGTGGATCCTGAACCGTGCCCTTCCGCACGCATCGCGTTGACGGTGCGGGATGGAGGCGGCTAGGATCCCCGCCATGGCGCTTCCCAGCCGCACTTTAGAGGACTTCACCGAGGACGGGGTATTCTACCTGTCCCGGGCCCTCAATCGCTCCCTCAACAAACCCGACTGGGTTTCCGTCAACCTCACCCTGAGGTGCAACCTTGCCTGCACCTTCTGCAAGACCTGCTACCCGGTTCAGCAGGAACTCACCACCCGGGAGGTCCTGGATCTCATCGATCAGGTGGCCTCCTGGGGGGTCAAGAGGTTCAATCCCTTGGGGGGAGAGCCCTTCGTGCGTCGGGATCTGGAGGACATTCTCTCCTACGCCTGCGACAAGGACTTCTACATCACCCTGACCACCAACGGCACCCTGATCTCGCCGGAGAGGGCGGCCCGCATCGCCGCTATTCCCTACAACCGCCTGCATTTCAACGTCTCCATCGACGGCCCCAACCCTCATCACGACCGGGTGCGGGGAGCCGGAAACTTCGACAAGGCGGTGCGGGGGATTCGCCTGCTTCGGGAAGCGGACGCCAAGGTAGGCAATCCTGAGCGGAAGATCTGCATCAACGCCCTGATCAATAACTACAACCTTTCGGAATTACCGGATTTTCTCTTCTGGTGCCGCGATGAGTTGGGGGTTCAAGGGGTGCAGTTCCTGAACCTGTTCCGGCACGGAAACCGGGTGGATCCCGACATCGAGGATCAATGGGTCCCATTCTCTCGCCACGCTGAACTGGATGGGTTTGTGGACTTCTTGTTGGGCTTCGCCGAGCATGAAGCGGACACCCGCTTTTCCCTGGTGAACGACCCCGGTGATCTGGCCAACATCAAGAAGTACTACCGGGGTGAGATGCGCCCCCTCGACGGCAAGTGCTGGAGTGGCTGGAAGGAGCTGTACATCAACGCCGAAGGTTCGGCGATCATGTGCGATGGCAAGTTGGACTTCCTCAATGGCTCCTTCGGCAACGTCCGGGAGAAGACCCTTCAACAACTCTGGCAGTCCGACGAACTCCGCAAGTTGCGAGAGAACGTCAAGGCCTGCACCACCCCTTGCATCCAGGATTGCTACTTGAGACGGCGAAGCGACAGTGCCATGAAGATTGCCCGGGGAGTCACCCGACTCGCCTGGCAGGAGCTGAAGCGGAAGTACGTTACCCCTACCGGGGACCGCCCCAACTATCCCGACAGCGTCCTCACCCTGGAGCTGTCGGACACCTGCGATTTGGGCTGTACCTATTGCAAGACTCCGAGGGATCGCTTCCTTCAGGTCATCAAGGACAGTCGAATCGACTTTGAGATGGTGCGACAGGACCCTTTCCAGTACTACGAGCTCCGCAACAAGGGCTACCTGAACTTCAACCGTGGCTTCATGTCCATGGACATCATGAAGAGGGTGGTCAGCGATCTCCAGAACACCGGAACGGTCCTGGGGAAGGTGCGCCTGGGTTGGCAGGGAGAACCCCTTCTTCATCCCCAGATGGAGGAGATCCTCAAGTATTTCTTCGAGGAGAACCGCCGCAAACGCTTCGCCGCCGATATCGAGATCCCCACCAACGCTACGGTGATGAATCATTCCCTGTGCCGCATCGCAACGGAGTACGGCGATGTCCCCCAGACCTGGTACTTCAACGTGGACGCCTTCGGCAAGGACGCCTATGCCGCCAGCAAGGGGCAGCCTCTATGGGACCGGGTGCTGGACAACATCAACTTCCTTCTCAAACTTGTCGCCGAACGAAAGCCCAAAGCCCTGCGCACCATTTTCCAGTTCCTGGTGAGCGAGGCCAGCGAGCCCCATGCCCAGGAATTCGTGAAGGGGTGGACGGATCATCTGGCCACCTATGGCATTCCCGCCCAACTGGCCACCTGGCGTCAGCCCCGGGGCCCCGGTCATTGGCTGTTCATCAAGAGGGAGGATGCCGATCAGAACGACAAGCTCCGAGAGATTCGGGAGCGATATGATCGGGTGATGGGCGTCTTGGGACTCCCCCCCAAGGCCACGGTGGAAGAGGATGCGGCGAAGCGAACCTGCGCCGCCTACTGGAAGAGTCCCACCATCTCCTGGGATGGGAAGGTTCTCCTCTGCACCGTGGACACCACCCATTCCTTGAAGGTGGGGGAGGCCACCGTGGACGATCTTTCCCGCATCTGGTGGGACAATCCCCGCCTCCACGACATCCGCAAGCAGGCAGTGCGGGAGGATTTCTACAAGCTCAACCGCTGTCGGGAATGCGCCTTCCCCTACTCTCCCAACCAGGAGAGGGTAGAGAGGGACGAGATCGACGGATATTTCGTCCAGTTCGGGCGCTGAGGTCATGTCTCAGATGCCATCAGAGGGGGTTCCTCCCCGTCGTCTGTTCATCGCTGGCGCCAACGGGGCGGTAGGTCGGACGGTGACCCGCTTGGGAGGCGAAGCGGGGGACCCTCTGGTTCCTCATTTTCGACCAGGAACCGCAGCTCGCCTGGGGGACGCTCTGCCTGCGGGAGCGGTGGTGTTCTCCTTGGAGGATCGAGACTCCCTTCACCGAACCCTTTTGGGCTGCACTACCGTCCTTCAGCTCATTGGAACCATGAGGAAGAGGTTTTCCTCCGGGGACACCTGGCAGAGCTCGGACATCGACACCACCCGCTTCCTGGTGGAGGCGTCCCGAACGGTGGGGACGGTGGATCACTTCATCCTGCTCAGTTCGATTGGAGCCGGCCGTCCTGTCGGGGGCTATCTGCAGGCCAAGGCGGCGGCGGAGACCCTGGTGCGCCAGTCGGGGATTCCTTTTACGATCTTTCGCCCCTCCGCCTTTGACGGAGAAGGGCATCGAGCCCCCCCGGGCATGTCCTGGCTCCGTCATCTCCCCGGTTTGCGAGATTATGCCCCCATCTCCGTCACCGTTCTGGCAGCCTCTCTGCTTGCCTGCGCCCGCGCCAGGGGACCTCTGGGAGAGGCGATGGAGGGGCGGGACATCCTGGAAGGGATGGGGTGAAATCGCTGGAGAAGGGAATTCCCGTCTTTCTTTCCCTCCTGCTCATGGGGCAGGGATGCCACAGCGGCGCAGGATTCCTGGCCGTGGACCTGGATTCCGACGGGGTGCTCCAAGGGGAAGACTGCGACGATGAGGATCCCACCGTGCATCCAGGGGCCAAGGACCTCTGCGGGGATGGAGTGGATGGGGACTGCGACGGGAGGGCTCCCGCCCCCTGCGGTCCGGGAGGATGGTGGAGCGCCGATGACGCCGTGGCCCGAGAGGTGGGAGTAGGTGAGGGAGACTGGGCGGGATGGGCCCTGGCCACTGGAGATTTCACCGCAGATGGAGAGGGGGATCTGGCGGTTTCTGCCCCCTTTGCCAGCGTCAATGGCACCGGCACCGGCAGCGTCTACATCCTCGAAGGTCCCTTCCAAGGGGAGGGATGGTTGGGCAAGCCCCGGGCCCTTCTGCGGGGGAGCGTACAGCCCTGCTGCTATGGATATCGGATCGCCAACGCCGGGGACACCGATGGGGACGGCTCCGATGACCTTTGGGTGGGATCCCCTGCCGATTCTTCCCTGGCGTCGCTGGGGGGAAGCGCCTGGCTGTTTCGGGGCCCTCTCCTGGAGGAGAGAACGCCAGCGGAAGCCGACGTTCGAGTGCTGGGGGAGGATCCGGAAAGCCTGCTGGGGCTGGCGGTAGAGGCGGGAACGGATCTCAACGGAGATGGAGAATCGGACCTGCTTCTCGGGGCCCCGGGAGCCTCGGTGGGAAGGGGAAGTCCCGGTGCCGCCTTGCTGTTCCTGGGTCCCTTTCTTGAAGATCGGACTTCCCAGCAGGCCGATGTGCGGTATTCGGGATTGTCCCAAGGAGGGCAGATGGGATGGACGGTGCTCCTGGGGGAGACCGGCAGTGAGGAGGTGTGGATCGCGGCCCCCTATGCCAACCGATCCCGGGGAGCGATCTACCGGTTTGTGGGAACCGGGAATCCCCATCGGGAGGTGGGAACTGCCCAGGCGGTGCTGAGGGGAGGCCCGGAGGGGGAAGAAGATCTGGCCACCTGGGGAGGGGATTTGGCGGGGACCTCTCTGGCGGGAGGAGATCTGACGGGCGACGGGGAGGCGGATCTGGTGGTGGGGGCCCCAGGGTACGACGGCGGCGGCGAGGGCGGGGGAGGGGCTTTTCTTCTGAAGGGCCCTGTGGAAGGAAAAATCTCGTTGAGTGACAAGGGGTTGCTGCTGATGGGGGTGTCGTCAGGGGGGCGGGCAGGTTCCTCCCTTCAAGTGGGAGACACCACCTTGGACGGTCAAGCCGATCTGTGGGTGGGGGCTCCGGGAGAGGGACCGGCCTGGGCTCCTGGGGTGGGAGCCGCCTTCCTGTTGGAGGGTCCCGTGGACGAATCCATCCCGTTGGACTGGAGCGACGCCCGGATCATCGGCCCTCCCGGAGAAACAGGCTTCGGCACTGCCCTGGTGGTGACGCTGGAGCCGACCGAGGTGGGGCTGTGGGTGGGCACCCCCTTCCTGAGCAGCGACGCCGATGAAGTGGGTGCGGTGTATGGATTCATCCGTGGACCGGGGATGTAAGGGAGGGCGCTCCCCATTCCCGGCAATCCGCCTCTCCTCCCGTTTACCCACCGACCCGGCAACGCCATAATCCCCCCACCTCGCTGGACCGGATCGGGTTTTCGGGGTGGGAGTGTTTCATGACCGACATGCGAGAAAAAGTGACCGATCTCCACCAACGAAGGGCCAGAGCCAGGGAGCTGGGGGGTGAGGACAAGGTGGCGGCCCAGCACGCACGAGGCAAGCTCACCTGCCGGGAACGCATCGAAAAATTGATGGATTCCGGCACTTTCCTGGAGTTTGGCGTTCACGCCACCCACCACGGAGCGGACGGCTCCCCCTTCAAGGGCCGGGC
>CAYRTW010000210.1:0-10556 GCA_964426935.1 uncultured Rickettsiales bacterium
GGAGCATTTCACTGAACTTCAGGAGGACCTGAGTGTCACCTTCGCCACTGTCAGATTGAGGGCCAAGGGAGGAGCCACCGCCGTATACGACCTGGATGATTTCTCCTGGAGCCAGGAGGTGGTGGGGGAGGAGCTGCGGGACACCCAGCGAATCTATCTGGACGACCTTCCCTTCTCTCCAACCCAACTGGTGGGCCAGGAAATAGGTTTCTCCACCGGCGATCACGTCAACGCCTTCGGTTCCTCGGTGCCCTTCCTCGCCTACCAGGGAGATGAAGGGTGGACCACCGCCTCCAAGGTGGATTTCATTCATGATTTCGGGGGTCTGGCCTCCTTCAACCACATGTTCGGGGTGGTGCTCACCGTTCTGGACGATCTGGAGAGGGCGGAGGAAGTGGTGACCGCCATCGACACCCTGGTTGCCAACGACGCCTACGGGTGCGACCTGTTGGAGGTTGGATATCGCTATCGGGAAGGCCTGTTGGCGGATTTCCTGGAGGTCTGGGATGCCCTCTCCCAAGATGGCATTCTCATCACCGGCATTGGCGTCAACGATCTCCACGATCAGGCCGACTGGGACACCTGGACCAACAATTTTGTCTCCTGGATTTCAGCCACCGGGACCGAAGAGGAGGACCTCCTGTGGAACTTGAAGAGGGGAATGGTCAGCTTCGGGGATCCCACCCTCTTCCCTGAGGGGGAACCCACCGTGTCCCTGGTGGACGAAGACGCCCGCGCCACCATGGGGCAGGTGGTGGTGGGGGCCGACACCGCCCATACCGTTACCTTTGTTGCCGATTCCCTCCTGCCAGGTTGGACGGTGAAGAGGGTGGAGAATGGGGCGGTGACCGGAACCTGGACCGTTGCCGAAGTCGGTTCCTTCTCGGTGAGCGATGTCATCGACCCGGTGGGAGGCAACGTGGTTCGCTTCGAGGTCACCACCACAGACGGCAATCCGGCTCTGTACACCAACCCCATCTACTACTGGGATTCGGCGGACCCCGGCACCCTTCCTGTGGAGAGGGTGCCCTCCCCATAGCGCCCCTCCGCCTCGCCTCCTTTCCCAGGGGCGTCGCCGCAGGTAGAATCCCGCCGCCCGTCGTCCCCCTTGTCCCCCTCCCAGGAGCCTTCTTCATGCGCGCCCTCATCCATGACTGCCTGGACACCGTCCTCGCCGGGGGCACCCTGACCCGGGAGCAGGCCCTGACCCTTCTCCAGGCCGAGGGCCCCGACGTGTTCGACCTGATGGCTGCGGCCAACCGCATTCGCCATGCCTTCAAGGGGAACGGCATCCACCTGTGTTCCATCGTCAACGTGAAGAGTGGAAGGTGCTCTGAGAACTGCTCTTTTTGCAGTCAATCCGCCCACTTCGACACCGAGGTGCCTGAATACGACTTCCTCTCTGACCGGGAGATCCAGGTGTCCGCCAGGAGGGCCAAGGAGGAGGGGTCTCGGGCCCTGGGCATGGTGGCGGCCTGGAAGGGGCTGAAGAGGGGTCCCCAGTTGGAGAGGGTACTGGACGCGGTGCGGGAGCTGGCCCGGCAGGAGGGGATCCACGCCGACGCCTCCTTGGGGATCATCGAAGATGAGACCATCGCCCGGGATCTCAAGCAGGCGGGCCTCCACACCTACAACCACAACCTGGAGTCCTCGCGAAGGTTCTTTCCTGAGGTCTGTGACACCCATTCCTATGACGAGAGGGTCAAGACCCTTCAGATCCTGGGCGATGCCGGCATCCGCCGCTGCTCGGGGGGCATCTTCGGCATGGGGGAGTCCTTGGAGGATCGGGTGGATCTGGCCTTTGAGCTGGCTCGCCTGGGCATCGAGGTCATCCCCTTGAACTTCCTGAATCCCATGTACGGCACCCCTCTTCAGGACAAGCCCCCCATGCCTCCCCTGGAGGTTCTCAAGACCATCGCCATGTTCAGGTTTGTCCTTCCCCACCAGGAGATCATGGTGGCAGGGGGCAGGGAGCTGAACCTGCGGGAGTTGCAGCCCCTGATGTTCCTGGCGGGGGCCTCGGCCACCATGGCGGGAAGCTATCTCACCTCCTCGGGGCGTCGTGCCGAGGATGACTGGAAGATGATCCGGGATCTGGGCCTGGATCCGGGGGTTCCCGAGGAGAAGGAGGGGCCCCGTCCTCCCACCCGGGCGATTTCTCCCACCCTGCCCATCCTGTCCTGAGCCAAAGGTGGCCGAGTCCCCAGCGCCCGAGCCCTCTCCCGTCGGCGCCGCCGCTTCCCTTCTCACCCTCATTCTGGTCACCTACGACAGCGCCCGTCACCTCCCCGCCCTGGCCGCCTCCCTGGCTCCCGAGCTGCTCCTCCTTCCCGGGGCAGTGGAAATCGTGGTGGTGGACAACGCCTCCCAGGACGACTCGGTGTCCCTGGCCCGAGCCCTGTGGCCCGAAGCCATCCTCCTCCTGAACCAGGTCAACGTTGGGTATGGCCGGGGGGCCAACCGGGGCTGGCAGGTCTCTCGGGGACAATACGTCCTGGTGATGAACCCCGACGTGGTGGTTCATGAAGGCTCCCTCTCCATCCTGTTGAAATCCCTCCAGGAACACCCCGATGCGGGCCTGGTGGCGCCGAAATTGCTCAACAGTGACGGGAGTTTGCAGGCGTCCTGCCGGCGGTTCTACACCTTCTCCACCGTCCTGTTTCAGCGCACCATTCTGGGAAAATGGGCCCCCGGCCGCCGGGGACGAAACAAGCATCTGATGGAGGATTTGGACCGCAGCCACATCCAGGAGGTGGACTGGGTGACCGGGGCGGTGATGCTGCTGCCCCGGGACGCGGTGTCGGAGACGGGACCCTTCGACCCCCGCTACTTCCTGTATTTCGAGGACGTGGACCTGTGTTACCGCTTGAAGCGTCAGGGGCGCCCCACCCTCTACGTTCCCGACGCGGTGATGACCCATCATCACGGAAGGGCGTCGCGCCGCCTGTCCCTGTTCAATCCCGACCTGGGCCATCATCTGGTCAGCTACGGCAGATTCCTGGTGAAATGGAGCCCTCTGCGCTACGCCCTGCGTGGGGGATTGGCGGTGTCCCGGGGCCTGCTTTCCCGAGGGATCGATGCCTTGGGAGCAGGGGCGGGGATGGCCGTGCTGGGGGGAACGATGACCACCTCCCCGTGGATCGCGGGGGGATTGACCTCGTTGTTGCGCCTGATCCTGGCTCCTTCGCCCAACCCTTCGCCGGTGCCGCGCTGGCCCGGTCGCCCCCTCCTCTTCCCCGGCCTGCTGGGGGCCTCCCTGGCCTGGGGAGGGGTGGGAGGATGGGACCCCCTCCTGAGGGCCTTCATGGGCTCCATCCTGGGATCCCTGGGGGTGGATGCGGTCATGCACCGTCTGGTGGTGCGGGTGGCCCGGGCCGGTTTCCAAAGGAAGGCGGCGGCGGTGGTGGGTTCAGGGACCCGGGCGGTGGAGGTGGCCCGACTGCTGCGTCAAAGCCCAGCTTCCGGGCTGGATCCTCTGGGCTTCATCCCGGTGGATCCCATGGATCCCGTCCCCGCCGGTCCGGTTCTCTGCCCCCTCGCCGACCTGGCCGAAGGAGTCCGTCTCCATCGCCTGCACGCCCTGGTGCTGGCCGCCTCCGACGCCCAGGTGGCCTCCCTCCTTCCCCAGATCCTGCCCCTCCGGGAACAGGGAGTGGAGCTGTGGTGGGTCCTCTCCCCCGAGGCGTCGCTCCTGGCGGGGACCTCCACGGTGGAGGTGGGGGGAGCCCCATCGGTGGCCATGGGAGGGGGTCCCGGGTTCGCTACCCGAGTGGCCACCAAGCGCGTCCTGGACGTTGTTCTTTCGCTGGCCATCCTCCCGGTGGCCCTGCTGTTTCTTCTTCCCCTGCTTCTTCTCTGTCGCACCGTGTTCGGCACCTCGGCGGTGGTGAGGGAGGAACATCTGGGGAAGGAGGAAAAGCCATTCCTGTTGCTGCGCCTCCGCACCTTTCGAGAGGGAGAGGCCAGGGAGGAGGGGGGAGGCCGCTTGGGGGTGCTGCTGCGGTCCTTGCGCTTCGACGAGCTCCCCCAGTTCATCCAGGTGCTGAAGGGGGAGATGAGCCTGGTAGGCCCTCGCCCACGCCTGGCCCGGGAAGCCATGCTGCTTCAGCCCTGGGAGAGAACCCGATTCCTGTGGCGCCCGGGGATGACCGGATTGTGGCAGGTGGAAAGCGACCGCCGTTGGCGCTTCGACCAGATGGTGGCCACCGACCTTCAATACCTGCTGGAGTGGAGCCTGCGCCTGGATCTGGCCATCCTGGTGCGGTCGTTGGCGCGGGTGGTGAGGGGGAGGTGAGGGGGAGAGGCGCGGTGTGCGGGGGCTACAAATGACTCGGAATCGAAGGGGAGGGTGGGGATGATTTTTTTGAAGCGGCGAGGTTTCCGCTACCCTCGCGGCCCGGAAAAACGGTCGCCGTTGTAGTGGAGCACGTGAGAGGGCTCTTCTGCGATCCAGACCTCGGTTTCCCAGGCGATCTGGTCAGCATGTCTCTTGAAATCGGAAAAATTCAGGAAGGCCGCGATTTATTTAGGTTACCCGGCTTACACCGGTGGGTCGAAGTTCAGGAAGGCGCGGGATCCGCTTCGCCCGGAGGCTTGAAGCGGTGGGAGGATCGAATGCCCTGCTCTGTCGCCTGGGAACTTCGGGTTGCAACGTCCCCCCATTTCGCAGCAATATCTGGCCCAGTCGCTGAAATTGGCGTAACGTCATGAGTAAGCGACCGGTCAGGAGGTTGTAAGACTCATGCCCCATATTGAGTCCATCGCCATGGTGCTCGGCATCCTCGCCAGCCTCGCGACCCTCTTCCAGTACTTCGGATGGCAGGCCACCCGGCCGGTCCCACCTGCATCATCCAAACCAACGACCAGTTCCTCTATCGTGGCGGAGAGGGGCGCAGGAAATACTTCTTCGAAAATGTATTGGGGGATTCCAAGAGGAGTGCGAGCCTCAGGGACCATCGCCCTGGTCTTTATTGGTTTTTCATGGTGTTCAGGGAGTGTGATCGGAATAAAGGGGAGGCTCTCCAAGCCCGCAGAGCCACATATAGAATCCGAGGTCCCAGACTATGATGTCAGCCAGCCGATGGTTCGCTCGAAATTCGCCGACCACCTGTCCACCGTGGACAAATGTGATGAAGAAAAAAAGTGGGCAATCTCTGAAATGTTGAGGGTTCGGGACCACATGGCCGCTCAAGAGTCCGTCCGTTCCGCGCTCGGCGGGCGGGCTGGAGAGTTACGGAAATCGCGCTGGCATACCTGCCCGACAGGGGTGGTTGCATATCACCAGATCAGACAGCGAGATGTTGCTGTTTTGGTCGTGAATGACAACCTTTTTGCCTATTTTGACGAATTTTTCGAAGAAACAGGGCAATCCGGACTATGTCGCCGGGCGAGTTGGGAGATCGCCATTGAGGCCTGCCAGCGATTCGGTGGTTGTTATCACGTTCAACGTGACGGGGGATCTCTTCCCTCTTTGATTTCCGATGCTGTAGCCGCTGCCTATCAGAGCTGCATGGGATGGGCAATTTGAGTGAGTCGAGATCAGGCTCCACACTCATAAAGAAACCAACTTGAAACCCGGCCTCTCCTCCCTCCGTTCCTCCCTTCCTCCATTTCAAAAACACCCTCGCTCCCCACCCCGCTTCCGAGTCCCGCTGGAGTCTTCCCCGGGGACACCAGCGCTTCCCCCTCACCCTCACCCCCACCTCCCGCGTTTACACTCACCCCACCCCTCTTCTACCGTGTGCCCGGCGGCCGGGGGACTTGCCTCCACCTCCCGCCCAGGAATTCGTTGCCCGCCTCTTCTCTCCACAAGACCCTGGTCATCGGCTGGGACGGGGCCACCCCCGAGTTGGTGGAGCCGTGGATGGAGGCGGGTCATCTTCCCCACTTGAAGGCCCTGGTGGACAGGGGTGCCTATGGGCGTCTTCGCTCGGTTACCCATCCCCTCTCTCCCCAGGCCTGGGCCTCCTGCGTCACCGGCCTGAACCCCGGGCGCCACGGTCTGTTTGACTTTGGCCATCGGGTTCCCGGCACCTATGAGATGGAGCTGCTCACCTCTCTGGATCGTTCGGGGATGCCTCTGTGGGGGCGAGTGGACGAAGCGGGGGGGACCTCGGTGGTGGTCAATGTGCCCATCTCCTATCCTCCCGAATCTCTGCGGGGGGCCATGGTGACGGGAATGCACACTCCCTCCCTCCCTCGGGGCCTCTTTCCCCCTTCTTTGTGGGAGCAGGTGCGCCGGGTGGTGCCCGATTATCGCCTGGACGTCATGTCCTTTGATTATCAGGGTTACGACGAGTTCCTGGCCGAAATCCATCGTTCGGTGGACGCCCGGGCCCGTCTGGCCACCTACCTGTGGGAGCGATTCCATCCTGACCTCTTCTTCGTGGTGTTCACCGCCACCGACCGGGTTCAGCACGCTCTGTGGAAGCAGTCCTGCCTGCCGGGAGAGGGGCAGGAGCGGGGGACCTGGCGCTATGCCCACGCCATCCGGGAGGTGTATCAACAGTTGGATGCCGTCCTGGGGGATTTTGTGGCCATGGCGGGGGAGGAGGCCCGGGTCATCGTCCTCTCCGACCACGGCTTCGGCAGTCTGGATCGGGATGTGTACCTGAACGCCGCCCTGGAGGACGCCGGCCTCCTCACCGTGAAGCGCTCCTTCACTCCCGCCGGTCGTCTCCAGGAAATGGCCCGGCGCCTGCGGGCCCGAGCGGGGGGATGTCCCTGGTGCTCCGCCGAGGTCGCTGCCTTGGATGATTCGCCTCGCCCCTCCTTTGGTCACATCGACTGGGGTCGCACCCGGGCCTATTCCGCCGGGCTGTTCGGGGGGGTGTATCTGAATCTGCGCGGCCGGGAGCCTCTGGGAACCGTTGCTTCCGGTCCCGAAGCGGACCACATCCTCGCCCAGGTGGAGAAGGAGCTCTCCCGGTTGCGGGATCCCGACGATGGCCTGCCGGTGGTGGACAAGATGCAGAAGAGGGAGGTCCTGTATCATGGCCCTCGGGCGGGAGAATCCCCGGACATGGTGGTGACCATGAGGAATTATCGCTACATGACTCGGGCAGGGAGGGAAATTGGCCGCCCCGGGGAGCTGGTGGTGATGCCGGCGGTCAACCACTCGGGAAATCATCGCCTGGATGGCATCGTCGCCCTGGGGGGGCCGGGCATCGCTGGAGGAACCGCCCTGCCTTCTCCCCACCTGCTGGACATCGCTCCCACCGCCCTGGCCTGCATGGGAATCCCCGTTCCCGAGGACCTGGACGGGCGACCCCTCACCCGGGCCTTTGACGGTCTCTCCTGGAGATATGCGGCCCCCGGTGAAGTCGCCTCCTCGGATCAGGCCTCCCGAGCCTCCTCCCAGCCCCATGTCCCTTCCTTCCGCCCCGGCGAGGAGGAGGAAGTTCTCAAGCGCATGGAAGGACTGGGGTATCTGGCGTGAGAAGCCTGGGAATCAGCGGCGCCGGGAAGGGATTGCTCCGGGCGATGGGGGATCATTACGCCCATCAGTCTGAGCTCCTGGGGTGGCTCCACGGGGAAAAGGCCTTCCGAGGACCCCGGGTGGTCCAGGTGGATCTGGCCAACACCTGCAACAGCCACTGCGTCGCCTGCTGGCTCCACTCTCCAGAGGTTCCTGCCAGCGATCTTCCCGAAGGAGCCCGTCGTCAACAGCTTCCCTGGGAGCTGCTCCTGTCCCTTCTGGATGAGCTGAAGGCCATGGGCACCGAGGAGATCTATCTGGCGGGTGGAGGCGAGCCCCTCACCCATCCCCGAGCCTGGGAGGCCATGAAAGAGATCGTGGCCCGGGGATTCACCTGTTCCCTCCACACCAACTTCACCCTGGTGGACGAAGAGGGGCTGAGGCGCCTTTTGGATCTGCCGGTGCATCATCTGACCGCATCGGTATGGGCGGGCACAGAAAAGGTGTATCAAAAAACCCATCCAGGAGCGGTTCAATTTCAGTTTCAATCTGTCTTGGACAGCCTTCATCGTCTTCATTCCCTGAGACGGACGCGTCCCATCACCAAGATGTATCACGTTCTTTCCTCCGCCAACGCCGACGATGTTCAGGCCATGTTGGAGGCTGCCGAAGCCACTGGATGCGACGGAGTGGAATTCGCCGTGGCGGATCTCATCCCCGGCCGCACCGATGCCCTGGCCCTTGGAGAAGAGCAGAAGAAACACATCACCTCTGTCCTCCGCCATTTCCTGGCTCGGGAGCGCTGCTCAGGACCCCGCCTCCTGGGAGGAGAGGAGCTGTTTCGTCGCCTTCAGACTCCGGGAGACACCGACCCCGGTCGCTTTGACGCCTCCATGGTTCATCGCTTCCCCTGCACAGCGGGGTGGACCTACGCACGGGTCATGGCCGACGGCCAGGTTCTTCCCTGTCTCAAGGCCCACCGCGTCCCCTCCGGTGACCTCCATCACCAGAGCTTTCGCAGCATCTGGGAGGGGGAGGCCCAGAGGCGATTTCGGCGGGAGACCCGGGTGTTCCGCAAGGACTCCGCGTATTTTCAGGTGATCGGAAATGGTATGGGGCAGGAGAGGGGATGCGAGAGGGGATGTGACAATCTGGAAGAAAATCTGGCCACCTGGCGCAAGTGGCAGGCCCTTTCTCCCCTGGAGCAGACCACCCTCAAGGTCGGGGCCCGGCTGCAGGGGGGAGCAGGAAAAGAGGGTTCGGATGAACGCTGATTTCTGTATACAAAGAGACACGGTGCCCCAGCGCACCGAGGGTGTCCCATGCGTGTGCTGATCGCCAATCCCCCCTGGCTTCGCCCTGGTTACTATGGGGTGAGGGCCGGTTCTCGTTGGCCCCATTTCGAGGCCGAGAACCTGGATTACTGCCCCTTTCCCTTCTCCATGGCCTATCCGGCCGCCCTCCTGGAGCAGCAGGGACACCAGGTCTCCCTCATCGACGCCTGTGCAGAGCGGATGCCCCAGAGTCCCTTCCTGGCCAGGGTGAAGGAGGCCCGGCCGGAGGTCATCGTCCTGGAGGTGTCCACCCCGTCCATCCTGGAGGATCTGCGAACCGCTGAAGCGCTGAGAGCGCGGGTGGGTCCGGAAATCCCCATTCTTTTTGCCGGCTTGCACGAGCAGATGTATCACCCTGCCTTCCTCAGGGCCCATCCCGAAATCGGAGCGGTCCTGGCGGGGGAATACGACGACACCCTGCTGGAGTGGATCACCGCCCGGGAGAAGGGCTCCTCTCTGGCCCCCATCAAAGGCCTCCTCTGGCGAAACGGCGATGAGGTGGTGGTCAATCCCCGAAGGGAATCCATCCCCGATCTGGACCGCCTTCCCTGGCCCGCCCGCCATCTTCTTCAGATGGATCGCTATCACGACGAGCCGGGGGGCATCCCCCGACCCTCGGTGCAGATGTGGGCCAGCCGGGGTTGTCCTTACAAATGCTCCTTTTGTGCCTGGCCTCAAATAATATACGGAGACAATAAATACCGGGTGAGGAGTGTGGAGCACATCGTCGATGAGATGGAGGCGATGGTGTATCAGGGAGGATATCGCTCCATCTATTTTGATGACGACACCTTCAACATGGGGGACAAGCGAGCCTTTGCCCTGTCCAAGGAGATCAGGAGACGGAACCTCACCGTGGATTGGGCCTTCATGGGAAGGGCCGACACCACCTCCGGAAAGGCCATCGAGGCCATGGTGGAGTCGGGGCTGCGGGCGATGAAGTTCGGGGTGGAGTCTGCGGATCAGCAGATCATCGATCACATCGACAAGCGCCTGGATCTGCCCAAGGTGAGGGAGTCGGTGAGGGTGGCCAAGAGCCTGGGCTGTCGCATCCACCTCACCTTCATGTTCGGTCTGCCGGGGGAGACCGCAGCTTCCATGCGCGCCACCGCCGAACTGGCCCACGAACTGGATCCCGACTCCCTTCAGATGACCATCGCCACCCCCTTTCCCGGCTCCCGCTACTGGGCCGAACTTCAGACCAAGGGGCACCTGACCAGCGAGGACTTCGACAAGTTTGATGGCTTTCGCTCCGCCGTGGTTCGCACCGATTCCCTTTCTGCGGAGGAGATCGAGACCTTCGTCCACGGAGCCCAGCGCCAGTGGGAGGGGAAGAAGAGGCGGGAGCCCTCCCTCATGCCCCAGGCAGGGTCTCCTTCCCAAAGGCGAGTGTCGGTGGTGATTCCCACCACGGAAGACGCCGGAGAGTGGTTGCCCCGCTGCCTGGCCGGCCTGGGGGAACAGACCGAGGCGGACATGGAGTGGATCCTGGTGTTTGATGGGGGAAGCACCGAACTGGCGAGGGCCATGGTGGCCATCCACCCCCACGTGCGGGTAGTGGAAACCGAGAAGCGCCTGGGATTTGCCGCAGCCGCCAACGCCGGGATCAAGGCGGCCACCTCTCCCTTCATTGCTCTCCTCAACGACGACGCCATCCCTCAGCCAGGGTGGCTGAAGGCCCTCCTGGATGCCTCCCTGGCTCATCCCCAGTGCGGCATGGTGGCGTCCAGGGTGCTTCAGGAGGCCGATCCTTCTCGCATCGACTCGGCGGGCCATGGGGTGACTCGCTGGGGATATGCCTTCAA
>CAYRTW010000211.1:0-10396 GCA_964426935.1 uncultured Rickettsiales bacterium
TCCAGGAAGGATGCGACAGGCGCTTCGGCCGGGCCTGACAGAGGGCTTTGGGTCCCTCCGCTGTCTGTCCCTGCTGCGGCTTCGGCGCTGCGGCCGTTCGCTCGCTGCGCTACGCATTCGGTGTGATCCTCTGAGCGAGTGTCTTGACCGCCTGCCCTGGACTCCGCTAGAGATCCATCCCTGTCATCGCCGTGAGCGAACCAAGGGAGTGGTCTTTGAGCTTCGACAAAGCCAAAAGCATTGATCTCGCCAACCGACACCTCCAGAAGGGGGCGGTGGACAAGGCTCTGCGGGAATACGACCGGATTCTTCAGTTCGACCCCAGGGACATTCGCATCCGTCAAAAGCTGGCCGAACTCCTGGCCCGCCAGAAGCGAAACGCGGAAGCACTGCGGGAGTTCCAGGTGGTGGCAGACGGGTACGAGAAGAGCGGGTTCTTTCCCAAGGCGGCCGCCATCTACAAGCAGATGTTGCGGGTGGAGCCCGAGTCCATCCCTCTGCACATGCATCTCGGGGAGATCTATTCCCAGTTGGGGATGCGCTCCGACGCCGCCGACCACTTCCGCAAGGTGGCGGCCCACGTTGAAAAGAAGGGCAGCGGGGCGGAGGTGCTGGACATCCACCGCAAACTCTCCGCTCTCAACCCCCAGGACATCGACGCTCGGTTCAAACTGGCGGAGCTCTACATGCGCCAGGCTGACCCCATCGGCGCCGCTCAACTCTTCCGGGAGATGGCCCAGGAACTGGAGAGGACCGGTCCCCCCGATGATTTGCTGAGGGTCTATGAGCGATTGACCCAGATCGACACCGATGATCTGGACCTGTTCAAAAAGTTGGCCAGCCTTCACCTTGCCCGCAATGATCCCCGGCGGGCCTTGCAGCGCCTTCAGGTGTGTTTCAAGACCGACCCCCAGGACACCGAGACCCTGACCTTGATGGCCCAGGCCTTCGGGTCATCGGGGGAAACGGAGAAGGCCATCCAGGTCTACGAGGAATTGCTTCGTCAGTACGAGGATGCCGGGGAATCGGACCTGGCTTCCCAGGTGGAAGGGCGCCTGTACGAGATGGATCCCTCCCGGCGGGAAGCCTCTCCGGCCTCCACAACCTTCCCCGAGGAAGGATTGAACCTCCCCTCCCATCTGCCCGAAGACGCAGCTCGAATGCTGACCGAGGCGGAGGTCTATCTGCGATACGGGCTTCTGGACAGGGCCCGAGGGATCCTGGCGGAGGCGGCCAGCAAAAACGGGGATGCCTTCTCGGTGTTCAAACTGAAGGCCAGGTTGCATGTCCAGGTGGGGGAGGTGGCTGAGGCGGTGGAGGCCTGTCAGGTGATGCACCGGATCGCCCTGTCGATGGGGGAGATGGAAGTGGCGCGGGCGGCCCTCCAGGCGGCGGTTTCCATTGCCCCCCATCATGGCGAAGCTCGGGCTCGGCTCCGGGCCTTCGATGAAAAGCCTCCTGCAGCCATGTCTGCAGCCAAGAAGGGCTCCACTCAAAACCCTCCCGCCCAGAGCGCGGCGGCGACCCCAGCCGGTCTCGCCTCCCTGGTGGAGGAATTTGCCGGGCTGGATGACCTGGATGGCTTGCAAGGAATGACCCTGGGTATGGACCTGAATCTGGAGGCGGATCTGGGGGATGAGGCCCGGGTGGCCGGTCCCGCCTCCATGGATGAGGAGCCAGACGACGAAGAGATTTTCGACCTCGCCCGGGCTCTGGAATCCGAGCTGGGAGATGAGGACGGAAGCCTGGAAGAGGATCTGGAGGATGGAGAGGGAGAGGAGGAGGATCTCCCGGATGAGGACACCTTTGAGTTCCAAGAGGGGGAAGCCCCCATAACCCCTCCATCGGCCACCATGGGGGCCTTTGAGCTGGGAAAGGCCTACTTCGATGTGGGCCTGTACGAAGAAGCCCGAGCGGAGTTTGTGAGGGCCTTCGAGGAGGGGCTGAGGGTGGCAGAGAGCCTGGAGATGGTGGGGATCTGCCTGCGAAAGCAGCGCCAATGGGATGCCGCCGTGGCCTGGTTCCAGAAAATCCTTCAGGGAGGCCGATTGGATCCTGACTCCCTGCTTCGGGTGCTGTTTGAATTGGGAGTGACCTACGAGGCCAGGGGGGACAAGCCCAACGCCTATCGCGTCTATCACCGCTTGCTGACCGCCCGCCCCGATTATCGTCAAGGGGAGGTGAGGCAGAGGCTGGAGGGGTTGGCAGTGGAACTGGGGGTGGGTTGAGGTCGGGAGGGGAGGATCGGATTTCACCCCGTCCTCGAGTGGTATGGGCCGCGCCCTTCAGCTTCGCCCCCCTTTGGAAGGACCAGGAGATCGGGTGCGGCCCGGTTGCTCCTGCCAGCGGGGAGGAGCAGCCAGGCGATAGTGAGTCTCCCCTTCTTTCACCACCTCGGGAGAACGCTGAAGACCTCGATGGACATCGCGGGGGGTGAGCCTTCCCTGAAGGGCATCGGCGATCTCCCGAGTGGTCATGGGCTGGGAAGATTGGGACAGAGCCCACAGCACCGAACCCACGATGGGCTCTGCCTGCATTCGAGGGGGAAGGTCGGTGGTGGTCAGCAGGAACCCTCCCACCGAGAATCCTCCTATCCGCCGCAAGATGTCGAAAAGCCCTGCCGGATCCAGGTTTTGAGGAAGGGAAGGTAGAGCCCCCGAAGCCAGGGACTCCTGGCAATCCTCCCGGTGGTAGGGGCGACCCAAGGCCTTCACTTCTTTCTGGATTCGTTGAACCCATTGGCGTAGCTCCCCGGGCTGGAAGTACTTCTCCACCAGGTCATGGCGCTCATCGCTGCGACGAAAGACCCAGGTTTCCAGACGGAGGACCCCATAAACCGACACCGAAGAGAAGGCTCGCAAGGGGCGAATCCTTTCCTCCAGTTCCTCCTGGGAGAGGGGACCGTCTTCCAGAAGCGCGTCGTAGATGACGTCTTCCAGCAGAGGGGGAGGCTGATCGGTCTCCGCTTCCGGGGCCACCACCTGCCCCCTGGGGAGGAACTTCACCAGACGGGGGTGGCGGCGCAGTTCGGCAGCAAGAAGCTGTTCGGTGGTCCCTGGGGGAAGGAGCCCTCGCTCGTGCAAACGCTCCCAGAGGTCCATGGCCCGCAGAGGCACGGCCGACGAGTGAACCTCCTCCACGGCAGCCTCCACCCAGGAGGGAGGGGGAGCCTGGGCCAGTGCGACGGCATCCACCTTCTCGAAGGTAGCCGGGGCCACCCGCCGGAACTGGGGATACCGTAACAAGGTGGTGTGAATCAGATTGTGGGAAGGAAGGGCCGCCTCGTGCAACTGGCCCTCCAAGGCGTCTCGAATGTCCTGGATGGTGACGGGAGCCTTTCTGGTTTCCATGAGGGATTCGGCGACCTGCACCACCATACGGAACCTTTGACCGAGGAAGGTCACCCCGCCGTGGGTTTCCAGGAGATCCTTGCGACCCATCAAGGCCCATTCGGCCACATCCTCGGGAATGCCTCGGGCAAGGGGAGACCGGATCAGCCTCTGGAGGGCCGCATCCACCGGCTCGCAGGTGCGATCAGCGGTCTTCTTTGCCCACTCTCCCACTTTTTCGAGGAGGGACTCCACCTCCACCAAAGACAGAAACCTCCCTTCCCGGGCCACCAGGAAGGAAGAATCCACCAGGGCAGGAGGAGTACCGCCGATTCGCTCCAGGAGGCGCAGGGCGCCCTCGGGAGACCAGACATCGAAAAAGCGATCTCCCTCCAGATCCTTGACCGGGATCAGTCCGGAGCGACGCAGGGCCAATCGGGAAAACAAGCCAGTGAGAACCTGTTGGATCTGTTCGGCGAGGCTCGCTTCGTGGAGGAGCTGCACGGCGCGAAACTCGTGTTGGCGGATCTGCTCGGCGTGGAGGCCCAGCCGCCGCGAAAGCTGAAGAAGAGCCTTGGGGACCTGCCCCTTCTCCAGAGCCAGACGAACCTCGAAGCACAGGTATCGTTCCTCTCCCAGGAACTCCTTCAGCCTCTCCACCATTTCCGAGGCCCTGACGGCCTGATCGACCCGGATGGGAGCAGGAATCCCCGCCGCCAGCAACCGACGCAAGGCGGCAATCAGGTTGTCCAGATCCTGGGCCTTCGCCTCTCCCCCCTCTCGCCAGGAGGAGAGCGTGGTTTCCAGCACATCGGCCACCGTTCGGCATCCCTTCTGGGTCGCCGTGCGCTGAAGTCTCCAATGCAGCCGCAGTCGTTCCATTGGAACGGTCCGGAATCCCTTGGGAATATCGGAAAGGCCACAGGTGAGGAACAGAGGAGAGTCGGGAGAGGGGGGGGCTTCCTTTCGGGAACGCCGAGAGGGAATGGGGGTGATGAACGAACGGGAGCCCCCCCGAGCGGAGGGGGAGGAGACCTCCTTGGAGTGGGACAGGGGCGCCAAGGGGGAACGGGCTGCCGGAACAAGGGCAACAGGAAACGCGGGAGCGATTTGAGCCTCTGGAGGGTTGGGAGCGGCGGCGGCCAGGGGTGGAGGCTCGGGGAGGGGATCGGCCTTGGAGGAGGGAGAGGGGGGAGAGACTGGTGAGGGGGGAAGTCGAACGATGCGGCGGCGGGGTTCGACCACCACGGAGGGAGCCCTCTCCTCCCTGGAGGATCGGGTCTGGACAGGATGGCTCGGGTTTCGCCCCTCGTTTCCCCTTTCCCTCCTGGGATCTCCCCGCCGATTTTCCCGGGAGTCCCTTCGGAATTCTTCGCCTTGAGGGGATCCCTGGGGGCGCTTCACCCCTCCTTCTGGACGGGTTTCCTTGAATCGAAACAGGTCCTCCAGACGGCGATTCCCTGTGTCATGCCGCGACTCATCCCAGCGACCCTCGCCCCCGTCCTTTCGTGATTTTTCGGGATGAGAGACAGGGGCACTGCGGCCGGCAACCTGCTCCAGCCATGTAGACAGAGCCTTCATTGCCCTCAGATGATCCCCTTCCCCCACCCCTTCCCCCTGCAAGAGACGAGAGCCTTGAGGAGTGTCCAGATCCCTGACCTGTCCGATTCCCACCTTGCGGGCGGCGGTGATAAATCCGTTGGGCATTCCGGGGATGAAGGAGAGGGAGAAATTACCCAAAAGGGGGGACAGACCGGCGAGATTCATGGGAGCGAAGTCGCGATTGTCACTCACGGGAGCATCGCCTTTCTGGCGAAAGAGGGCGAGGGAACCGGAAACAAGAAGAATCAACGGGCATTGCCTACTCCAAGGCCACCAGACCGGCTGCCACCGCCTGACCGAGTCGCTGGTAGAGGGAGATTCGATCCATGAAGGGCGCCGTCCTCTCCTCAATGTCGGCAAGGGACGCGCGTCCATCCACGACTTCCAGCAGGCGAGTGGTGTGGGGATGCAAGGAGAGGCGAGCCAGCTCATCGGCGGAAACCAGCACGTGTGGAACGCGGTGGGGGCGGGCTCCCGGGCAGGCCTGCTCCACCAGGATGGTCTCGCAGTACCCCAACATGCGACGGGCTTCTTCAAGTCGCTCCCCCGCCCTCAGCACGGCCTGGAAACAGGAGGCGGCATCGTCCAACCGGCCCTTCTCCAGGAATTCCTGCCCTGCCTTCCACAAGACACCGATGGATCCGCTGACCGATGCCCCCGTTCCAGAAACTGTGGGGGGATCATCCAACACGACCGACACGTAGTCCTTCGTCTCTTGGGGAAACAGGGGGCCCAGCCGAGCGGCGGCTGGACGGGCCACATCGCTCCACAGGGAGCCTCCCGGGGGGACGGAACGATACATTCCGTCGTCCGAGTCCTCCGGTTCTGCGGGCACCAGGGGAGGTGCCTCGCGGAGGCGCTGCCGGGGTGGGATGGAGATGGAGGCCTGTCCCTCCGCCGGTGCAGGCACCGCATCCGTGGGGAAGGCAGATCGTGAAGAGGAAGGAGACATGAACAGGTGATCATTCCCGACCAGCGGGAGGGTAAGCAGGACCTTCGAGCCGGTCCGCATCTTCAAGTTCAAGGGAGAGGGGCTGCCGTCCCTCGGCAGCAAGAGCACAGGGCAGCGGGAGCATAACAGGGCCGTTCAAGGGCAGCAAGAATAGGGAGAAGGGGGATCCGGGGAACCCGGCTTTATCTCGACTCCACCCAGTCCCGGGAGATTCGGATTTCGAAATAACCGGATTCGTCAGAGATCCCCTCCCCCAGAAAGGTGCCCTCCTCGGGATCGAGGATCTGCACTCCTACCGCGTAGAGGGGGGTGTTGTTGGAGGTCACCTGACCGCTCACCCTCACGGCTTGAGGAAGGGCCAGATCCAGAGAGAACGATGTCCCTGAAACCTCCTGGGAGGCGAGGATGAGGGGAGCCGCCGGAGAATCCGAGGGAGGGATGGCTCGAACTTCGATGGGGCCCGCATCCACGTAGACCGACCAGGTGCCATCCGGTCCCGACGTGGTAAGCCAGCTATATCCAGAGGGGCCGCGGCTGCGAACGCTGATCTCCGCCCCTTCCACCGGATCTTCCTCGTAAGACACCACCCCCGACAGGGCGGTTCGCAAAGGCAATTGGAGGGGAAAGCCGCTCAGATCCGCAGCGGGAATCGGGGGATTGCCCACCGCCAGGGGAGACAGGCGGGTGGTGGGCGCATATCCAGGAACGACGGTGAGGGTGTAGAGCCCGTCGGGAACCTGCACCGCAAAACGCCCTTGGTCGTCGGTGTGGACGCGCCGGGAGAAGGGGGCTTCCTGGGGTGTCCCTTCCACGTCGGTGAATGACACGGTTCCCAACAAACGTACCTCGGCATCCGCCACTCCTCCCGAGGAAGGGGAGGCCGGATCCAGGACCTGGTTGGCGATGGTGATGGAGGGGATCTCTGGATAGGTGTAGAGGGTGGGAATTTCTTCTTCATCAGAGGTCAGATCGTCGGGAAGATTCAGCCCGGTGAGGATCACCGTGGGCAGCGGCGGGCCTTCGCTGTCGGGAGAGGAGATGCGGAGGGCGGTCACGTCTTCGGTCAAGCCCACCCCAAAGTAGCCGGTGTCGGCATCTGTCTGATCGATGGGGCCGAGGAGCTGTACCGTTCCGTCTTCATTGACCTGCACCGGCTCCACGGTGAGATAGGCCACTCCCTGGGAGGGTCCACCATCGGCAGATTCCTGGAGGATTCGCCCCAACACTTTTTCAGCTTGAAGAAGGGGGAAGGATTCGTCGGGGGGAGTGGGTAGATCGAGAGACTGGGGGCCATAGAAAAAGGTCACCTCATCTCGGGCGATGGGAAAGATGCGGAGGTCATAGACGCCGTCATCAATGTCCAGGGTAAAGGTTCCATCTGAGGAGGCCAGCACTCCTCGGGAGCCGACGCCGTCCCGGGTGAGGAGCAAGGTGGCGGAGGAAGGAAGGAAGGTCCCTGCCCCGGGATCGTCCCTCATCACCGTGCCTTGGAAGAGGGTGGACCGCTGAAGGGGAGTGTTGGACAAGGTGGCCTCCCCCGCCGCCGGGAGAATCTGGGCGTCCAGGGTCTGCGGCGCATAGGAGGTATCCTCGGGAATCAGGTTCAGGCGGATGTCCACCGGGTCCCCATTGCCACTTCCCGGGCCGCCGCACCCATCTGCGGTCAGGAAAACTCCTCCGAGGAAAAGAACAGCCGTCGCGCAGCTCAAGGCTCTCATGGCTGCACCACCACCGGCCACTCCGGAGCATAGCGCCACCTCTCATCCTGGGAGACCAGGAGTTTCACCGACAGGGTCTGGGGAAGGGGCGTGGGGAGTTGGGAATAATCGAGGTGGAACCGCACCGAACTGCTTCCCCCCTGTTGGGCGAACACCCTCTCTTGGCCGTCCACAAACAGGCTCCATTGGACATCCGTGGCGCGAAGAACGTAACACTGCACGATTGCAGGAGTTTCTGGACCAAGGAGGATGGGTTCGTCGGCAGGAGGGGAACATCCCAGGGGGTCAAGATCGGTGCTCTCTCCTCCTGGCCCTTGAGAAGCGGGGAGGATGTCGGGCACGTAGAGGCACGCCTGTCCGCTCCAGCCCAGAAGTCCCAGAAGAGCCCAGGGCGGGAAAAAGAGAAATCGAGAGAGGGCAGGAGGCAGCTTTGACAGGGGCCCAGGTCTCCGGGGAAGGATCGACGGCGGGGAGGGCACTCACCACCCGCTCTGCCAAGATGCCACCGCCCCGATGGGGATGCTACCCCCGTTGAGGGGGGCCGGTACGACCGAACCTCCACTCCAGGGCACGGGGGATGGGGATCGAACCGGAGGGTGGTATGCTGGCCGAGGGTCTTGGGGACCAGTCTGGTGCACCCGCTGGGGCACGGGATTGGGAAGAGGAGGAATTTCACCATGGAGCGAAGGCTCCCCTGGAGAGTGATGCCCAAGCACGAAAAAGCCTATAAAAACATGGACTTTCTCAACAGTCCTGAAGCTCGCACCATTCGAATCCTCTGCGAGTACCACGAGCCTCGTGCGCGTTTCCAGCACCACCGGGTGCGGGACACCATCGTCTTTTTTGGCAGCGCCCGCACCCTTCCCCAGGAGATGGCCCAGGCCCAGATGGACTCGGTCGAGGCTGCGCACGCTCGGGGGGAAGTGGGAGAAGAGGCGGTGGCTTCCGCCCGAGGCCGGCTGGCCCTCTCCCGTTACTACGAGGAAACGCGGGAACTGGCTCGCCGTCTTACCCAATGGTCCGTCGAGAGGTCTCCCGATGCCACCGACAGACGATATCTGGTCTGCACCGGCGGCGGACCGGGGATCATGGAGGCCGCCAATCGGGGAGCAGCCGATGTGCTGGGGGGGCGTTCGGTGGGCCTGGGAATCAGCCTCCCTTTTGAGGAGCAGGTCAACCGCTTTGTCACTCCTGGCCTCGGCTTCGAGTTCCATTATTTTTTCATGAGGAAGTACTGGTTTGCCTATCTGGCCAAGGCCATGGTGGTGTTTCCAGGAGGCTTCGGCACCTTGGATGAAATGGGGGAACTGTTGACCTTGCGACAGACCGGAAAGATGAAGAAACCCCTCCCCGCCGTGCTGTTTGGCAGTGCTTACTGGGATGAGGTGCTGGACATGGACGCGATGGTGCGGTGGGGGACCATCTCTCCTGCTGACACTTCCCTGATGCTCCGTACCGACTCGGTGGACGAGGCCTTTGCCTACGTCACCGGGGAGCTGCTCCGCAATGAAACCCGAGGCGACGGGGGGTAGGCACCCTTCACCTCCCCACCTGCTCCTCTCAACTGCACCCTGTCGTTGAGCCGCAGTTCATGCACTTGTAGCAGGAGCCCGAACGAACCGTCAGGCTGCCGCAGTCCGGACAGGGGGGAGCATCGGCCTGGGCACGGAAGATCGCCTTCTCCTGGGCTTCATGGGTGGAGAGTCCCGACGCCATCCCCCCTCCTGATCCGCCGTTGATATAGACCCCATTGGTGCGCATCCCGTGGGCATGGACTCCGTTGGCGTGAACTCCGTTGGCACCGGCGTTCAGAGGTGAGGGGTCTGCGGGTGGGGAGGCCGCTTCTGGGGCAAGGGCCTCGGTGGCCTGTCGAGGCGCTGCAACGGGATTCCCGGTGAGGATCTGGTCCGGGTCCTGGGCAATTCCCTGCTGCTCTGGCTTGAGGAACTTCAGCCCCATCCATCGGAAGATGTAGTCAGTGATGGACTTGGCAAAGGGGATGTCAGGATTGGGAGTCCAGCCTTGGGGCTCGAAACGGGTGTGACTGAACTTGTCACTCAAGACATGGAGAGGAACCCCGTACTGGAGGGCCATGGACACCGCCGTGGCGAACCCGTCCATCAGCCCGGAGATGGTCGAGCCCTGCTTGGACATGACTACGAAGATCTCTCCCGGCTGTCCGTCGTCATACAGGCCCACCGTCAGGTAACCCTCATGGCCGCCAATGGAGAACTTATGGGTGATGGAGGGGCGCTCATCGGGAAGGCGACGACGCACCGGTCGCCGCGCCTCCACCAGGGGCACCACCGCTTCCTCCACCTTCTTGCGGGCTCCTCCCATGGAAGTGTTCAGGGGCTGAGTCCTCTTGCATCCATCCCTGTACACCGCCACCGCCTTGAGTCCGAGCTTCCAAGCCTCCAGGTACGCCCTCTCCACGTCATCCGTGGTGGACTCGGTGGGCATGTTGACGGTCTTGGAGATGGCGCCTGAGAGGAAGGGCTGCACCGCTCCCATCATCCGCAGATGACCCAGCCAGTGGATGGATCGCACCCCCTCCCGAGGTCGGAAGGCGCAATCAAAAACCGGCAGATGAGAAGCCAGCAAGTGAGGAGCCCCCTCGATGGTGTCGTTTGCATCAATGAAGGCAGTGATGTCCTCCACCTGGGCGGGGGTGTATCCCAGGTTCTGGAGAGCCATGGGGACGGTGTTGTTGACGATCTTCATCAGACCGCCGCCCACCAGCTTCTTGTACTTCACCAGGGCGATATCGGGCTCCACCCCGGTGGTATCGCAGT
>CAYRTW010000212.1:0-10367 GCA_964426935.1 uncultured Rickettsiales bacterium
ATGGTACGGAGGGGGATGATCTGGTGTGCGACACCTCTTCACAGTGGTGCTGCGTGATTCCGCTGGTGCCCGCTCCCCTGTGCTTCTCTCAGCAAAGCTGTCCTGGGAGGACCGAGTGCATCACCGTCGACGACTGCGTGCAGTTCGACGACCACCTGCCCCTGGTGTGCTGTCCGAACGGAACGTGCAACGTGGATGGGTTCTGCCCCAGTTGATTTCCCACCGCCGGCCAATCCAATGACCCCCTCGTTCACCGTGGGCATCGCCGGGCTGGACTCCGCTGGCCTGGCCCTGGCCTCCCGGCTGGCTTCCTCCAGGCTTCCCCTTCTCCTTTGGGACCCTCATGAGGAGACCCGGCGAAAGGGAAGGGAGGATCTCCCCGGCGGGGACTCTTCGGCTCAAGTTGTGAACTCCCTGGAGGAATTGGGAAGCTCGGACGTGGTCATCGAATCGGTGGGGCCGGATATGCTGGATCGCAAGCTCCTCCTTCGGACGGTAGATCGGTTCCTTCCTCCCCACGCCGCCTTGCTCACCACCACCGAGGCCCACTTTGTGACCGAAATCGCCTCGGTGACCGAGAGGCCGGGGCAGGTGATGGGGTTCCATGCGTTGGGTCGTCCCCGGTCTCGGCCGGTCATGGAGGTGATATCCGGGGCCCTCTCTCGCCCTGATCTCATTAGAATCATGGAAGTTTTTTCATTCAGCGCTGGGTTCTTGCCCCTGGTATGCAGAGACAGCCCGGGCTTCGTGGCCCATCGCCTGGAGGTTCCCCTGCTGAATGAGGTGGCCCGCATGGTGGAGGAGGGAGAGGAGGAGGGACGGATTGCCGCCTCTTATCGCGCCGCCCTGGGGGAGGGAGCGGGAGAGGCCCTGGGGCGGCTGGCAGGGAGGGGGGCGGAGAGGTTGTGCCAGATCGCCGGGGTGATGTCGGTGGAACTGGGGCCCTTCCATGAACCGGCGGAGATCCTCGAAAATTGGGTAGATGGGCAGGGATTTCTTGGGGGAGTTGGAAGCCGATCTGAAGGAGATCCATCGCTTGTATCCCGATTCCAGTCCATTGCCCTGATGATGGGAGGCCAGCTCGCCGAGGAGGGAATCGCCCCCGTGAGCACCATCGAAGAGATCGCCACCCGCGGGCTGGGATGGGCGGTTGGCCCCTTCACCCTGGCGAGTCGCTGGGAACCCCTCCAGCGGGATGCCTCCTTGCAGCGGCTGGCTGATCGCCATCCCGATTTGGTGATCCCTTCCTCCCTGGCCCGCCTGGCTTCCCCCCTCCCTCCTTCCTTTTCCTCTTCTCCCCCGCTCCTGCCTGAACTGGCTTCCCTGGGAGCCCTGGATCACCTCCTGGCCTCCCGCCTTGTGAACCTGCTGAGCAGTTTGCCTCCTCGGGTGGGCTGACCCTCAGTCCCTCGCCTCCAGCCACCGGGCGATTTCGGGGAACAGGTCCCGGGGGGTCATCCTCCCTACCATCAGATCGCCGTGACCATAATCGGCTGAATATCCCCACGCCTTCCCCATCAACAGGTAGCTGCGGTCCTCGCTCCCCACCAGCTCATAGGCGGCCCGGGCCTGCCAGGGGGGTACGATGCCATCTGCCCGCCCCGCCACAACCAACAGAGGGCAGGTAATCTCTTCCAGGCTCCGGGTGTAGCTGATCTTGCCATGACGATCAGTGATGTCTTTTTCCCTCACCCAGGTCTGGTACTGGCGAATGAGGCCGGAAGCGACCGGCTCCAACCCGTACCGCATTACTCCCCTCAGGGCAGACAGGTTCACGTTGTCCATGTTCACGATGTCATGGGCCAGACGGTTGCGGATGTCCAGGAACAAGGGAAGGGCCAGTCGAAGGAGAGGGGCGGTGGCCAGGCGCCCTCGTCGAGGAGCCAAAGACTGCAGGCGCACACCCATTCGCTGGGCTCCGGAGAGGGGGTCAAGGCGGGCTGGAGATCCAATCAAGATCAGGCTTTCCACCCCCTCACGGTCCACCTGACCGGCGTAAGCGTATCCCAGAATTCCCCCCATGGAATGGCCAACCCAGTGGACCTTGCGCCTCCCGGTCTTCCTCTCAATCCTGTGGAGAAGAGCGGGGAGATCCTCCTTCAGGTGGGTGTCCAGATCCCAATCTCCGGCCCGACGGGAAGCGGCGTCGGGAGGAATGGCCTCCCGATCTCCGCGAAGCTCCACCACGAATACGTCAAAACCGCGACGACTGAGGAAGGTGGGCAAATCGTTGTCGGGGGTGGCCATCCAGTTCATCCGGTTGACCGCCGTGCCGTGAACCAGAACCACCGGGGTGTGGTGCCGGCTCGCTCCGGAGAGGGGCGGAAAGTGGAGCAGGGGAAGGCGCCATCGATCTGAGGTGGTCACCCATTCTTCTTCAGGAGCCCGAGGCAGTCCCTTTCCCACCGCCGTCGAAAGCAAACCAGAAACCAGAATCAGGAGAGCCAGGGCAGCTCGACCCGCCGGAGTAGGGCGTCTGGTCATCGCTGCCCTCCCCGATCCACTTCTCCCGGCTTCCTCTCCGCAGGAGGGCTTCTTTTTTGATCCTTGGGGGAGAGCCTTTGGGGATCGGTAGAGATGCTTCCATTCCCCCTCTCTCTCAACCACCGAATCAACGGCTTCCACACATCCCTTCCCGCGTCCGGTCCCAGGAGGAGGCCCAGATGGCCATAGTCGCCCTTGGCTCCGTCGCTCCAGGAGAGCACCCGAAAGGTCACGTCGGGGCTTCGGGCAAAATCGTATCCTGGCAGGGCGTCCTCGGGGGGGGCAAAGGCGTCTCCCCCTCCTGCCATCAACAACAGGGGAGCGCGAAACCGGCGCAGGGCCTCGGTCATGGAGGCCCCATCCCCCGACTCGGGTCCGAATCCGGATTGGAACCAGCGCCGCACCTCCCCCAGAACCCGTGGAGCAGGAGCCACATCCTCCAAGGGCACCCTCTCTCGGGTCAGGATTCCCGCCCGAAACAAGGCCTCCCGGGCTCCGGCATCCCCAGGATTCTTGAGCCAGTCTTTGAGAGAGGGAGAGGGGAAACGGAACTCGAAAGGAGTCCCCAAGGCCACCAGCAAATCGGGTCCAGACCACCCATCGGCCATGGCCAATACGGGGAGGAGGCCGCACAATCCGTGCCCGACGAAAGCGACCTTGCCCCCACCGGCCAACGCCCGCGCCTCCTCCAAGGCATCGCGGTAGGGTCCTTCGATCACCTCCCGCCAGTCCATGGCCCCTTTCTCTGCCTCAACCCAAAGATCGGCCAGGACGACCCGTCCCCCTTCTCTCTCCAGGGCTCCCGCCAGGCCTCCCCCCGGACCCGCTTGAAAAAGATGAGCCCGAAAAGGGAACTCGGGACATGCCACCACCACCGGCGGCGCCTCCTTCGCTTCCCCCTGATCGGGAAGCAGGAAGATCCCCAAACCGCACCCCCACCAGAAGGCCAAAACCCTGGAAAGACGGGCTGGAAATCGCCGCAGCAAGAACGTATCCTCCACACCTCTTCTGCGACCCGAGGATCTGATGAGCGACGAGACGGACACTCCTGAACCCACCGGCCCTTCCCAGGTGAACATCGACAAGATGTGGAAGTATGCCCGGAAATACGCCGAGAAGAGCGGCACATCCTTTCATCCCATGGCGGAGGTGACTGAAGCGGTGGTGATCGGGTTGGCCGCCAACATCGAAGAGGTGGGGAGGCCCCTGTGCCCCTGCAACTTCTACCCTGACAAGAGGGCTGAGGTGGATGCCAGCCGCCGATGGGTCTGTGCCTGCGACGAGATGCAGGAATTCAAATACTGCCACTGCCTGCTGTTCGTCGGAGAGGACGGAATGCCCATCACCGAATACCTCCCCGAGGATCATGAAGGCCGACAGATCTATGGGTTGGTGGCCGATCCGACTCCCGGCAAGGGGAGGGCCCTCCGCAAGGACGCCACCTGAACTGCGGGGGACTCACCAGACCGTCCACCCCGTCGAAAAAGCAGCTTCGGGCCGAACCTCTCAGGGGCGGCTCCGGGACGTCTCCAGCACGGCCACCCGATCACCGATGGAGAGCATCTGGCTGATTTGCACGATGTCTTCGTCGTAGTGGCGAATTCCCCCCACGATGTGGGTCATTCCCACTGTGCGCCGTTGCAAGGTCCCGTGCAGGGTCTCTGCTGAGGGGTAGGTCTTGCCGGATCGAGGATCCCACCAGCACAGATCGATGATTCGGCTCCCAAAGGCTCCGGCGTCATCCCATAGCCTTACTCCCTGGGACTCGGCCACGGCCTGATCGTAGATGGCGGCAACAGCCTTGATGCCCGGCCAGGAAGGAGTGGCCCCATCCCCTGCGGAAGAAGCAAAAATCCCTTTTAGAACGCCATCGGCGTCGTAAAGGAAGGTGCGGCACTCCTCCAGCACCACCACCACCCGAGCGATGCTGGATTCTCCACCCGGGAGGGAAAGAACCGGGGAAGGAGTGAAGAAGCGAGGCCCCTCTTCCCAGGCAGTGCGACCCGGAGAGGGGGAGGTGGCGTCCAGAGCCAGAAGAGTGCGGGGGCAGACCTGGGCGCTGGGGACCACTCCCACACTGCGCTGGAACCTCTCCACCGCTCGGGCGGTCTGAGCACCGAATACCCCATCCACTCCCCCTACTTCTCGCCCCGACACCCCCAGCCATTTCCTGACCCCAAACCCCATGTCCAGGAGGGCCTGCTGAATGGCTTGGACCGCAGGGCCCTGTTCCCCCCGGGAGAGGTTTCTCTGACCCGACGCCACCTTGGCCAGGAGGGGATCGCCGGCAAACCGCTCGTTGTTCAGCACCCCACCATCCCCGCTCGCTCATCTCCACCGCGAGCACAACCATCAGTCTCCCACGAGGCCGGCTCCCTGTCACCTTCCGTCGTCTTGCAGCCGCGAGGGATCCGCCTAGAATCCCTCCTCTTCTTCATCAATCTTGCGAGGTCCGGATGCCCAAGGCTCCCCTTCCCTCCCGCGACGAGATGCTCTCCGTCTATCGGGAAATGCTGCTGCTGAGGCGTTTTGAGGAGCAGGCCGGCCGGGTCTACACCCAAGGCAAGATCGGGGGATTCTGTCACCTCTACATTGGCCAGGAGGCGGTGGCGGTGGGGGCCATCCGCTCCCTCCAGGAAGGAGACTACGTGGTGACCGCCTACCGGGATCACGCCCATGCCATCAGCAAGGGGATGTCCCCTCGGGCGGTCATGGCCGAATTGTTTGGCAAGGCCACCGGCTGCTCTCGCGGGCTGGGGGGCTCCATGCACATGTTCGACGCCGAGAAGGGGTTCCTGGGAGGCTATGGGATCGTCGGCGCCCACGTTCCCCTGGCGGCAGGAGCGGCGTTTGCCTCCAAGTACCGGGGAGACCATCGAGTCACCCTCTGTTTCATGGGAGAGGGTGCCGCCAACCAGGGGGTGTTCTTTGAGGCCATGCAGCTTTCCTCCCTGTGGGGACTTCCGGTGGTGTTCATCGTGGAAAACAACCGGTACGCCATGGGGACGCCCCTGGCCGCCCAGACTCCCGTGGAGGACGTGAGCCTGAAGGCGGTGGGGTTCGGCATGGAAAGGGACCGCTTCGAGGACCACGACGTGTTTGAGGTAAAATCCAGAGTGGGGAAGGCGGTGGCCCGGGCCCGGGAGGAGAGCCGACCCACCTTCATTGAGATCCTCACCTACCGTTATCGAGGGCACTCCATGAGCGATCCCGCCAAATATCGCACCAAGGAGGAGGTGGAGGCCCATCGTCTGCGGGATCCCCTGGTGTTTTTGCAGGAACGCCTGAGCAAGAAGGGGGTGGAGGAGGCCGCTTTCTCTCGATTGGAAGAGGAAGTGGGGGCCATGGTGGAGGATGCCGAGCGTTTTGCGGAAGAGAGTCCCCTTCCTGATCTGGAAGAGGCGACCCGGTGGGTCTATGCGTGACCCTCTGAGTTCAACCCGCCGTTCGCATCCATCCTTCCCCCATCGAGGGACCCCATGACCCGCCTTCTGCCTGTTCGAGACGCCCTCAACGAAGCCCTTGCTGAAGAGATGGCCCGGGATGACCGGGTGTTCCTGATGGGGGAGGAGGTAGGGCACTATGACGGTGCCTACAAGGTCTCCCGAGGGCTGCTGGATCGCTTCGGTCCCAGGCGGGTATGGGACACTCCTATCAACGAGGGGGGATTTGCTGGCATCGGCATCGGCGCCGCCATGGTGGGTTTGAGGCCGGTCATCGAGTTCATGACCTTCAATTTTTCCCTGGTGGCTTTTGACCAGATCATCAACAGCGCCGCCAAGATTCGCCAGATGTCGGGGGGACAGTTCACCGTTCCCATCGTGTTTCGAGGGCCCGGGGGAGCGGCCCGGATGTTGGGGGCCCAGCACTCCCAGGCCACCGAGCCCTACTACGCCCACTGCCCGGGGCTGAAGGTGGTCATTCCCTCCACCCCCAGGGACTACAAGGGCCTGCTCAAGGCGGCGATTCGGGACGACAACCCGGTGGTGTTCATCGAGAGTGAGCTGATGTACGGCCTGAAGGGAGAAGTGCCTGAGGAGGAGTACGTCATTCCGCTAGGGGAGGCCGAGATCAAGAGGCCGGGGAAGGACTGCACCGTAGTCACTTGGGGAAGGATGCTGCACACCGTTCTCCCCGCAGTGGATCGTCTGGCCAACGATCATGGAATTGACTGCGAAGTGGTGGATCCCCGCACCATTCGCCCCTTGGATGAAGAGGCCATCTTCGCCTCTGTTCGAAAGACCGGGCGCCTGGTGGTCGTTCACGAAGGATGGCGCTTCGGGGGAGTGGGAGCGGAGATCGTGGATCGAGTGCAGGAACGCTGCTTCGACTTCTTGGACGCCCCCATCGAGAGGGTCAGCAACCTGGATGTTCCCCAGCCTTACGCTCGCAACCTGGAGGAATGGGTGATGCCCTCGGTGGACAAGGTGGTGGCAGCGGTGCGGAAGGTTTCCTACCGATAGGGGGGACGGCACCGCCGGCTCGCCCAGGAGTATTCCATGGCTCAAGTACAAGAAATGCCTCGCCTTTCCGATACCATGGAGAAGGGGCATCTGGTTCGCTGGTTGGTGAAGGAAGGGGACAGGATACGCAAAGGGGATCCCCTGGCGGAGGTGGAGACCGACAAGGCCACCATGGAGGCGGAATCTTTTCACGACGGGGTGGTGCTGAAGCTCCTCATCGAGGCGGGGACCGACGTTCTTCCCGGGACCCCCATGGCGGTGTTCGGAGTTCCCGGGGAAGTGTGGAGGGCACAGGGTTCTCCCCACCCGGCAGCACCCACCCCAGGAGCACCTTCCGCTAAAACTTCGTCCCCAACGGAACCTTCTCCTCCGACAATCCACAAAGATGCCCTCTCCTCAACCCCGTCCGATGAGGGGCCCTCCCATCGGATCATGGCCTCCCCCCTGGCCCGCTCCCTGGCCCGAGAGGCGGGGTTGGATCTGGGAACCCTGGCGGGTTCAGGTCCTCATGGCCGCATCGTTCGCGCCGACATTGATGCTGCCTTGCTCCGAAGCAAGTCCCCTCCCCCTCTCCTCTCCTCTCTCGCCGCCCCGGTTTCCCTCCCCACCTCGGAGGAAGGGGAGCGTCTGGAACTGACCCCCATGCGGGTCACCATCGCCCGTCGCCTTGCCGAATCCAAGTTTTCCGCCCCCCACTACTATCTGGCGATCGAGGTGGACATGGAGCCCGCCGCCCTCTTCCGGAGCCAGATCGAAGCACAGTTGGGCAAGGAAGAAGGTCGCCTTTCGTACAACGACCTGGTCATCAAGGCGGCCGCCCTGGCCCTGCGGGAGGTGCCCGAGGTGAACAGCTCCTGGAGGGGGGATCACCTGCTGCACCATTCCCGGATTCACGTCGGGGTCGCGGTCGCCCTGGAGGGGGGGCTGATCACTCCGGTGGTCCGGGACGCGGATCGGCTCGGGCTTCGGGAAATCGCTCGCCAGGTCAGGGACCTGGCCGCCCGTGCCAAGGAACGCAGGCTCAAGCCCGAGGAGTACCAGGGGAGCACGTTCTCGGTGAGCAACCTGGGAATGATGGGGATCGAAAGGTTCACCGCCATCATCCAACCGGGAGAAGCAGCCATTCTGGCGGTGGGGGGAGTGGTGGAAAAGCCGGTCGTCAAGGACGGAGGCCTGATGGTGGGAAAGAGGATGGTGGTCACCCTGTCCTGCGATCATCGGGTGGTGGACGGGGCGGTGGGAGCCCGGTGGATCCAGGTGTTCCGGGCGGGGTTGGAGCAGCCCTTCCGTCTGGTGCTGTAGCCTGCCGCCCCCGCTAGCGGCTCAGCAGCGATTCCACCTTTAGAAGCATTTCCTCCAGACCTGCGGGCCCCACAAACACCCCCTTGGGCTCCCCCTCCTTGCCCACCACCGCCATCACCACGTTCTTGTCGTCGTGCTGGGTGCCCAAGGCCTTCTGGAGCGAGCCGTCCCAATCGGTCACCAGATAGAAGTGATCTCCCAATGATGGGTCGGGAGGGTGACCCAGAGAGGCCCGCTGGGAGGCGATTCGAGCCACCGTCTCTCGATGGGCCTTGCCCAGAATTCCCTTGACGAAGGGGGAGAACAAGCGGGGCAGGGTTCGCAGGTCGATGACGGTGAGGTAGTCCACCGAGGGATTTTCTCCAACCCGAGCGCCAAAAACCCGGGTCAAAGGCTCCATCTGCACCTTGCTCTGTCGGCCACACACGAAGTAGACCATCACCTTCTCCAGGTAATGGGAGGCGGGGATCACCCTCTCTCTGAAATCCACCATGGGGGCGGGAGGAACGGTGGCATGGGCGCTCCCCTCCTGGAGGCTGAGCAGGACCAGAAGGAGCACGGGGAGAAATCGGCGGATTGCGGGAAACATCCCTGGATCATAAGCGCGACGGCCGTAGGAGGGAATGATCCCCTCACGAAGGGATGGCGCCCGCCATTTACCGAACGCCAAAGGGTGCTTACCATGCCGTCGCCGACGGAACCTTACCCCGGTACAGGAGCCCCATGTTTCATCGCCTTCCCCAGGAGTCCTTTGCGGCCGCTCACGGCCTGTCCCATCACGTTCTGACCTGGGAAGGCCCCAAGGAGAAGACCCTGATTCTCCTTCATGGCTGGATGGATCTGGCCTTCAGTTTCCAGCCCCTGGCAGAGCACCTCGGGGGACGTTACCGCCTGGTGGCCTTTGATTTTCGAGGCCACGGGGACTCCGGCAGGGTGCCTCCCTCTGGCTACTACCACTTTCCGGATTATGTGCGGGACCTTCATGGCCTCCTTCCCCAGTTGGCCGGACCTCATCCCATCCTGGTGGGACACTCCATGGGGGGAACGGTGGCCAGCCTGTTCACCGGCACTTTCCCGGATCGGGTGAAGAAGCTGGTCATCGTGGATGGGCTCGGGGCCCCCACCTCGGATCTGGAGGACAGCCCGGATCGATTCCTCAAATGGATGGAGGGATGTGATCAGGTGCTGAAACGAGCTCCCCGCACTTTTTCAAGCGTCCCCGACGCTGCGGATCGCCTGCAGATGATGAATCCGCGCCTGAACCGGGAGTTGGCCCTGTTCCTGGCGGAGAAGGGCACCCGGGCGGTGCCGGGGGGAGGAGGGATCACCTGGAAGCACGATCCCCTTCACACCACCCGCTCTGCCTTTCCCTTTGTCCTGAGCCAGTTTCTGTCCTTCATGAGGAACATCTCCTGTCCGACCCTGGTGGTTCACCCCGAAGACTCCTTCATGTCCCGCTGGTCTGACTTTCCCCACCGGGTGGAGGCACTGACCCACCGCCAGGAAGTCACCATTCCCGGGTGTGGTCACATGGTGCATCAAGAGCAACCTGCCCTTCTGGCCGAAGCCATCGTGCGGTTCGTGGAGGAGGGAAACTGACGGCGCGCATCTTGCATGATGCGTTGACAGGGGCTCCCGGTACCTCTACATTTCGCCTCTTGGCTGGGTGAGGTTCGCCCGCCCGGGTTTCCGTCTTCTTCCGTCGCTTCGGTCCTTCCATGTCGGCTACTCCTCCCTTCCCCCGTTTTGATCCTTCCGAGTCCTTTGCCTTCCGTGAGGAGGAGATCCTGGAGTTCTGGAGTCGGGAGGGAATCTTCCAGAAATCAGTGCAAAAGCCTTCTCCGAAGGGGTCCTATATCTTCTACGAGGGCCCCCCTACCGCCAACAACGTTCCCCACATCGGTCACGTCCTTACCCGGGTCATCAAGGATCTCTTCCCCCGGTTCAAAACCATGCAGGGGCACCGGGTGGTGCGTCAGGCAGGTTGGGACACCCACGGCCTGCCGGTGGAGTTGGCCATCGAAAAGGAGCTGGGCTTCGCTGGAAAGGCGGACGTGGAGGCCTACGGAATCGAGAAATTCAACGCTCTCTGTCAGGACTCGGTGCGACGGTACGAGC
>CAYRTW010000213.1:0-10194 GCA_964426935.1 uncultured Rickettsiales bacterium
GGCTCTCGCGCTGGTCACGGAACCCGCCGCACGGGTGCTGGATCTGGGCACCGGTCCTGGCACCCTGGCTCTGACCCTGGCCAGGGAGAGGCCGTGCCGGGTGGTGGCGGTGGACCTCAGCCCTGAAGCCCTCTCCTTCGCTCGTAGAAATGCCGCTGCCTTGCAGGTGGAAGCGCGGGTGGGACTGATTCAGGGAGACTGGTATGAGGGAGTTCCCTCCCGATTCCGCCAGCAGTTTCGGGGAATTGTCTCCAACCCTCCCTATCTTCCCCGGGAGGAAGTTTCCTCTCTCCCTCCTGAGCTGAGCCATGAGCCCGCCATGGCCCTCCATCCCCCCGGCTCCGACCCCTTGCTGTTCTATCGTCGCACCCTTTTGGGGCTGAGGGACTGGCTCGTCCCGGAAGGGTGGCTGGCCATGGAAGTGGGAGACGGTCAGGGCCCGGCGGTAAGGCAACTGTTCATGGATGCCGGTCTCTCCCAGATTGCCTTGGTTCCCGATCTTTCCGGGAGGGACAGGGTCGTGAGGGGAATCCTTTCGGGGTCTGGCCAGTAGTCTTTCGGAAAATCGGGCGCGTTTGTGCCTGGTTTTATGCGACACGAATGTCGCTATCACAGAAAGGGGGGGACCCCACACGGGAAAAGGCCGTGGGCGGAGGAGGCGTCCTCATCCGATTTCATAATATTTTCAATATGTTGACCGTCACAGATTCCAACGGCCCGCCAAGAAGCAGCCCTGGCACTTTTCTTGCTTCTTGGCCAGGTACGGGGCTTGAGTTCGGGCATGAGATTGCCCGAGGGAAAAGGCGCTTGGGGATTCACACTGCTCCCAGGCGTTCCCCGGATTCAGAGGAGAGAGGGATATGGCCGAGGTCGCCGCGCCCATTCGCCACAAAATCTACCAGCCGAGCCGGGACGTCGCCCATCATGAGACCAAGGTGTTGTTCACCTTGATGAGCATGGTGGCGGATCTGGTTCTGGACCTGGACGTCACCGTGACCCGCGCTCGGGACCTTTTTGTCCTGGCCCTGTATGACAGAGCAGAGCAGCGGTTTCACACATCCACTCGCATTTCCCTGGCCTTTGACACCGCTCTCCGGACCGTCAAGAAGATCAAGAGGAAGTGGCGCGAGGGGGGCATGGATGAAGGGGACGGGCCCCTCTACAACATGCGCCGCAAGGTCTACCTGATGTTGAGCGACCGGGAGATGGAGATCGATGACATCTCTCGGGAGTTGCCCATCAATTACGAAGTGAACTACGCCCGCCTCGCCATTGAAACCCTGATGGAGCAGGGGCTGGTGGCAGAGAAAGTGGAATCGGGGATGGTCACCTACAAAGCCATCCTTCCCACTGGTCACCTCAATCTTGCTCGCAATCTGGATCGGGAGGCCTCCTTTGAGGGGTTTGACCGGTTCCTGTCCATCCTCCGCAAGCTGAGTCGGGAGAGGCTGGTCAAGGGAAACCCCCAGGCGATGGCCCGGGGATACCTGGTGCGGTGTCGCCCCGAAGACGTTGCCGAATTGAAGGACGAACTGAGAGCGGCGATGGTAAAGACCCTGATGACTTTTGAGCGTCGCGCCGATGACCTGCGCGATGACCAGATACGAGAAATGGAGGTCCTCCTGGGGTTGACCCCGGGCTGATCTTCTTCGCCCCCGGTAGGGAATGACCATGCGCTCCTTTGCCTCCCCCTTGCTCGTCCTCGCCACCTGCCTGTTTGCCTGGGGAGGGTGCGCGGGGGATGGTGGTGAATCTTCCCCGGAGATCGATGTCCAGCCTTACGGTGGGGACATCGGGGCCACTCTGTGGGAAACCGGCTCCCAGGGAACCGTTCATGGAGACGTGGCCGACGCGGGAGACCCCTCTTCGGTGGGATCCTGGGCTCTGCCAGACTCGGATTCGTCGGCGGCGCCTCACCTGGACAATCGAGGTGGCTCTTTCAGCCTCACCGTGGGCGAGGTCTTCCTCTACTCCTTTCATGTCATCGCCGATGAAACTGCGACCAACCTCCGGGTTGGGGCCACCGGAGTCCCCACGTCCGCAGTGGTGGAGTTGGATCCTTCCAGCCGGGATGGCTCCATTCTCTGGGAGCCGAGTCAGAATGAAGTAGGAAACCATGTCATCGAACTGAGCCTGTTTGACGAGGGGGAGCAGGCCCTGGATTCGGTGTTGATTCTGATCCAGGTGCTGCCCTCCCATGATCTCGTGGAATTCGGTTTCTAAGAAGCATCCCCTTCCCAGCTCCCCTCCTCTTCCCTCCCTTCGTTTCCGCCTCGCTCCGCTTGCAGTACCCTTGCCCCTCCCCTCTGCCCCGGTCTGCCATGCGCTCCCTCCTCGTCGTCCTCTGTGTTCTTGCCAGCCTGTGCTTTCTCCCTGCCTCCTCGATGAGCCAGGAATCCCTTCTCGTCCCCTCCCCGGCCGCCCCTGAGCCCTCTGCTCCCCCGGACATTCCCGCCCTTCCCGGCACGGTTCCGACCTTCCCCCCTTCCTCGTTGAAAGATGCTGAGTTGGACAGCATCGCCGTGATTCTCAAGGGCCTGGAACAGGACATCGTGGCCCACGATCCCTCCCGATTGAACCTGGCGTTGAAGGGGCTGACACCGGAGAGACGGGAAGGTCTGGTTGCCCGCTTCCTGGAGATCCAGCCGGGATCATTCACCATCGAGGCCAACCTGGACGCTGGAGTGGAGGAGATCGAGCCGGGGCAGGCTTTGGTGGTTCACGGATCTCTTTCTGCCGCCTCCGCCCCTGGAGCGGGGCAATGGTCCCTCCAAGGGATTCCCGCCACCTTCACCTTCCGCAAGGATGAGGCGGGGGCCTGGCGCCTGGTTGACACCGACGCCGATCGGTTCCTGGTCAGCCCGGAAACCGCTCTCAAGTGGGCGGGAGGAGCGTGCATGGGGTTCATGATGGGAGGACTCCTGTACATGCTTCTGGTGATCTGGATGGCGGTGGACTGCGGGCGGCGGGATTGGCGGGGACGGGAAACCTGGCAGATCGTCTGGTTTGCCTTGCTCTTTGCCGGCTGTGGCTTTGGCCCCCTCCTGTATCTGGTGTTGATCAAGGCGAGGCAGTGGGATCCCCGAGCGCGGAAGTAAAGGTTCCTGTCAGGCCCCTGAGCACTCACTGTATTTCCTTCCCGGGAGCGGGCCTCCGGTTGCCCTGCCGGTAAGAGAAACCTATCATCGCCGGAGCGGCTCCTTTCCTGCCTGGTGCGTGTTTGGGTACCACGGGCTTACCCCCTGCATCATGAAACGGATTTTTCCCTTGCCGTGTTGTGTCGCCCTACTCATTCCGTGGGCGCCTGAAGCGGCAACATGAAACCCACCTCGCAAGAGGGGGTTGGCCACTCGCCCTCACGGCCGAGGTGGGGAGGGCCGCTTCCTCAAAATGACCGCCGTCCCCCTTCTTTCCCTCACCGGGATCCTGTTTCTCCTCGGGCAGCACAACCCGCCGCCCTCCTCGGAATCGTCCCTTCGCACCCTTCTCCAGGAGTCCCTGGCCTTGCGGGACGTGGGGGCCTGCGCCCCCGCCCTGCCCCTCCTGCGAGAGGTTATTTCCCGGGCTCCGCCGGGAGAGGAGGAGGCACAGGCCCGTTTTGCCCTGGGGGAGTGCCTGGAGCGCCTGGGAGAAGGGATGGAGGCCCTTCATGTCTGGGAGGAGCTGCTGGAACAGCCGGAGGGGGAAAGTTGGGTCCCCCATGCTTTGTTCCGCCTGGGGCGGTTGTACCTCCTCACCGATTCCCCCAAGGAAGGACGAGCCGCCCTCCTGGCTTTGACCCGACTGCCTCTGACTCCCCTTGATCTGGCCGTGGCCCGAGCGTTTCTGGCCTATGGAGAGACCCAGGGGGGACGCTCCCTTCGAGCGCTGAAACTGCTGGAGCAGGCGGTACCCATCTTGAATGAGGCTCCGGAGGGGGAGGTGAGCGCTCGAGAAGGGAGAGCGGTGGCGGCGTTGGCTGGGGGCGAACTCCTGGCCCGAGAGGCCTCGCGAATCTCCTTCACCACCTCCAGCCCCAAGGCCCAGCGAAAGCGTCTGGAACGGCGCACATCCCTGCTGATCCAAGCTCAGGACGCCTACGCGCGCGCCGCTTCGGCGGGCGACCCACGGTGGGGATGTGCAGCCCTCTATCGCATGGGGCGCGCCTATGAGTCTCTGTACACCGACCTTCTTCGCACCGCCTCGCCCAGGAGCCTTGACCGGGAGCAGGTCGAAGTCTTCCAGGCCTCCTTGAACGCCAGGACCTTGCCGGTGCTCCGACGCACCATGGATCATTATCAAGGGGCCTGGGACCTGGCCATCCGCACGGCCTTTCCCAACCACTGGGCGGACCTCGCCCGGGAACGCCTCACCGCCTTGGAAGATGTCCTGGCCACCTCCCTCTCCGGTTTTCCCGAGGCCTCCCCGTGACGTCGAGGTTTTTCTTCATGGTCAGGCTCCAGATGGGCCTGATGACCGGAGCCCTCCTGATGGGAAGCCCCGGTACTGAAGCAGAGCCCCCTCCTCCTCCCTCCGAATCTCATCCACCCCGAGCGGCCAGCGTCCTTGCTCGGGCCCTGACGGCCGTGAACTCCAGCGGGGCCCTGACCACCCTTCGTTCTCTGCGAATGCGGGGGAGTCTCCAATCGGGAGGACTGACGGGGGAGATCCATGCCTCCTTTTCCCTGGAGGGAAGGGCGATGGAACGCACCCGATTGGGGTCCCTCCACTCTGAGACCGTGCTTCTCCCCGATGGAGGATGGACCCGAGAACGGGGTGGCGCCGTTCTCCCCCTGACTCCTGCCCAGGCTCAGGCTCGCAGAGATTCCCTCTACTACGACACCTTTCGCTACCTGACTCCGAGGGGCTCCCTGCCCATGGCCGAGGATCTGGGGATCCACGAGGACGAGAACGCCGCCCCCTGCCGGTGGCTGAGGCTGACCCCTTCGGGCCTGACCCCCCGAGATCTGTGCTTCTCCACTCTCACCGGCCTCCCTCTTCGAGCCCGGTTTCGGGATCCCGAGGATGGGGGGCTGAGAACGGTTTCCTATGATGACTATCGGACGGTGGGGGGATTGACCTTACCCTTCCGCCTCTCCATCCAGACCAAGGGGATGGAACCAAATCGACTGACCCTGAGAGTGGCCTCCTGGGAGGTGGACCCCCCGTTGATCGACGAGGATTTTGCACGCCCGTCAAAGGGGACCCAACCCGTCTATGACGCCACCCGGGCGGCTCGGGCCATCCCATTGCGCTTCGATGGCTCCCACTACTTCGTCAATGGCTTCCTGGCTGGAAAGGGTCCCTACACCTTCCTCCTGGACACCGGAAGCACCACATCCCTGCTGGACCGAGGTCTGGCCCGTCAACTGGGGCTGGTCCCCGAAGGAGATCTCCATGCCCACTCCCTGGGGGGACCTGCCACCGTCCAGGTGGTTCGGATGCCTCCCCTGGAGCTTCCCGGACTTCGCCTCCCCGAAGATAGCTGGGCCACCCTTCCCCTGACTTCCTCCTTTCTCTCCAGCGATGGAATTGAGGTCCATGGGGTCCTGGGGGCCGATTTGCTGCACCGGGTGGTGCTGGATCTGGATCCAGTCGCCCTCACCATGGCCCTTCACGATCCTGAGACCTACGAGTATCGGGGGGACGGAATTCCTCTTCCCTTGTTGAGGATCGGGCGATTCCTGGCCATGGAGGTTTCGCTGGAGGACGGCCATCCCCACCCGTTTGCCATCGATTTTGGTGCGGATGTGATGGCGGTAGGAGCCCAGACCCCCCTGGGTCAGTCCCTCAAAAGCTCCTACGGAGAAGGGGTCCAGGTGGTGGGGAGTGGTCTGGGTGGAGCCGTGCCTCTGAGAGCCTTGAGGGTTGCCTCCATCCGGGCCGGGCCCTTTCGCCTCGCCTCCCCCTGGGTTCACCTTCTGGAAACTCCCCTGCCGGCCCTCCAGGAGCCAGGGATCGTGGGGGTGCTGGGGACCTCCTTCTTGCGACGATTTCGAATGGTCCTGGACCTTTCCCGCGAGACGGTGTGGCTGAGCCCCCAATCAGCCTATGGAGAACCGGACCGCCTGGACGCTTCCGGCCTTTCCCTGGGGTGGGAGGCAGGAGGATGGCGGGTCCACAAGGTGCTCCCCGGCTCTCCCGCCAGCCTGGCGGGGCTGAAGGTGGGCATGGCGATCCTGGCCGTCCAGGGAAGAACGGCTTCCTCCCTGGGGAGGGCCACCTGGATGCAGCTTCTGGCAGGTTCGGCAGGAACGACTCTTGAACTCACCGTTTCCGAAGAAGGGAAGGTGCGGCGGACCCGCATCGAGTTGGAGGGAGTCGTGAAAGAAGGGGGCTCCCCTTCCCACCACCTCCCCAGTGAGCCACCATGAGTTCGCGTCCTCTCTCCCCCATCTCTTGTTGGAGTTTCCATGGATTTTCATTTCTCAGAGGGTCAGAACATGGCCCGCGCGGCGGCCGGACAGGTGGTTCGTCGCTTTCAGGGTCGGCAGGATGAAATCTGGGACGAGGTGTTCACCCACCATCGTTTCCCCAAGGAGGTGTGGGACGCCATCTCCGAAGTGGGGCTCAACGGCTGCGTGGTTCCTGAAGAATACGGGGGGACCGGGCTGGGGCTGGCTCCCCTGGCCGCCGCCTCGGAGGTTCTTGGCAAGGCAGGCCTGGTCAACGCCCTGGTGATCCTCACCGCCATGGGGGCCTTGTGTGTGCTCCGCAATGGCGACGAGGCGCTCAAGAGACGGATCCTGCCAGAGGTGGCCAGGGGGCAAGTCAAGATCGCCTTCGCCCTGACCGAGCCTGACGCCGGCAGCAACGCCTTTCGCATCCGCACCTTCGCCCGCAAGGAGGGGGATGGCTACCGTTTGAGCGGACAGAAGGTGTTCATCTCCGGAATCGACCAGGCCGATCTGTGCCTCATCGTCTGCCGCACCCTATCAGCGGAGGACTGCAAGGCTCAGGGACTGCCCAAGGCCTATGGGATGACCCTGTTTCTCCTGAACCCCAAGGCGGAAGGGGTGAGGTTGGAGGTGCTGCCCACTCGGGGCATCGAGGGAGCCCGCCAATGGACGGTCTATCTGGATGATGCCTATGTGCCCGACACCCATCGGGTGGGAGAGGAGCACCAGGGGGCCTCCGCCCTGTTCAACACCCTCAATCCCGAGCGGATCCTGGCAGCCGCCATCGCCTGCGGCATGGTGGAATATCTTCTGGACAAGGCCTGCCGCTACGCCTCAGAACGAAACGTTTTCGGCAAGCAGCCCATCGGAGCGTATCAGGCCATCCAGCATCCCCTGGCGGAGGTCCGCATCGGTTTGGACGCCGCCCGCCTCCTCACCCACCGGGCCGCATGGGCCTTCGATCAAGGGGAAAACCCCGCCATCGTTGGCCAGTACGCCAACATGGCCAAATTCACCGCCGCCGATCTCGCCGTGCAGGCGGCAGATCGGGCGATCCAGACCTTGGGCGGATATGGGTTCTCCGAGGATTATCGGGTGATCCAGCTATGGGACACCGTGAGGCTCCTCAAGACCGCCCCCATCTCCCGGGAGTTGATCCTGAACTTCGTGGCGGAGCATGTCCTGGGGCTTCCCCGCTCCTACTGAGGGCTCTGCCCCAGAGAATGACCATGTCCGATGACCCAGGCCGGCCTCCCCTTCCACCCTCCCCATCCCCTGAGACCCCTTCCTGGCCTCGCCGCAGCGTCCTGACCTCGGGCGCGGCTGGAGTGGCCGCCGCCCTTCTCACCTGGAAGGCTCTTCCCGGAGTGGCCGCCCCAAGACCGGGCAACGTGCTGATGATTCTCGCCGACGATCACCGGGCCGACGCCATGTCCTGGGCGGGGCATCCCGTTGTTCGCACCCCTTACCTGGACGCCTTGGCCTCCCGCTCCCTGCGCTTCACCCGGGCCTTCTCCACGACAGCCCTGTGCTCCCCCAGCCGAGCCGCCATGCTCACCGGGCTCTACGGATTTGCCTCGGGGGTGCAGGAGAATCTCTCCCCCCTCCCTGCCAACAGCCAGACCGTAATGCGGAGGATGGAGGATGCGGGAGTCCAGACCGCCCTGGTGGGAAAATGGGGGCTGGATGCGCCGGGCTCCCCCAGTGACGCTGCTCACTGGTTCCAAAGCTCTCTGGCCCTCCGCATCACCTCTGAACCGATGGACGCGGTGGCCTTCGACAATGGCAACAAGATCCGGCTCTCCGGCTATACCGATGACCTCCTGACGGCGAGGGCCGTGGAGGTCCTGCGACGTCTTTCCTCCACCCACCGCCCCTGGTTCCTCCTCCTCGCCCTCCGCGCCCCCCACGCTCCCTGGGTTCCCTCCCCGGCCCGCTCCAAGGATTACCAGGGGATGCCCCTTCCCCCCGTTCCTCAGCGCAACCCCTCTCCCGACGCCCCCGCCTGGGTGCATCGCATTGCCCAGGGAGGCCAGGGGAACGGTGGGGATGGGAGCGGTGATACACCCCGTTCAGGACGGAGGGGAGGGCGCGGGGGAGCTCCCCCGGGTGGAAGGGGAGAAGAGGCCATCGCCTCTCGACAGGATCCGGAGGTGAGGCGACTTCAGTATCTGCGCTGCGTCGCTGGCGTGGATGACTGCGTGGGAAAGGTTCTTTCCACGCTGAAGGGACTTCCCGGAGAGGATCGCACCACCGTCATCTACACCTCCGATAACGGGATGATGCAGTTGGAGCAGGGGATTTGGGAAAAAAGAGTGGCCTATGAGCCCTCCATCCGCATTCCCCTTCTCATCCAACCTCCTTCCCGCCTCTCCGGATCGTCCCCTCGGGAGGTTCGCAACCTGGTGCTGAACACCGATCTGGCCCCCACCCTCCTGGCTATGACCGGCACCCCCCTTCCTCCCGGATTTGGTCGCCACGGCGCCAGCCTTCTCCCCTTCATCGAAGGAGACAATCCTTCCTGGAGGACCGATTTTTTCTATCACTACGGAGGGGATCCTGGGCGCCCCACCTTTCCCGCCACCCATGCGGTGCGGGACTTTCGGTGGAAATACATCGAAACCGCCGCCCCCTCGGTAGAACTCTACGATCTGGAGCAGGACCCCTCAGAAGCCCATAACCTGGCCGCTGACCCGGCCTCCCAACCGATCCGTACTCGCCTGGCCGGCCGCCTCGCCGAACTGAGGACATCCTTGGAATCCCCGCCTTTGCCCGCACCCGCCTCCCCCTGAGTTCTCCCTGGCTGCACCCGGATATTCCCCTTCTACCCCTGTTGTCCCCATGCCTGATTGTCGTACCCTGTACCCGGGTCGCCGGCGCCGAAAGGGAGTGGTATGGCGAGCAGGCACGGGATGGTGGGCGGGGTGGTCCTTCTGGGGCTGGGTACCTTATGGGGGTGCGCTCCTCAGTTCGAGGATGGCGGATCGGTGTCGATGGCGGCTCCGGGAGAGGACGGGGACCCCTCAGGAGGACCTGGGAAGGATCCCAAGAACAAGGCCCTCGGTCGCCCTCTGTCGGTGATTCTTCTGGTGGTAGACACCCTGCGCTCGGATCGATTCGGATGTGGGAAGCCCTTGGGGGTGATGCCCAATTCCGAAGGGTTTTTCGGAGAGGGGGCCTGTTTTCACAACGCCCAGTCCGATGCCAACTGGACCTACCCTTCGACCTCGTCCCTGCTATCGGGAACTCACAGCGAGACCCTCCACACGGTGGGGATGGAACCGGAATATGCATTGTCCTCCGATGTCCTCCTCCTGCCTGACCTCCTCCGGGAGGCGGGGTATCTGACTGCCCAGGCCTCTGCCAACTTCGTGGCCGCCTCAGGAGGAATGCATGATCGGTTTGATGTGGACCTGAACGCCGAGTATCCCGACGGGGCTGACGACGCCGACATTCCTTCCGAATACGATGCCCAGATTCCTTCCCGGGTGGCTTCCTTTCTGGCCGGTCTTCAAGTGACTCCCGAAATTCCGTTCTTCATCCACGTCCAGATGGCCGCCCCTCACGCCAGCTACTGCCCTCCCGTGGAAGAAGTGGAAACCGTCTACGACGGGATCGATCTGTGCGGAGAGACCGCCTCGGTGGTGGAGGCTGCCCACGCTGGAAACCAGGAGGTCATAGACGGAGCCCGCCTGGTGTACTCGGAGGAAGCGAGATACTCGGATGGGCAGATCGGCCAGCTCCTTCAACTCCTGGAAGACTTCGGAAGGCTGAAAGACACCCTCCTGGTGTTCACCGCCGATCATGGAGAGGGTCT
>CAYRTW010000214.1:0-10170 GCA_964426935.1 uncultured Rickettsiales bacterium
CCCCTCTCCATCGGGAGGGGTGCCTCCCCTGCCTCCTCGCAAGGGGCAATCCTCTCCCCCTTCCCATCCGGGCGCCCTCCCTCCGGCGGCGGCGGATCTTCCTGAACCCCGGCCAGCGGGGACCTCCCGCCCCCGCAGCGGGGGAGACTCCTCCGATCCCGACCGTAAAGGCCCCGGCTCCTCCCGCTCCTCTCGCTGACCCTTCCATCGCTCGGCGTCGGGCGCAGACGACGCATCGTGGAGTCACGCCATGAAGTTTGCCATCGCTCGCGGCCCCGCCGCCAAACTCTCCTCCGGTCTTCTGGTGGTGGGACTGCAAGCTGGATCCCCGCGCCGTTCCTCGCTTTTCCTGGAATTGGACCAGGCGACCGAGGGGGCTCTGGACGCCGCCATCCGGGATGAGAAATTCAGTGGCAAGGCGGGGGAATCCCTTCTCATCCCCGGCCTGGCTCGCCTGGGGTTTCGCCAGATCCTCCTCCTGGGCCTGGGAGACCGGCGAGACCTCACCTGCCAGACCTTTCGAGACGCGGGGGGTCTCGCCGGAGCCCGCGCTCGCAAGGCCGGTTTCCAGAAGGTGGGATTTGCCTTGGACCCCGCTGCCTCCGGTCGAGGCCCCTTTGGCCCCGAGCACGCCCAGGCCCTCGCCGAGGGGCTGGTCCTGGGGGGATATCGCTTCCAGAATTACTTGAAGGAGGAGGATCGGGATGCCTTCGATGTGAAAGAGGTCCGCCTCCTCCACCCCGCCAGGAAGGGGGCGGCGGAGGTGTTGCTGGCCATGGAGAAGGGGGAGAGGGTTGGTAACGCCCAATGCCTGGCCAGGGATCTGGTCAACGAACCGGCCTCGGTGGTGACCCCCCCTTACATGGTGGCCCTTGCCCGGCGCCTCGCTGCCGAGAAGGGACTGGAGCTGACGGTGATGGAGAGGCCGGAGATGGAGGCCCGGGGCATGGGCGCCTTCCTGGCGGTTTCCCAAGGCACCCAACACCCCCCCTACCTGGTCCACATGGTGTGGAAGCCCAAAGGTGAGGTGAAGAAGAGGGTCGCCCTGGTGGGCAAGTGCCTCACCTTCGACAGCGGGGGATATGACATCAAGACCGCCGACGGCATGCTGGACATGAAGATCGACATGGGGGGAGCAGCGGCGGTGGTGGGGGCCATTGCCGGTGCCGCCGATCTCCAACTTCCCGTAGAGGTCCATGCCATTTTCGCTGCCACTGAGAACATGATCGGCCCCGCCGCCTATCGCCCTGGGGACATCCTCACCGCCAGCAACGGCAAGACCATCGAAATCATCAACACCGATGCCGAAGGGCGCCTCACCCTGGCGGACGCCCTGTGCTATGCCAGTTCTCTGTCGGTGGACACCATCGTCGATCTGGCCACCCTGACGGGCGCCTGTATGGTGGCTTTGGGGCTGGACTACGCCGCCCTTTACACGGATTCAGAGAAGCTGGCCCGATCCCTGACCGACTGTGGGGAGGAGGCGGGGGAGAAGTTCTGGCGCATGCCTCTTCCCCCCGAGTACCGGGAACTCATCAAAGGGGACATCTCCGACCTGAAGAACCTGGGCCCCCGGTGGGGAGGATCCATCACCGCCGCCCTGTTCCTGAAGGAATTTGTTTCGGGGGATAAGGAGTGGGCCCATCTCGACATCGCCGGTCCTGCCTCGGCGGAGAAGTCTCGCCCCGCCACTCCCAAGGGGGGCACCGGCTACCCGGTGAGGGCCCTGCTCCGCTATCTGAGCCAGTAGCATCGTCTCCGCCTCTTCCCTCTCTCTCCTCCGGCGCTGCCCCCTTCCCTATCCCCCTTCGCCGATCCGAAATCCCATCCCCACCAGGAACACCTCGATGCTCCGCTGGCGGCTGGCCTCCGGTCTTTCGGTGGCAATCCGGGCGAAGACCTTTCGCATGGATTCCCGGAGCGGATGCACCTCACCACTCTCAAACACCTTCACCACCAGCCACCCACCGGGGCGAAGCACCTGGGTTGCCAGATAGATTGCCCTCTCCGCCAGGGAAGCCGAGGCGGCCTGATCGGCAGAACGAATCCCAATGGTCTGGGGAGCCATGTCGGAGAGGAGTCCGTGGAAACGCCCGGTCCCCTCTCCCGTATGCTCTTGGATTTGCTCCAGATCCAGGTCAAACACATCGCCTTGAACCACCTTGGCCCAAGGGGGAAGGGGAACGTTCACCCCCTGGAGATCCACCCCCAGCACCCCTCCCCGAGGCCCCACCCTCTCCGCAGCCAGTTGAGTCCAGGAGCCGGGGGCGCAACCCAGATCCAGCACCCTCTCTCCGGGGAGCAGGATGCGGTGGCGACTGGCGATCTCCCTCAGCTTGAACACCGATCGGGCCGCGTAACCCTCTTCCTTGGCAGCCTTGGTGAACCGGTCGCCGATGTAGGGATTTTTCGCCATTCCACCTCTTCTCACGATTCCCAGCAGGGAACGTAGGTTGTCTTTGACACACCCTCCCCGGGTGCATACCATGAGCCCGACTCCCGGCAAAGTGGGGCTCTCTGCCTGCCCCCGGTGCCCTTCTCCCCCGAGGTCCCCATGGCCCGCCTCTTTTCTGCCTTCCATCCCCTGGTCCCGGCCGCTCTGCTGACGGCGGCGGTCGCCCTTCAGGGGTGTGCTCCCACCGAGGAAGACGACGACACCGACAGCTCGGTGGGCAACCAGGACGGCGTGGTCTACACCGACACCGACGGCGACACCATCATCGACGCCCACGAGGGTTCCATCGACAATGACGGGGACGGAGTCGCCAACCTGGAGGACCTGGACAGCGATGCGGACGTAATCCCCGATGCCTACGAGGCTGGGGATGAGAACCCCTTGACCCTCCCCTTCGACACCGATCAGGATGGGACCCAGGACTACCTGGATCCGGACTCGGATAACAATGGCATCCAGGATCGGCAGGAAGCGGGCAACAATCCCCAGGCCCCGGTGGACACCGACATGGACGGAACCCCGGATTTCGCCGATCTGGACAACGACGGGGACGGCATTCCTGACTCCACCGAAATCGGGGGCAACGCCGCCTCCCCTCGGGACTCCGATTATGACGGTCGTCCCGACTACATGGATACTGACTCCGACGGGGATACCATCGGCGACCTCTACGAAGGAGGAATCGGCGCCTACGATCCCAACCCCACCGACACCGATGGGGACGGTACCCCCGACTACCTGGACGAGGATTCGGACGACGACGGCATTGAGGATCGGGACGAGGCTGCCCTGGACTGCGCCGATTGCCCTCCCCGCGACCTGGACGGAGACGGCCTGTTCGACTTCGAGGACGCTGACTCCGACGGAGACGGGGTTTCCGACTATGAGGAGGAGAGGGGCCCCGATGGGATCCTCTCCAACGGCGATGAGACCGACCCCTACAACGAGGATTCCGATGGGGACGGGTATACCGACGGCGCCGAGTTGGTGGGAGACTCCAACCCCAACAACCCCAATGACTGGCCCGATGGCATCTACGTCATCGTAGAGGAGCGCTCCACCACCGAGAACCTGTTTACCTTCGTCACCGACATCAACGTCGCCGACGTGGTGTTCGTGCTGGACACCACCGGCTCCATGAGCGGCACCCTGTCCACGGTGTCCGCCAACTTCGTCGAGGTGGTGAGTCAGGTGAGCGCCACCATCCCCAACGTGGCCTTCTCCGTCACCCACTTCAACGACTACAACTACGGCTCCTGCGGCTCAGGCACGGACCGCCCCTTCTACCTGACCACCCAGGTCACCACCGACACCTCCCTGGTCCAGACCGCCCTGTCCAGCCTGGTAGCCACCGGCGGCGGCGACGGCCCCGAGTCTTCTCTGGAGGCGATGTACCAGGCCATCACCGGCGCCGGATTCGATCAGGACTGTAACGACACCTTCGACAGCACCACCGACGTCAAGCCCTTCGTTCCCTCCCCTTATGACGCCTTTGCCGGAACAGCCCCGGGGATCTACGATCCCACCGTGGAAGGAACCGGAGAGGGAGGTGGCGTCGGTTTTCGGGACTTCTCCTTGCCCATCCTCATCTGGGCGGCGGACACCGATGCCCGGGATGCCGACACCGGCAGCTATCAGGTCCCCGGGGCGTGCTCCTCTCCCACCGGCCACGCTCAACTGGTGGAGGCCACCCTGGCCGCAGGAGCCAAACTCATTGGCATCGATGTGGGATACGGCAACTACTTCATCAACTCCATCACCGACCTTCTCTATGAGACCGATTCGGTGGCCGATCTGGACGGGGACGGAATCGCCGAGGAGCCCTTGGGCTTTGTGGGCACGGGGGTGAGCGTCATCACCTCCATCGTGGAAGGCATTGAGGGTCTGGCGGCAACGGGGACCTTCGATGTCACCCTGGACATTCCCAACGACGAGCACGGCTTCGTCACCGGCATCTCTCCTCCCGAGGGGTATCCCGACGTCCCTACCGGCACCTCGGTGTCCTTCACCCTGGACTTTGCCGGAGTCGTGGCCGCCAGCACCGAGGACCAGATCTTCCCCCTGGATCTCAACGTGATGGGGGACGGGGTGACCCTGTTGGACCAGAAGCAGATCATCATCGTGGTCCCCGGCACCAACAACTGACACCTTCTCCGGCTCCCTTCCTCACGCCCTTCTTTTGGAGTCGTGGATGCCTCAAGGTTCCTCCCCTTCCTCTTCCCCTCTTCTCCCTTTGCTTCTGGGGATTTTCCTTGGACTCCTGGGGCTCGGCTGTACCACCACCAGCCACTATGGGGACGATGATGCCTCCGGTGATGACGACGACGATGCCACCGGCGATGATGACGATGACGCCACCGGCGACGATGACGATGCCACCTCTGACCCCACTGAAGCGGACATCAACACCGTCACCCTGGTGAGCCCCACTGCCGACACCTCCCTCTCCGAGGGGGTCCCCGTCTCCTTGGAAGCCCGGGTCAAGGACGGCCAGGGTCATCCGGTCACTCCGCCTCAGGTGGCCTGGAGTTCGTCCCTGACGGGGGATCTGGGGGTAGCGGCCCTCTCTGGCCAGGCCCTCCTCGACGGCGGGACCCAGACCCTGACCGTCACCATTGGCTATGAAGACGGCAGCTCCGAGTTCGCTACGGTGGAAGTGAATGTGGCCTCCCCCTCTCCCCACACCGGCCACTGGCAGGGGCCCCTTCAGGTGGATGTGGCCGTCCTGTATGAAGGGGATGTGTACAACCTGGAATGCAACGGCAACGTGAGCATGGACATCGACGCGGCGGGACAGGTGGTGGGGAGCGGCCAATGCACTATTGACGTGGTCGTTGAAGAGTACGACATCCCCTTCGGTGTGGAGGGATTGGTCACCGAGGGAGGCGCCTTCGATGGGCTCTTCGCCATCACCAACCCCGACGATGGAACCGAGTACTCGGTGGACAGCCCCGGGACCTTCTCCGGCGACTCGGGGACGGGAACCTTCACCTACAGTGACCCTCCCAGCGGCATGGATGGGGTCTGGACCGTCCACCGCTCCTGACCGGTTCCCAACTTCCGCTCACTTCTGTCCCTTTCCATCCCCTCCAGCGCGGATCCGATTTCCCCCCTCTTCCTCGGGGCGGTACACTCCTTCGCCTCACCGTCCCCCCTTTCCATCGGGCCCCTTGTGATTCCTTACTACCCTCCCCTGCGAATTCCCATTGGATCCATGGAGTTGGACTCCTGGACCCTCCTGGTCATTGCTGGTGTCTACGTGGGCATGGAGGTGTCTCGGGCCCGGGCCATCCGGGAAGGGCTGAGCGTGAAGGTGACGGTGGACACCTCCTTGTTGATGGTGGTCATCGCCTTCGTCTTCGCTCACTTTCTCCATGTCCTGGGCTACAACTGGGACAAGTTTGCTGAAGATCCCCTGATTCTTTTCCAGGTGTGGAATGGCTTTTCCTCTACCGGCGGGTTCATCGGTGCCGCCATCGCCGTGCCTCTGTTGATGCGCCTGTACAAGGCCCCCGCCTGGCCCTATGCCGACTGCATCTCCATGGGTTTCATGGCGGGATGGGTCTTGGGGCGCCTGGGATGCTTCACCGCCCACGACCACAAAGGGGCACTGAGCCATTTTGCCCTGGCCGTCGATTTCCCCTCAGGGGCTCGCCACGATCTGGGCCTGTACGAAGCGATTCTGGCCCTGCTCATTCTGACCACCATGAAGGTTCTTGACCGAAAACCGCGCTTCCACGGCTTCTTCGTCGGGGTGATGATGATCCTCTACGCCCCTCCCCGCTTCGCCATGGATTTTCTGAGGGCCACCGACCTCCCCAAGTCCGACACCCGTTACTTCGGGTTGACCCCCGCCCAATACGTCTGCGTCGGCATCTTCCTGGGGGGGATCTTCCTCCTTCAGGTCCGTTCACGGGCGGGTCGGCAGGACACCACTGGGGAGTCGGAGAGAGACTTTTCTCGGCCCCGGACCCCTCCTCCTATGGAGGACCAGGGCGGCATGGTGGAGGCGGACACCCAGGAAGCTTCGGCCACTCCTTCCTCTTCCTCTTCTTCGTCTTCCCCCTGAAAAATCTTCGCTGCCCGTCGATTTTCTCCTCCCTCTCCCGACCTTTCCACACGGGGCAAACCATTCCCCTCAGGAGACTTCGTCATGCAATACGCCTTGTTGATCTATGGAAACGAATCCGCCAACGCCGGCATGGGAGAAGGAGACCGGGCCACCCAGTTGGCGAACTATGGCGCCTTCACCCAATCCATCGTCGCCACCGGCAACATGCGCGGGGGAAACGCCCTGCTGCCCACCTCCATGGCCACCACCGTCAGGGTGCGGGGAGGTCAGATCCTCACCACCGACGGGCCCTTCGCCGAAACCAAGGAACAGTTGGGAGGGTTCTACCTGGTGGAGGCCGCCCATCTGGATGAGGCCATTGCTATCGCCGCCCGCATCCCCGGGGCGGTTTCCGGCAGCATCGAGGTCCGCCCCGTGCAGGTCCTCCCTCCCGAGTATTACCCCGCCGGCTAGGCTCCTCCCGCCCCTCCGATGAGACTCCCTCCCCTTGCGAGGGCCCTCCCCCTGGTCCATCCTTCCCGCCGAGGGATGGATGTCTCCCCACGCTCCTGAAAGTCCCCGCGCCGGCCTCGCCACTCATCGGGAAGTAGAGTCCCTGTTCCGCCAGGAGCACGGTCGCATCGTCTCCAGCCTGATCCGGATGACCCGAGACTTCGAACTGGCGGAAGACGCCGTGCAGGACGCATTTCTATCGGCCATGGCCCAATGGGGACGGGAGGGATTACCCAAGAACCCTCCCGCCTGGATCCTGGAAACCGCCCGGAGGCGCGCCATTGACCGCATCCGCCGCAGGGCCACCTCCCACCGCCATCAAGACGCCTTGGAGGCCCTGGAATCCCTCAAGACCGCCCCGACCTCCGATGAGGTCTCGGTCATTCCCGATGATCGGCTCCGCCTCATCTTCACCTGCTGCCACCCCGCCCTGGCTCCCGATGCCCAGGTCGCTTTGACCCTCCGCACCCTGGGAGGCCTGTCCACTCCCGAGATCGCCAGGGCCTTCCTGGTGCCCGAATCCACCCTAGCCCAGAGGCTGGTGAGGGCCCAGCGCAAGATCCGGGATGCGGGGATCCCTTACGAAATCCCCGAGGATGACGCCCTCCCCTCCCGTCGGGATGCCGTCCTGGCCGTCCTGTATCTGATTTTCAACGAGGGCTACACCGCCACCTCCGGTCCCCACCTCCTCCGCCCCGACCTGTGCGGTGAAGCCATTCGACTGACCCGGCTCATGAACGCCCTTCTACCCCAATCCCCCGAAGTGGAAGGACTTCTGGCCCTCCTCCTCCTCCAGCACTCCCGGCGGAAGGCCCGCATCACCGCCTCGGGAGAGCTGGTGCTCCTTTCCCATCAGGATCGCTCCCTGTGGGATGGGGAGGAGATCGCCTGGGGAGTGGCCCTGGTGGAAACCGCCCTCCGCCGCAACCAGCCCGGCCCTTATCAGGTGCAAGCCGCCATCGCCGCCCTTCACGCCCAGGCAGACATTCCGGAACGCACCGATTGGCCCCAGATCGTGCTCCTCTATGACGTGCTCCTCCGGATGGCTCCCCAGCCGGTGGTGGCCCTCAACCGGGCCGTGGCGGTGTCCATGGTTCGGGGGCCCGAAGCGGGTTTGGCCCTGGTGGAGGAAATCGCCGCCGAAGGTTCCCTGGCCTCCTACCACCTTCTGCACGCCACGAGGGCCGACCTGCTTCAGCGTTCAGGGCGATGGGAAGAGGCTCAACTGGCGTGGCAAAGGGCGGTGGACCTGTGTGGGAACGAGGCCGAGCGGGAGTTTCTTGCAGGCAAACTATTGGAATCCCTCAGGAATCCTCCCACCGCCACCAATTCCTGACCAATTCATCCAAGGAAGGAGTCGGTCCGGCCGGCGTCAGATACCGGGTGATGTTGTTGTACCGGTGAAGGAGGGACCAGGCCCCCAGCCGCAGGGTCATGGCCTCGTTCATCTCCTGAGCAGAAACTCCCGCACCCCGAACCAGGGCTTGAACCAGGGCTGGTTCGCGGTGGCAGACCAGGAAGGCGGGGGTCACCCACTCGTATTCCTTCCACCCCAGGAGAGAATCGCCGAAGTCCACCAGTCCGCTGAGGGTCCACCGCCCCCGCACCTCCTCCACCAGGAGATTCTCATCGGTCATGTCGGCGTGAAGGAGACAAGGAGAAAACCCTTCAGGATGAAGGGGTTGGGCCGCCTTCAACCATCCCGGCATCTCCGCCACCAGGGCCTTGGGACATCCCCACTTCTCCTGCTGAATCGGTGTCAGCCGCAGGCGCTCCTCGGTGAAAGAGGTCCAATCCGACTCCAGCACCGTTTCCATTCCGGCGGTGGGAACCTCCTGAAGGGCGGTGGTGAGTTCCCCGATGGCAGCGGCCAACCCCGCCCTTTGGATAGGGTTTATTTTGTCCCAGACGGAGCGGATGGTCCTTCCCGGGAGGCGTCTCATCACCAGGTAGGGCCACCCCTCCAACTCCCCCTCGCCCCTCACCTCGGGAGTCTCAATCGGCAGCTTCCCCTCCACCTGCTTCAGACAAGCTCCTTCCCCCCTTTGCTGTTCGCCCCACAGGGGACAAAAGAGCTTGATGACCGAATCGGCACCCGCGCGGGCCAGCACGTTGCTCCCCGAGAAGATGAACTCCACCGAGTCCCCGGCCAATCCATGCCTTGAGGCGATGACCTGAAGGGCGGGCCGAAACCTCTCCCGATCCTTCAGGAGGGCTTCAAAAGCGAGGCCTCCCACCGGCTCTGGCAAAAGAGGAGACACGGCCAACAGCTTGAATTCTCAGGGATTCTTCAGGGCTGCCTGGGCGGCGGCCAACCTCGCCACCGGCACTCGGAAGGGGGAGCAGCTCACGTAATCCAAACCGATTTCGTGGCAGAAGTGGATGGAATCCGGGTCTCCACCGTGCTCTCCGCAGATGCCGGTCTTCAGCCCCGGCCTCACCCCTCTTCCCTTGTCCACCGCCAGGCGGATGAGCTGACCCACCCCCTCCTGATCCAGGGTGACGAAGGGGGACACCGTCAACACCTTGGCGTCCTCGTACACCTTCAGGAAGGGACCGGCATCATCCCGGGCAAAGCCGAAGGTGGTTTGGGTCAGATCGTTGGTACCAAAGGAAAAGAACTGGGCCACCCCAGCAATGCGATCCGCCACCAGGCAGGCCCGAGGCAGCTCGATCATGGTCCCCAGCATCCACTCCACCCGCTGCCCCCTCTCCCGGAACACCCTCTCTACCTCGTCCTCCACCTCTTCCTTGAGGAAGGAGAGCTCCTTCTCCAACGCCACCAGGGGAATCATGATTTCGGGAAGCACGGCGATCCCCGCCTGGGCCGCCTCGCAGGCCGCCTCCACGATGGCCCGGGCCTGCATCCGGTAGATCTCTGGGTGGGAGATCCCCAACCGACAGCCCCGGTGCCCCAGCATGGGATTGGCCTCGTGCAGTTCCTGGGTGCGCTTGCGGATCCTCTCCGCCGAAAATCCCGAATGCTCCGCCAGGAGTTCCACCTGCTGATCTGTGGTGGGGAGAAACTCGTGAAGGGGGGGATCGAGGAGGCGGATGGTGACCGGCAACCCCTCCATCTCCCTGAAGATCCCCGCGAAATCTCCGCGCTGGAAGGGAAGGATGCGATCCAGGGCCCTCTTCCTCTCCTCGT
>CAYRTW010000215.1:0-10139 GCA_964426935.1 uncultured Rickettsiales bacterium
GCATCGTCTCCGCCTGCACCACCTCCCTCTCCGATGACGACTCCGCCGCCGGGGACGATGACACCGCCGTTGCCGACGACGACACCGCCCCGGCCTGCACCCTCCTCCAGCCGGGGCGATGGGCCTCCACCGGCACCTGCTTCGGCATGGCCATGGACGCCGATCTCACCCTCCTCAGCGACGGCTGCACCTTCACCCTCTCCAACTGGAACATGAACATGCCGGTTCCTGAAGGGGGAACGGTGTCGGCGGATCAGGTAGCCATGACCGGCTCCGGCTGGACCGACTGCACCGCCACCGCCAACGAGGGCGGAACCTCCTTCACCGGGAGCTGTAGTGAGGAGGAATGCGCCTTCGGAATGACCCTGCAATGAGCTTCTTCCAGACTCTGAGAGACCTCCTCCTTCCCCTCCTGCTGCTGGGGGGCTGCTCGTCCCCCTCGGTCGAGGACGACGACAGCGGTGAGGCGGAGATCCCCTCTGACCTCCCTCCCACCGGGATAGTGCGCTCCTATCAGATGACCGCCACCTATGGGGATTATGAGCTCCGGATGGACGGGGGCATGACCATGGGGGTGGTTCACGGCTACCTCTTGAACGGGCAGTTCCTGGGGCCCACCCTGGTGATGGATGGGGGCGACTCGGTGGACGTGACCCTCTCCAACCAGACCGACGAGCCCATGGGCCTCCACCCTCACGGGGTCCGCTACGACATGGAGAACGAAGGAGTGCTCCAGGTGGCCGAGCCGGGTGGCGAGATCACCTATCACTGGGAAGCGGTGCAGGGGTACGGCACCTTCCTCTACCACTCCCACGAAATGGACGAAGAGCTGATCGAGTACCAGGGAGAGGCGGGGGTGCTCGGAGTGCTGGTGATCCGGGATCCCGTCGAGGACGCCCTCTATTCCCCGGACTTCATGCTGAACTATGTCCTGATGACCACCTATGGGCCGTGGACAGAGATCGATGAGGACGCCATGAAGCACGGAGACGACGACTCCGCTTCCGGAGACGACGATTCCAGCCAGGAGGAGTTCGACGCCACCGAGCATCATCACACCATGGTGGTGCAAGAAGTGTCCGGACAGGATTCCCTCACCGACACCTTGGAATCCCTGACCGCCTTTGCCTCCCTGGGGGACACCGTTCGGGTCAACCTGGTGGGATTCGGCAGTGAATTCCACACTTTCCACATCCACGGCTACACCTGGAACGACCTGTACACCGGTCAGACCCTGGACACCTTCATCCTGGGACCGGCCACCTCGTACCATTTCTATCTCCCCGAATTGGACAACCCCGGCCTGTGGATGGTCCATTGTCACGTAGACAGCCACTTCCACATGATGAGCACCTGGCTGCTGGTGGAGTGAGGGGGGTGGATCGGAGCCTCCTCGACGGGCGTTCCCGCTGAGGGCGAGGGCACCGCCTGGGGGGCTCGATCCTGCGGCGAAGGCCTCGGTGGGGGCGGTGAGAGGGGGGATGGGTCGGCGAGGACGAGGGGCCGGGCCTCCGGGAAGGAATCCCCCTCCTCCAGGCGGCTCCAGCACCGCGGGGGCCCGATCGTCCGGTCCCCTTCCCTCCTCGCCGCCCTCCCCCCGGTATACATTGACTCCCGCGAGCCCCTTCCCTCCAGGCCCGCCGGGATCCCCCATGCTTCCCCTCCTCGCCTTCGTCCTGGCCACCGAGCTTCGCTTCACGGTTGTGGGGGACACCCAGGCCCAATCGGGGGACTCGGTAAACTGGGAGGTGGTCCCGGGGATGATGGAGGACATGAACGCCCTGACCCCAGATTTCGCCTTCTTTGTGGGGGATCTGACCAACGGGGCCTGGTCCCTGGAGCGTCAGGTGGAGGTGTGGGAGGAGTGGAAGGAGGCGACCTCCACCCTGGAAGCGGACCGCTACGCCACGGCCGGAAACCATGACTTTTTCCCTGGCGCGGGGGTCAAGGAGGCCTGGGCGAAGACCTTTGACTTTCTCCCCCGCAGCAACAGCCCGGCGGGTCAAGAGGCCCTCACCTACTGGTTTGATGTGGGGGATGTGCGATTCATCTCCGTCCTCTCCGACGATGACGGCGGGGTGAACGTGACCCCCGATCTCCAATGGCTGGAGAGCGTGCTCATCGACAGCACCGACAAAGCCCACGTCTTCCTGTTTACCCATCACCCGGTCAGTTTCAGCACCTACGACGTAGCCATGGGAGGCACCCAGGGGGAGTTCTGGCAGCTTCTCCTTGCCTACAGGGTGGAGGCCCTGTTCGTGGGCCACTGGCACCTCTACCAGCCGGGGCAGTTGGGAGGAGGGGCGCCGGACCCCGGACCGGCCGGCAGCGCCCCCACCTGGGAGGTGATCGGTGGGACCGGTGGGGGGCTCCAGACCTATGAGCCGGTGAGGGATTCCAATCTGGGCTACGGGTTCGTGTTGGTGGAGGTGAAGGGTGCCGAGGTGACCGCCTCGTTCTATCGAGACGACAATGGCGACGGACACATGGACGAGGTGGCCGACACCTTCCTGTTGGCCTCCGCTGTGGAGGCGCCGCGAGGGCTGGTGGCCTGGTATCCCTTTGACGGGGGAACCGCCGCCGACGAGGCCCCCGAAGAGACCGGCTTCTCCCTGGACGGCTCCCTCCTGGGCGACGCTCAGGCGAAGGAGGGAGGAATCCTGGGGAGAGCCTTGGACCTGGACGGTAGCGGTGACCAGATGGAGGTTTCGGCCATCGACGCCTACCACCATTCCTTGAAGGGGGATCTCACCGTCTCTGTCTTCGCCCTGGCCGAGGAGCTGGACCCCGGCGAGTGGGACAACGCCCTGGTCTGCTACGCCACCAACGATTATTACTCCGAAGATGAAGAGACCAACTACGCCTACTGGCTGTCGGTGCGCCAGGATCATCGGCTGGTGGCGTTCTGGGAGTGGGGGGATGGGACCAACGAGACCCTGGTGTCCACCGAGGCCGCCGATGGGGGAGACTCCTGGCACCACTATGCCTTCACCCGGGACGTGAGCACCATGACGGTGCGCTTCTATGTAGACGGGGCCCCCCTCGGGGAGGCGGTGGCCTTTGAGAGGCTCCCCACGGGAGCCAGTCGGGGATTCCTGTACGTAGGGGGAGACACCGTGGACAACGACAGCAGCTTTTGGAAGGGAAGGATCGACGAGGTCTGCCTGTTCAATCGGGTCCTGTCCGACGCCGAGATGGGGACCCTCTTCGAGGAGAAGGGGTGCGCCTCCTGGGCAGGCAAGGCAGGCCCCTCGGACGACGACACCAGCAGCGGCGATGACGACGCCACCTCAGACGGTGACGCCACCTCAGACGATGACGCCACCTCAGACGATGACGCTGCGGGGGATGACGACAGCGCCTCCGACGGCGTGAATTCGGGATGTGGCTGTCGCACGGAAGGAGGTTCCCGAGGAGGGGGCGTCCTTCTTTTGCTCCTGGGAGGGGGCTCTCGGTGGAGGAGGCGAAGCGGGAACCGGTGACGGGAGCCACCCCGGCGCCTCCCTCTGAAGAGAGCCGTCAACCGGGGGAGAGGGGCCTTCGCCCGAAGGGAGGGGGTCGCCGCTCCCCCGCGTTGCTGGGGTCCCCTCGGCGTCATCGACGTTACTCATGCTCCGGCATGAGCGCCATCCTGTGGGGAGCCCCTTGTTTTTGATGGCCCCCTCGACCCGGAAGCCCTCCTCCCCAGCACCGCTCTCCCCCACAGCAGCAGGGCCGCCGCCGCCCACAGGGGGCGAGAGAGGGGGAGGCTCCGGGAGAGAGGGAGGGGGGCGGTCCACCGGGACGCGGCGGGCTCCACACCTCCTCCCGTCATGGCGGTCAGCTCCTCCAGAAAGGGGCGATCCGGGCCCCTTCCCCCGGTTTCCCCGACGGTGGGGGGAAGAGGGGCCAGACGGAGAGGCACGGAGGCTCGCTGATCCCGTCCTTTTTCTCGCCACTGAAGCCAGAGGGAGATGGGAGGCTCCCCTCCCGGCACCCACCCCTCCCAGCGCCCGGGGAGATGCACCGCGGGGTGGAGGTCCACCGGTTCGGCACCACCCCCTCGCCGCTGCACCGAGGCCTGGAGGGAGGTAGAGACCTCCTCCTCCCCCGAGGGGGACAGGATCTCCACCTCCCACCCCCCCTCCCGGGCCCTCACCTCCACCACCGGCTCCTGGGAAGAGGCCAGGGACCGCAAGACCCCCGAGAGGAACCCTTCTGGCCAGGGAGCCGAAGGGGAGGCGGTCAGGGCCAGGACCGAGGCGGCACCGACCCTCCCCCGGGCCAGGAGGGGCTCGGGAAATTCCTCATCGGTCTCAAGAAGAACCTGGGAGGAGGCCCCCACCTCCTGGGCGGAGCGCCACGCCGTCAGCCTTGGCCAGGGAGAAAACGCCTCCAATCCCAGAGGATCCCCCCTCCCCTCTCCCGTCACCTTCACGGCTCGGGGCTCCCGAGGTGCGCCGTCGGGGACCGGGCGAATGCGATCGGCGCCGGCCTCCAGCAACAGATCCATGACCTCTCCTTCTGACCTGACCCGATGGAGGGGGGCCCCCCGGGCAGAGAGGCGGGACAAGAGGCTCTCGTCGGGATGGGGGCCCAAGGCCACCACCACCAGGGGGATTCCCTCCTCGCGCAGGGCGGTGGCTTCGTTGACTGCATCTTCGGAAGCGCTGAGGCCATCGGAGAGGATCACCAGGACCCGGCGGGAGGAGGGATGGCGAGCCAACTCGGAGCGCGCTACCGCGAGGGCCCTCCCCAGATGGGTACCCCCTCCCACGCCCAGGCTCAGGCAGGCGGCCTCCATTTCTTTCCTCTTCTCTCGCACTCGTTGCACCGGCACCACCCACCGGGAGATTCCCGTGAAGGCGAGGAGGCCGAAGTGGTCGGTTTCCTTCAAGTTCTTGACGACCCTGGCCGACAGGGAGCGGGCAGCCAGGATGCCGTCTCCGGCCATGCTTCCCGACACATCCACCAGGAGAAGGGCCAGCAGGGGGGAACGATCCCTCTCGGCCCTCTCCACTGCGCGCAAGGGGGAGAGGGAGGCCAGGGTCTGGGAATCGGGGTGTCGGGCCCCCGAGATGGGGGCCAGGAGCAGGCCCACTCCATTTCGCACCCTCTCCATCATTCCGGGAGGAGGTTCCACCTCATCGCCCACCACCGCCAGCACGGAGGCGTCTCCTCCCTCCGCTCCGGGCGGGAGGAGCCCCAGCCCCGCTTCCGTCGCCGCCCGAGACAGGGCCTCGGCGTCGGGACCGGGAGAGGCGAGAATGCGAACTCCACCCCCACCGCGCACCTGCAGGTGGAGGGGAGGGAGGAGGGAGACGGGGAGGTCGGCCTGGCAGGGGAGGGAGGACAAGGACACCCCCGTTACCCCTCGGGGGAGAGGAGGGAGGGAGAGGATGGCAGGGCTTCCCCTTTGAATACAGGGAGATATCACCTCCACTCCATCGGGAAGTACCCCCCTCCAGCGCGCCGACACCGACGCGGGTGGGGCGCGAAAGAGGGGGGAGAGCCCCGTCCCTACCACCCCCAGGGTTCGGGCGGAGGCGAAGGGAAGGGACGAAGAATCTCCCACCTGCCCCACTGGCCAGGCCCACAGGGAGATGCCCTTCCTGGCCAGATCCTGAGCGGCAGCGAGGGCCTCCTCTCTCCCCTCTTCTGAAGAAGGGCGCCCGTCAGAGAACAAGAGGAGCCTCCCCGGTCCTCCCTGAAGGGCCCGGGCCCCGGCAGTCAGAGCGGAGGCGAGATCGGTGGCAGAGGGAGAAACCAACACCGACGGGAACCCCCCTTCGTCGCCGAGACGAGGGGGACGATCCAGGCGGGCCTCGGCGCCGAAGGCCAGCATCCCCAGGGGAAGGGAGGCTTCCCGAGCATGATGGGACACCCGCGAAAGGGCCCGGCGAATCTCCGCCTCCCCCCCCTCGCCCACGCTCAGGGATCGATCCACCATCGCCATCGCCGGAGGAGGGCCGCCAAAAGGCCAGGGAAGGGGAGGAGCCAGGGCCCCCAGGAGGGTCAGGAGAAGGGCCCCTCCCCACATTCCCCATGCCAGGCGCCGCCGGGAAGGAGGGCCGGGAGAGGGCAGGGCGGCCTCCACCAACCCCAACAACAGGGCGAACAGGACCCCGGGAAGCCAGGGAGAGGAGGAGGACGCCTCGTTCCCCACCGATGGGTCGGTCAGGTCCGGCAAGGGGGACTCATCGAAAATGCCTCCCAGATCCCCCGCCTTTTCTCCATCGGGGACGACCGCCAGAAAAGGAGAGGGGGCCCCCCAAAGAGGGTGCAGACCTCCCCGCACCGGCGCCAGGAGGGTGGCCACCCCTCCGACCGAGGGCACCTCTTCCCTCCCCGTTCCCAGACGGATCCTCGGCACCGTCTCCCCATCGCCGGGAATGCCCACCCGGGCCCCGGGAGAGGTCAGGGTACCAAAGGGACCTCCCTGGGCCCCCAGATATTGGAAGGACCGCAACAACAGCAGTCGATCCGCCTCGGTGCCCCTCTCCAGCAGGGGGAGAGAGGTCAACAGAAACGGGATCCCCCCCTCGCTCTGTCCCCTCACCAGCACCGCCCCCCGGACGTTTCCCAGCACCACTTCGCTTCCCGGACGCAGGCTCAACGCCGGGGCGGGGGACAACCCTTCCACGGGGACCTCTTGGAGCAGGGGATCCTCTCCCCGCCAGGTGATGACCGGCAGGAGCTCTCCTTTTTCAGCCACCACCCGCAAGAATGGAAGGAGAGGGGGGCCCTCCCCCGCTCCCAACGCCACCCGCCTCTCGCCGGCCAGGGCCACCAGCCAGGGAGGTGCCGGGCCCGGGCCCGTCCAAAGAGGAGTTCTCCGGGGAAGTGGAGGAACCCAGAAGCCCCGATCATCGGCGGGGAGAGGGTCTCCGGTCTTCCACCAAACGGTCACCGGGACGGATGAATCCGAACCGGGAATCACCAGGGTGCGTCGCTCCGCCTCCTCCAAGGAGACCCGGGCCCTCCCCAGGATTTTCCCGTGGGAATCGGCGAGCTCCACCGGGCCGGCCACCGCCCCTCCTCGCGCCCGCAGCTCCACCTCCCATCCCCCCGGAAGGGCCCCCACCCGCCCAACCGTGCCATTGGGGGCGGGCTCGCCGAAGCAACGCACCGTCACCCCCGGGCTTCCCCGAAAGGCGTCCGCGAAGGCCGAGGAGGAGGCCAGCACCACCCGCTCCGCCTCCCCCAGGGCCCTCGCCATCGCCAGAGCCTCCCCCGGTCGAGGGGTTCCATCGTCGGAGACCAGCCCGTTGAGGATGACTGGCACGTCCAGGGCCGACCGGAAGGTTCCCTTCACCTCGGTCAAGGCTCCCGCCGCCACCACCGCGACCTGCTCTTCAGGCTCCCTCCCCTCCAGCCAGACCAATGCCTCCCGCCGCGCCCTCTCCAGTCGGGTGCCCCGGGTCGATTCCGCCTGGGACCCCATCCCCACCTCCACCACCAGGACCGCCCTTCCCCGGGAGGGGAGGGGAGGAGGAGACACGCTCAGTCCCAGGGGAAGCAGCCCTCCCAACACCACCAGCCGAAACCACACCCGGGGGGTCACCCGCCATCGACTCCCCGCCCGAGGAGGAAGGGGATCCTCCGGGGGAGCCAGAAGCAGGGAGGGGAGGATCACCCGGTGGGCCCGACTCTCTCGGGCTGCCCATAGAAACCCCAACACCAGCAAGGGGGCCAGCAGGAGCCAGGCCGGAGAGGAGAGGAGGGGGAGGGTCATGAAGGGGACCTTGGCTCAGTCTTCCCGATACACCAGGACCGGCTGGGATCCCACCCGAATCCGCGAAGGATCCTCCTCGCTCGGGGAGCTGAGCAGGGTCCGCACATCCGCCCCCGACCGGAGCACCCGCACCGGCCCCCTTCCCAGCAGGGAAGCCAGATCCACCGCCGTTTCTCCTCCCTCCCTCCACAAGATGGCGGCCTTGGACCGGGAGCCTCGGTGAATCACGAACGTCGATCGATCCCTCCCCTCCATGTTCTCGAATCCCTGCAAGACCCGGCTCAACCGGGCGAACACGGCCCCCACCGGTTTCAGGTCCCTCCCCGTGCAGGTCTGGGTTCCCCGGGGACTTCGGAGGGGGTTCAGGCAACTGAACAAGGCGTTGGTCCCAAAGGCTCGCCACTCCCGTTGCTGAGGGTTGGGGGGAGCGTCCTTGAGGGTGTGCCAGAAGAGGCGCTGGATCGTGCCGGTGGCCAGAGCCATGCCCGTCCATTGAAGCAACGCTCCAGCCTGACGGGTCGGGTTCCAGGCTTCATTGGCCAGGGGATCCCCGGGCACCGAGGTCTCGGTCACCCAGATGGGCTTGGGGGTGCGAAGGGCCCTCCGCACCAGGGAGAGCTTGTCAAAAAACGTCTCCGGGCTGCCGGAATAATCGTGAAAATCCACGGCGTCTATCTGGTCGACCAGGTCCCCTCCGTGGAGGCTGAACAGGGGACCCACGTAGGCAAACTCTCCCCTCTCATGGCGGGGCACCACCATGGCGCAGGTGAGGATGCGAGCCGAAGGGTCGGCGGCCCGGGCGGCTTCTCCAAAAGCGCGGGTCAACTGGTAATACTCCTCAGGAGTGGCGTAGGCCCTTCCCTCTTTCTTGCAGGAGGTGAAGTGAAGGTCCACCTCGTTGTCCACCTGCCACCACCGGACGGGGCGGAGAAGGCCAGGCATGTCGTCGATGCCGTCGCCGTCGTACCTCTCCACCACCCGGGCCACGTAGTCCCGAAATCGCTTCTGCCCAGCCTGATCCTGGGGCCAGTATTCCTTCGGCAGCCAGGCCTCCGGGTTGCGACAGGAGGCGTTCCCCCGGGCCGGCCCCAGCATGAGGAGAATTTCTACCCCCTGAGCCTGGAGGGTGTGGATGAGCAGGTCCCGATGGTGCCAGTCCCACCCGCTCTCTTCCAGATCGTGCTGGGAGAACCAGGGATACTCCAGGGTGTGGATCCGATACCACCGGGGGCCCACCTGCCTCAGGCGTTGGGCGTCGTCTCGTACGTACTGGTCATAGGTGGTGAAGTCGAAGAATCGCACCTGCTGGGCGGGGATGGCCCCCACTCCCTGATTCAGGCCAAGGGGGTGGTGGGGATCAAACGAGGGGGCCGGCGAGGGAGAGGGCTGGGTCAGGGCCGGGGAGGAGGCCCTTTCCCCCGACCCCCTCCAGGCCCCCCACGTGAGGAAGCTCACCACCGCGCTCACGAGAAGAACGTTCATGAACCACATTTTTTGACTGTACGCCGGAGTCCCTTCCCCTTCCACTTTCCGTCTTCCCCGCCGGGGAACAGGTTCGAGCTCCTGGGGGAGAGGGATGAAGGGACGGCCGAAGGCCGCAGTTGGTCGTGCGCGGGACCCCGGGCTATCCTGGCCCCATGCGCTCCCTCCTTCTCTTCCTGGCAGCGGGTCTTCTGGAAATCGGTGGTGGCTACGGAGTGTGGCTGTGGCTTCGGGATCACCGCAGCGCCTGGCTCGGAGCCGCCGGCCTCCTGGCCCTGGCCCTGTACGGGGTGGTGCCGGTGTTCCAGCCCGAGGGCCATGGCTTCGGCCGGATCTACGCCGCCTATGGTGCGATTTTTATTGTTCTTTCCGGTGGATGGGGCTGGGGAATCGAGGGGGTGGTTCCCGATCGAAGAGACCTGGTGGGGATCCTCCTGTGCCTTCTGGGAGCGGCAGTGATGATGGGGCCGAGAGCCCCTGGGGGAGGGTGAGGGCCACCTTATGGAGCTCTCTCCCCGGTTTTCCACGGGCCTGGTTTTGCTTTTGAATCCGGGGATCCGGGTGGGCTGGGTCGGCGACGCCGGGGTTCGGGGCTCCCCTGCCAGAGACTCCTCAACGGGAGGGTCCCCTCGGGAAGCATCGCCGGGGCGGTGGTCTTGCCGGCGGACGGCCGGGTGATCCCTGGCGCACCGCCTGAGGGTCGCCGGATGGTTTCTGTTGGGGGACCTCGCCTTTTCCTTCCATCCGCCCCACCGCGATCCCGCTTTGTGACATTTATGCAAATTACCTGCATCTAAATGGACTCCTTGCCAGCTCCTTGCATACATTGCGCGCCGGGTGCCTGACCGACCTCTCCTGGGCTCCGAAGACCGCTTGAACTCCTTCGGCCTCGGTCATGGCGGGGCAGACTCGCCAACCCCATGGAGGGATCTTCATGAGACGC
>CAYRTW010000216.1:0-10015 GCA_964426935.1 uncultured Rickettsiales bacterium
GACTCCCCACTGAAGACGTCACCGCAGCGATGGGGGAAGAAAAGGCCCTCTACGACGAGTTTCTGCTGAAGATGGGGGAGGTGCTGAGGTAGGATGGAAGGAGGATGGAAGAGGTGCTGAAGCAGGTAGGAATGGAAGGCGAGGGGCTCAGGCCGCCTTGGAGCCCAGGGCGGCAACCATCCTTTGCACCAGGCCCTTGGCGTCCAATCCCATGGCGGCATAGAGGTCTGACGGGGGACCCGAAGCGCAGAAGCGGTTGACTCCCGCCCGAATCACCCGGCAGGGAAGCCCTTCTTCCGCCACCAGGTTGGCCACCCGGCTCCCCAGCCCGGTGTCCACGTGGTGATCCTCAACGGCGAGGAGCAGTCCGGTGCCTGCCGCTTCCCGCACCGCTTCCAGGTCCAACGGCTTCACCGAGGCGTGGTTCCACACCGCCACGTCAATTCCCATGGCCTTGAGCTGTTCCCAGGCAGCCAGGGCCTCGTGCACCAGGGGCCCGGTGGCCAGGATCGCTCCTCGATTCCCCCTTCGTAGCCGATCGGCCTTGCCGGGCACGAAAGACTGTTCGGCGCCGTAGAAGGGAGTCCCATCCTCCCGGGCCACGATGGGGAGCTTGGAGCGCCCCATGCCCACGAACTGGTTGCCGGAGCGGCCGGCGATGGCCCGGATGATCCGGTCGGTCTGGTTGGGATCGGCGGGCAGAAACACCTCAAACCCGAAGGTGGAGGTGAGGAGGCCGATGTAGTCCACGCACTGGTGGGTGGGGCCGTCTTCCCCCACGTCCAGGCCACAGTGGGTGGCCACGATCTTCACATGGGTGCCGTTGTAATCGTTCAGGCGCTGCTGGTTGTAGGCCTCGGAGACAGCGAACACTCCGAAGGTGGAGATGAAGGTGGAGAAGCCCTCCCGAGACAGCCTTCCCGCCACCGTGGCGGCGTTGTGCTCCTGGATTCCCGCCTCGATGAAGGCCTTGGGGCTCTGCCGACGAAAATCGGTGAGCTTGACCGAGCCCTCCAGATCGCAGGACACCGCCACCACCTTCACCGCCGCCCCGTTGTTGAGGCGGGCCAGATCGGCCATGGCCTTGCCGTAGGCGGAGCGGTTGTCGGTATAGGACTTCTTGCCCTCCTTCTCCACCGGGTAGACCACCGGAGGACCGGGATCCACCTGAGGAAGGGGAGCTTCGGGAACGCGATGGTGAAGAGGGTCGGGAGGAAGGGCCTTGCGACGGGCCTGGAGCTCCTCCAGTCGATCCGGCTGCCCCAAAATGGCATAGGCCTTGCGGAGTTGGTCCGCCGAGAGGGGGGTGCCGTGGTAGACGTGGTTGTTCTCGATGAAGTGGATGCCATTGCCCATCACCGTGCGTGCCAGGAGGACGGTGGGACGTCCGGGCATTCCCGTGTCCTCCCGGTAGGCCCGCCGCAAGGCGCCGTACAGGGCCTGCCAGTCGTGGCCGTCCACTTCCCACACGTTCCAACCGTCGGATCTCCATCCGGCAGCAATGTCCTGGGGCATCACGTCTCGGGTCTCTCCCCCGATCTGCAGTCCGTTCAAATCAATGATGCCAATGAGATTGGACAGGCTGTGCTTGACGGCCAGGCGTCGGGCCTCGCTCAGCTGCCCCTTCTGCTGTTCCCCATCCCCCATGCACACCACCGTTCGGTAGGAGCGCCCCTGGATGCGGGCGGCCAGAGCAGCTCCCACGCCAGCGGAGAGCCCCTGGCCCAGGTTGCCGGTGTTCCATTCCACCCCGGGAACCCCCATCTCCACATGTCCACCGAAGGGGGAGCCGAAGCGCCGGAAGCGCACCATGGCGTCCTCCCGATCAAAGTACCCGTAGGCTCCCAGGACAGAATAGGTCCCCGGGGAGATATGGCCGTGGCTGATGAACACCCGATCTCGATCCGGATCCAAGGGAGATGTGCGGTCGTGGCGCAGATTGGCATAGAGAGTCAGCAGGAAATGAAGGGAGGACAGGGACCCGCCAGGATGCCCCGATCCGGAGAGATGAGTCATGGTCACGATGTCGGCGGCGCACTGGCGGCGAAGGGCGTCCAGGGCGTCGGTGTGGGCGGCGTTGAGATGGGGCTCGGCGAAACCGACGCGAAACATCGGGGCTCCAGGGGTGGCCCGCCGACGGGGGCGGAAGGCCAGGGAAGAGAAGGGAGAAGGTCGCCTCGACCCGGTTGTGGAGATGAATGAGGAGGCCGGCCCGAAGCGGCGCCAGAATAGACGGCCCGGGAAAGAGGGGCAAGGCCGCGAACGCCCACCCCACCAAAGAAGGTCATCCTCGTCAGGCCTCCTTTCCTGGGGCCCCCGCCCTCCAGGAAAGACCTCCCCGGCACCCTCGCCAGCTACCCCATCTTTTCCCGAACAGCCAGGGAGCGCTATCCCCACGCCTCGTGACTGGTTACCATGATCCCCCGAAACACACCCGAGGCCCCTCGCATCCATGACCCTCGCCGAGCCCCTGGCCACCGCCTCCCTGGAGATTCGTGCCCCTCGTCCCCTCGTCTTCCATCGGGCCGCCGACATGCAGGAGGGTCTTCCCTGGGTGTGGGAGGGGGCTTCCCTTCCCAATGTCACCGGCGACACCGAAAGGCCCGATGGCTCTCGCCGGCTGGTGCTGTCCAACGGCGATCAGTTCTCCATTCGGGTGGAGTCCCGCAACGAGCCGGAGGCCCTGGTGCTTCAGACCTTGCAGCGTCCGGGGAGCCTGGCCCGAGGCTCTGCCGGGGAAAGAGTGCTGCGATATCGTCTCTCCCTTCAGCCAGGACCGGGAACGACTCGGGTAACCCTGGTGATGGAAAAAGAGGGAAAGCCCTCCACCTCCCGTTTGGACGCCAAGGCCCAGAAGCTGAGGTGGCAACGCATCGCCGACGGAGCCCTGCAGCGATTGAGCGGCCGCTGCCAGAGTGGAGTGGAAGGGGAGGAAGGGAATGAAAATGGAGCCGAGCCGGGACACCAGGAGGATTGATTTCCCTCGTTTTTATCGAAGTTTGTAGGCCTTGAAAGACAGCTCCCCCTTCTGCTCGTCCACCGCTTCCCGCAGCGCTGCCGCAAACGCTCTGGCCCTCCCGGCTGCGCCTCCCCACCGGGAATGCCAGTCCTGCAGGGCGGCGTTCAAGGCCTGAGCCGCCCACTCTTCCCTCCCCGGCCTCCCCTCTCCCAACTCCTGCACGATCTCGCTGGCCTCCACCAGGGGAAATCGGGCCCGACGACCGTCCACCAACGCACCCAGCAGAGCCGCCTCCTCCGGGGTGAACCAGGGGGGATCGCTTCCTACAAAGCAGGGATGTACCCGATCCCCCCGCAGCCTCAACCACACCCGAAGCACGGGAGGCTGGGACGGCTCACCTCCCTCAGCCTGGCCCCAGGGGGGACCAAAGGGGGGTTCGTTGGGGAGGGAAAACGCTTCCTCGTCAACCACGAGAGGGAGGAGTGGGGGAGGAGGAAACCGGGGGGGCCTGCTTCCCCTCAAAGGCGAGGTCGAACTGGGCCTGGACAGCGCGAAACGCCGGGATATCAGTACCAGAGAGGGTGTCCTGGACCGCCCCGTGGTACTCTAGTGGATCGACCACCGCCCCCTCGGCGCCTCGGTTGAGCTGGTAGTGAAGGTGAGGACCGTTGGAGCGCCCGGTGTTTCCCGAGGCCGCCAACACCGTTCCCGCTGCCACCTTTTTTCCCGCCTCGATACCCGGTTGGATGCGATCCAGATGGAGGAACTTGGCGAACACCCCCCCAGGAAACTGCATCTCCACGCAATTGCCATTGGCTTTCCAGTTCCAGTTGACCCGGGTGATCGTTCCTGCCTTGGGAGCCACCACCTCCGTCCCCACCGGCGCGGTGAAATCCACCCCCTTGTGCCCTCTCCCGTCCTTGAGCAGGGAGGTGATTTCTTCATACTCCCGAATGACCGGCTCCTTGAGGCGCTTGGGGATGGACACTCCAGAGCTGTCATACCAGGTGCCGAAGCGAGAGCCCGGACGGGTAAAGTAGTAGGCTCGCACCTCTCGGCCCAATTTCTGGCTCTGGAGCTTCAGGGCGGCGATGCGAACCTCCCCCTCCTTGCCATCGGACTGAGGCTCGTACAGCACTGTGATGGGGTCCCCCTTGCGCATGTCGGTGCGGGGGTTGACCTGCCAGATGAGGAGGCGGTTGGTGGTGGCAGTCAGCCAGTCCACCGTCTTTCCTTCGGCTCGTTCGGCAAAGAAGCTGGCCAGGGCTCCATCCAGGGTCCCGTCCAGCCTTCGCAGCCCGGTGAACCCGCCGGCCTGGTAGGTGACTTCCGTGGCCTGGGGAGGCGAAAGGGGGGGAGGAGTCAAGGAAGGCGAGGACGAGGGAGGGGGGAGGGCCTCTGTGGTCGCCGGTTGGTTCTCCACCGGGGCCTCGTCCCCCTTCCCTCCCCCATCGCCCCGGGTCAACAGCCAGATGTTGAGGAGAACAGACAGGGCCAGGAGCCCGTTCAAGATGTTCTGAACTCGGATGGGTGTGCCCCGACCGCGAGGATTCAAAGGGAAGTCGTCCATGGAGGAGGGGAAACCATGCTTTCTGAAGGAGTGGGGAAGCGAGGGGGAGGCTAGCAGCCCTTCCCTTCCCTCGCAACCGGCGCCGGAGCAGAGGTCCACAGGAAAGCCAGGCGGAGCAGGAACGTGCTATCCGTCCCTGGTCGGAGCCGACGCCAGGTGGATTTCAGGGGCCAACCCTCTTCTCTTCCTCCTGTATCATCCCCACTTCACGGGGGATGGAGTTGCCATGTTGCCAGCCCGCATCCTCCCGCCTTCTGTGTTTCTGCTTCTGCTTCTTCTTGGGCCATCGGGTTGCGGCGGGGGCGGTTCAGGTCTTCCCGTTGGGGACGACGACGCCTCTCCAGACGATGATTCCACCCCCGACGACGACTCCGCCAGCGATGATGATTCGTCCTCATCCGACGATGACACCACCCCTCCTCCCGTCGAACCCACCTTCTCAGCCATCCAGGCCCAGATCTTCGGGGTCTCCTGCACCCAGTCCAGTTGCCACTCCACCAGTGGGCATCGGGGCGATCTGATCCTGGCGGGAAGTGACGCCTACGATAATCTGATTGAACAGCCTGCCCATGATTCCGATGCCGCCGCCGACGGGTGGGTACGGGTGGTCCCTCGGGATTCGGATTCCTCGTTTCTGATTCTCAAGCTCCTCCTGGACGAACTTCCCAGTGAATACGGCGATCCCATGCCCGACGAGACGGAAACGGGCCTGCCAGCGGACCAGATCGCCACCCTCCGCACCTGGATCGACAACGGTGCCATGAACGATTGACGGCAGGGTGAGGAGGTCCGACGACGAGGCTGGCCCCAGTTCCCCAGGCTCGGCCACTTCTGAGCCTCACCAGGAGGGACGAAACCGGCGCAGACGCAAGGCGTTTCCCACCACCGAGACCGAGGACAGGGCCATGGCCAGAGAGGCCAGGACCGGGGACAGGAGGCCCAGGGCTGCCACGGGAATGCCCACCACGTTATAGAAGAAGGCCCAGAAGAGATTCTGATGAATGAGCCGCACGGTCTCCCGGGAAAGGGCAATGGCGGTCACCACCCTCTCCAGATCCCCTTTCAGCAGGGTGATGGAGGCCGCCTCCATGGCCACATCGGTTCCCCCACCGACGGCAAAGGAAACGTCGGCTGCAGCCAGGGCGGGGGCGTCGTTGATTCCATCCCCCACCATGCCCACCACCTCCCCCTGGGCCTGGAGGGCGCGAACCCGATCCAGCTTGTCGGCGGGGGAGGCCTGGGCCAGGACTTCATCGATTCCCGCCATGGAAGCCGCCAATCCTGCCGCCCTCTGGTTATCGCCCGTGGCCAGGATGGGGCGAATCCCCATCGCCTTGAGCCTCGCCACGGTGCTGGCCACTCCCTCCCTCAGGGAATCAGCCATCCCCAGGATCCCCACGATTCGCCCCTCAGCGGCCACCACCACCACCGTCTGCCCCCGGGCCTCCATCCCTTCCTGAAGGGTGCGGATGGAGCCAGGAGCCATCTCCGGAACCTCCAGGAAAGAAGCTCTTCCCACCCATACCTCCGTTGCTCCCGATTCCACCTGCACCTGAGCCTTCATCCCCTGACCGGGTACTGCAGAAAATTCCCTGGCGGGGAGCCCCTCTCTTCCCAATTCCCGCCAGGCCTGAAGGATTCCCCGAGCCAACGGGTGCTCCGACCCCCTCTCCACTGCTGCCGCCAGTTCCAAGATGCGTTCTCTCCCCAATCCATCTTCAACGGCGTGGATTTCCACCACCTTTGGCATCCCTTGGGTCAAGGTCCCCGTCTTGTCCAGCACCAGGACCGTCAGTCCCCGGGCCTTTTCCAGGGCCTCGGCGTCCTTGATGAGGACACCCAACTCGGCGGCCTTCCCCATGCCCACCATGATGGCGGTGGGAGTCGCCAGTCCCAAGGCGCAGGGGCAGGCAATCACCAGAACCGCCACCGCTGGCATCAGGACCCCCACCGCATCCGCCCCCTGCCACGCCCAGGCCAGAGCCGTACATATCGCCACCCCCATCACCAGGGGGACAAAACGACCCGACACCTGATCGGCGAGGCGTTGAAGAGGGGCCCGACTCCCCGCCGCTTCCTCCACCAGCCGGACGATGTGCTGAAGGGCGGTTTCCTCCCCCACACGCAGGGCCGAAACCAGAAGGAGTCCGGACCCGTTGACCGTAGCGGCCAGCACCTCCTGACCGGGCCCCCGCGGGGAGGGCACGCTTTCTCCGGTAAGGGCTGACTCGTCCACCTCGGAGAGCCCCTCCACCACCCTCCCATCGACAGGAATCCTCTCTCCAGGGCGGATCCACAGCAGATCACCGGGAGCAACTTCTTCCAGAGGTACCTCCACCTCCTCGTCCCCGCGTTTCAACCTTGCCGTGGCAGGGCGAAGCTGGGACAGGGCTTGAATCGCCGCCACCGCGCGACGCCTCGCACCCTCCTCCAGCGATTTTCCCAAGAGAATGAGGGTGACCATGCCCGCCGCTGTCTCGAAATACAGGTGATGATGCCCCTTCAATAAGGAAAACACGCTGAATCCGTATGCGGACAGAGACCCCAAAGCCACCAGGGTGTCCATGGAGGCAGACCCGGCTTTCGCCCTCTTCCAAGCCCCCTGAAGAAAGGGGAAACCCGCCACCAGCACCACGGGTGTTGCCAGAAGCCATTGAACCTCCCCCGAAAACGGGCGATCCATAAACACCATGGCGACCCCCATCAGAGGGATGAACAGGACGGTCGCCAGGATCAATCGCTTCCTCAGGCTCCTGTCCCCCTCTTCCACCCGGATCGAGGAGGGGGCAGGAAGAGGCCGGGGCTCATAGCCAGCCCGTCGAACCGCCTCGAATAGGACGTCGAGGTCGGCTTCCCCTTCCACCGTCGCCCGTCGAGTCGCCAGGTTGACAAAGGCCCGCGAGACTCCGGGCAGACGAGACAGGGTCTTTTCCACCCGAGTGGAACAGGCCGCACAGGTCATTCCATCAATGACAAAGGTGGCACGAGGAGGGTGAGCTGTGGGTGAGGGAGTCATGGGATTCGCAAAGGATTCAAAGTCTCACCCAAGATGTTGTTGCCGACCGGATCGCTGCGTCGGACTCCTATCGCGGCTTCCGACTTGCTGCGCTTCGGCGCTGCGGCCGTGCACCCGCCCCGATACGCGTTTTGCGGGACCCGCACGACCGGCTGAAAATGTAACCATGGGAAAGAGGGCCGCCAGCGTTTGGAAGAATCTCTCATCATCCCCTTGCGACGATGGCCCTGACCATTCGCACAGCGTCCATCCCCTCCCCGTAGTACCCCTTGCGTCGGGCCACGGGACTGAAGCCAAAACGAGAGAACAGCGCCTGGGCCCCCACGTTGTCGGCAGCAGTGTGCAGACCCAATCGATAGACCGGCCGCACCCTGGCCTCCTGCTCCGCTCTTCGCACGGCGACCCTCATCAATGCTCTTCCGGCCCCCCGACGGCGAAATCTCTCCAAGACGGCGATGGCCAGGATTTCGGCATCCAGCCTCCAACTTCCCCCAAGAATGGGGACGAACCCGACCATCACCACCCCCACCGCCTCTTCGCCCACCGCCGCCACCCATGTGCAAACTTGAGGATGCATGGACCAGGCTTGCAAGGAGGAAAGGTTGTCCATCCAGGTGCGAGGCAGCACGGGGGCCAGGGCCACCAGCAACTCCCGGTCCGACTCCTTGAACTCCCGAATCCGCAGGGGAAGGAGCGCAGACGCCGTGGATTCGGCCTCCCCTTCCACCCCAGCTCCGCCCTCACCTGTCCCTTCTCCCGTTGGAGTCCGGCTCATCATCCCTTGGAACCGGGCTCCGCCTCGGCGGGTTCCCCGTCTCCCCTTTCTGCGTTGGAAAGGGCACCGGGCAGCCCCCAAGAGGCTCGCAACGCTTCCACTTCCTCCCCATAGGCCACCACGCGATTGCGCCCCGTCCTCTTGGCAGCATAAAGGGCTCGATCTGCCCGCTCCAGGAGTTCCCAGGGGTGAACCCCATCCTCTGGCCAGGCAGCGATTCCAAACGAGGCGGTCACCCTTCCGCTGGGCTGTACGTCCCGGAAGGGGAAGGGGGTGTCTTCCAGGGATTTGCGAATTCGCTCGGCAATGGGATGGGCCGCTCCCTTGCTGGTGGAGGGAAGGATGATGACGAACTCCTCCCCGCCATAACGGGCCACAAAATCCACCTCTCGGAAGCTTTGCTCCAAGTGGGAGGCCACATCGTGAAGGAGGACATCCCCTTGGGGATGCCCCAGGCTGTCGTTGTAATTCTTGAACTCATCCAGGTCGATCATCAACAAGGACAGGGGCTCATCATATCTGCGGGCCCTTCGCACTTCCTCCTGCCATTTCTCCTGGAAATACCGATGGTTATAGAGTCCGGTCAGCCCGTCGGTCACCGCCAGTTTTTGCAACTTGGCCACCGCATCAGAGAGGTCGCGGGTCCGTTCCTGGACCGTCTGTTCCAGGATTTCGTTCTGCCGCCGCAGAGTGTCCACCAGACGGAGATTTTCCCGGGCCATGGCTGCAGATTCAATGGCCCTGCGGATGGTGATGGCCAGGGAATCCGGGTCCCAGGGCTTGGTGATGTACTTGTAGATCCGCCCCATGTTGATGGCATCAATGAGGCTTTCGTTGTCGGTGTAGCCGGTGAGAATCATGCGGATGAGGAGGGGCCAGCGGGCGACGGTGCGTTCAAGGAGCTCAACCCCGGTCATCCCAGGCATCCTCTGGTCGGAGATGATCACCCCAAAATCTCGAGACTCAAGAAGAGCGATCGCCTGGCTGCCGCTTTCGGCGGTGACGATCTCAAACTGATCCCTGAAGTTGAGTTCGAAGGCAGCGAGATTCTCCTTTTCGTCGTCCACCACCAAGACCGGGTAGTCGAAGTAGTTGATGGATTGAGGCATGGCTTCCCGGAAACCACCGGTGGCGTAGTGGACTGGCAAAGGAGGAAAAGACGGATCCGACATCAAGAATCCCGCGCCGAGCGGAGAATGGGGAAGAGAAGGTGAGCGCCCTCGACGGTACGTTCCGCCTCCCAGAGGTTGGATCGTAACAGCCCCGGATGGAAAAATCCCGGAAAGCCCTGAAGGCCAGCAAACACACCGAAGGACCGCCCTGCTCTGACATCCCCTCTCTGGGATGACGAGTCTGAAAGAAAGGGGCCCCGGGTGGGCAGGTGCACTACAGTGACCCTCTGAATCGCCTGCCCGTGTCGTGCCGGTGGCCTTCGCCATGCCACCTTCCCCATCAAGGAAATCATGAGAGAAGAACTCGGCATAAATGGCTAAAATTACTTGTAGATTATCCCTTTTAACAATCGGACCCTCCCTCAATTTCCGATCTGCTCTCTTGCTTCCCGTGCGGGAAGGCTCCATACCCCCCCTCTCATTTGATTGCCTCCCTCGCCCCGCCTTTCCCAGAGCGCGACGGCGTGGGGTGCTCTCCTTCTTCTTTTCGGAAGATGCATGTTCCCTGTCGTCCTTGATCTGC
>CAYRTW010000217.1:0-10005 GCA_964426935.1 uncultured Rickettsiales bacterium
ACGATGTCATAGTCGGTGGACACGGTCTCGGGGTTGGAGTTGACCATGATGGTCTCGAACCCCTTCTCCCGCAGGGCCAGGGCGCCGTGGACGCAGCAGTAATCGAACTCGATGCCCTGACCGATGCGATTGGGGCCCCCTCCCAGGATCACCACCCGTCTGGCATCCCCCAGGGGAGGGACCTCGGTCTCCTCCTCATAGGTGGAATAGAAGTAGGGGGTGAACGCCTCGAACTCCGCCGCGCAGGTGTCTACGGACTTGTAGACGGGAGCGATTCCCAGGGCGATTCGCCGGGCCCTCACCTCGGCCTCCGTGGAGTGGGTGAGGTGGGCGAGCTGTACATCGCTGAACCCCTCTCTCTTGGCATCGTTCAGAAGATTATATGAAAGTCCAGTAATTCCAATATTTTGAGAAGACCTTCCCACCTCATCCTCCCGGGCAACCAGGAGGGAGAGCTGATGCAGAAACCAGGGGTCCACCCGGTTGGCGGCGTGGATGTCTTCGACCTTCGCCCCCAGGCGCAAGGCATGGCGGATCCAGAACAGATTGTCGGGACGAGGGGTGTGCAAGCGGCTCAACACCTCCCGCAGAGCCGCCCCTCGGTCGCCTTCAGAGAGGGGGTTGGTGTCGAAGGTGTCCCTGCCGTCGGCACCGAAGCCGAATCGATCCTGTTCCAGGGAGGCTATCCCCTTCTGGAAGGCCTCTCGGAAGGTGCGGCCGATGCTCATGGCTTCTCCCACCGACTTCATGGCGGTCCCCAAGGTGGGGTCGGCGCCGGGAAACTTTTCAAAGGCCCACCGGGGCATCTTCACCACCACGTAGTCCAAGGTGGGCTCAAAGGAGGCGGGGGTCTTGCGGGTGATGCCGTTGGGAACCTCGTCCAGGCAATAGCCCACCGCCAACTTGGCGGCGATGCGAGCGATGGGGTAGCCGGTGGCCTTGGAGGCCAAGGCCGAAGAACGGCTGACCCGAGGATTGGCCTCGATGACCACCATCCTGCCGTCGGCGGGATTCACTGCGTACTGGATGTTGGAGCCCCCCGTCTCCACTCCGATTTCCCGGATGATCTTCACCGAGGCGTCTCGCATCGCCTGGTATTCCCGATCCGACAGGGTCTGGGCAGGAGCGACGGTGATGGAGTCGCCGGTATGCACGCCCATGGGATCGAAGTTCTCAATGGAGCAGATGATGACCACGTTGTCCTTCAGGTCCCGCATCACCTCCAGTTCGTATTCCTTCCAACCGATAATGCTCTCCTCGATGAGGACCTCTCCGATAGGGCTCTCCCGCAGCGCGTATTCAACGGCCTCCTTGAACTCCTCCCTGTTGTAGCAGGTGGCTCCTCCCGCGCCTCCCAAGGTGAAGGAGGGACGCAGGATGGCGGGAAACCGGGTCTCCTCAACGATGCGCTGGGCGTCATTCCAAGAGCGGGCGAACCCACCCTTGGGCACCGACAGACCGATGCGATCCATCGCCTTCTTGAACAACTCCCGGTCCTCTGCCTTGTGAATGGCTTCGATGCCTGCGCCGATGAGCTTCACCCGGTAGCGGTCCAGGATCCCTTTGTCGTGGAGGGCGACGGTGACGTTCAAGGCGGTCTGCCCCCCCATGGTGGGGAGGAGGGCATCAGGCCTCTCGCGAAGGATGATCTTCTCCAAGGATTCCAAGGTAATGGGTTCGACGTAGGTGCGCGCAGCCAGTTCAGGATCGGTCATGATGGTGGCGGGATTGGAGTTGACCAGCACCACCTCATAGCCCTCCTCCCTCAAGGCCTGGCAGGCCTGGGCCCCCGAGTAATCGAACTCACAGGCCTGGCCGATGACGATGGGCCCGGACCCGATGAGGAGGATCTTTTCGATGTCGGTGCGGAGCGGCATGGGGACCTCCTGGAGAAAATCGGCGGAGACTAGCAGCCTGAGGGGGAAACCGCCATGCGCCCTTCTGCCAGCGAAGGAGGGAAGTTCAGCGCAGGGAAGAAAGGCGGCGGGTGTCTCCCAGGGACTCCCTCAGGGAATCCAACGCCCAACGGGGCGCTGCCAGGAGGGGCTGGTCCAGGGGGCGGGCGATCCGGAGGGAGGCCAGGTCCACGGCGCTGCCGTCGGTGTGGCAGAAGGTGCCCCCGGCGGCGGTGAGGAGGGCCAGGGGACCGGCAATGTCCCACAGCCAGGCGTGGGTGATGAGGGCTCCGATGGCGCTTCCGTCGGCGACCAGGGCCAGGTGAGAAGCGGTGGAGGCGAGGCAGCGCACCTTGCCGGGAAATCGAAAGCCAGGGCGATGATGAATGTCGGAGGGCACAAAGAAGGCCGGGGCGACCTTGGCGTCGGTGGCCACCGTGGCGATGGGAAGTCCATTGCGGGTGGGAGGAAGAGATTCCCCCCCCAGATAAAGGTCGCCCTGGGGCCCCAGCGCCGGAAGGTAGACTGCCCCCAGATGGGGAATTCCATCGCGCATCAGGCCCACGGTCACGCAGAAATATGCGAAACCACTGGCATATCCCAGAGTTCCGTCGATGGGATCCACCACCCACAACCACCCGTCGGGGGGAACCTCGCTGGCGGTTTCCTCCCCCAGAACAGGAACTCCGGGCAGGAGGTGATCCAGTCCCTCCCGAAGGCACTCCTCCACGTCCCGATCCGCCTGGGTGACCACCGAGCCATCCTCTTTTTGCTCGGGGGCAACGCGTCGGAACCCGTCCAGAGCAATCCTCCCCGCCTTTCGCAGAAGAGATTCCAGGGCCAGGGCAGAGAAGGGAAGTTCCATGAGGGGAAGGTACCATCGGTGGGGAGTCTTCACCGATCATTGACAAAAAGTTTCCCCGTCCTGGCGTCCCCCTTCACATCTGTGTATTTTGCGCCCCATTCACAAACGGGCCGGTTTCGGTTCGTCATCTGACTTCCTGCGGAAGAGAGTCACAAGGAAAAACCATGCAGAAGTTCCTCGCCATTACCGCCTCCTCCCTCCTCGCTCTCGTTGGCCTCGTCGGCTGCCAGAGTGCCGACAACGTCGCTTCCTGTGAGTCCTGGCTGGACGCCGTCTCCTGCGGGGAGTACGACTTCAGCACGGCGGTGGATTGTTCGATTTACGAGGACGTGGAGTGCGACATCTCCGACTATTTCGACTGCCTCACCGACAACACCACCTGCGATGAGGCCACTGGCATCCCCGACACCTCCGGTTGGACCTCCTGTACCGACCTCGCCACCTGCGATTGATTTCCCTGGCGCTGCGGCCCCTCCCTACCGGGTCAGGGGCCGCAGCGCCCACTCCTCCCTCCCGTCTCCCTCCCCCATGATCGCTTCTCCCCCCTCCTTCCCGGCCCTGGTGGCTGCGGTGGGTTCCCTGTTGTTCCTGCTGCCGGGATGCCAGAGGCCTGGGGAGGGGGACGATGATTCCTCCTCGTCACCGAGCGACGAGTCTCCCTGTGACGCCGAGTCCTTGGAGCCGGGGAGGGTTTCTGTCCGGGTGGATGGGGAAGCGTGGGAGGGAGAAGGGGTCTACGACGCCGCCGGCACCCTCCAGATCAACGGCTCCGGAGAAGGAACGACGGGGAATCTCATCCTCGACGCCTTCTTCACCACTGAGGAAGACTCGGCGGTGGCCTCCCTCTCCCTGCTGCCCGCCACGGTGCTCCTCGGAGAGGGCTCACAGGACGGGGGAGCCGCCCAGTTTCAACGGGAGGGGGTGACCTACATCACCGACTCCGGGCATGGGGGCTCCCTGCTTCTCCACTCTCTGGAGGGGGAAGTGTTGCGCGGATGTTTCACCTTCACCGCCGAAGCCACCGGAGGGGGGGAGACGGTCTCCCTTGCTGAGGGGGCATTTGCCGTTGCCTCCTTTGCGGCAGGGTTTTCTGGCGAAGAGCCGTAGAGATCGTCTGGAATGGAGGCAGCGGGGAGCCACTGCCTGCGGAATTGCCTTTCCGAACCGTTGGGAATTTTCCTGTTCTTGACACTGACACTTCCGTAAAACCTCGTTACAGTGTCGCCGGGTCAGGCCCCTTTGCCAGCATTGGGGCTTCCGTCGAAGTAAATCTTGCTTCGGCGGTCGGTGCAGGGTTTCCCTCTTCAGGAGAGGTGGGCCGAGTGCTGGAGCCTGGCAGGGAGCATGAGCCCTGTCCCACGTTTCTGTTTTCCGCAGCCACCAGGAAGATCTGGCTTCGGGTCGCACCGGGAGGTCCCCTTGGGTAACACGCGCCTGCACATCGGACTGGGAATCGCCGCCGTCATCACCCTTTCTGCCTCCGTTCACGCTTCTTCGGATTGGCCCTATCACCGGGGGGATCGGGACGGAACCTACCGAGCCCTCCTGCCTGGGGCCATCACCGGTACGGGAGATGAGAGGCCAGGAGTCATCTGGTCCATCGACGCCAGCGGGACCAACCTGGAGTTTGACCAGTCGGCCCTGTTCAACGTGGATGGGGATGCCGAGTTGGAGGTGCTGACCCTCAATCGAGGTCGTCTCCTCGCCTGGGACGTCCAGGCGGGGGCGCAGCTTTGGGCCTCTCCTCCTCTGTTGATGAGCGATTTCCTGGGCCTTTTTGACCTGGATGCGGATGGGGACGCCGCTGAGGCGGTCACCATGTCCAGCGATCCCGCCGGTGGGATCTATGTGGTGGACGCCCGCACCGGGGCCATCTTGTGGCAGGCCGCCAATTATCCTTACGCGGCGGGAGTTTCCGGTGAGGAGACCATCGTCGGTGATTTCAATGGGGATGGTGCCGATGAGCTGTGGTTCGGACTCCGATACACCGGACTGCCCACCACCTCCCTGGTCAAGTTCAAGGGCCCGGGAAACTTCGTCGATCCTTACGTGGCCGAAAACGAGGTCACCAGCTCCGATACCAATAACTACTGGGTAGCGGGGGACTTCTCGGGGACCGGGTTCGACCGGGAGTTTGCTGTCACCCAGGGGGATGGGTTCAACCATTTCAAGTGGTGCAACAACGGGGATCCCGGGGCGGTGTGCGATCCCCTCTATGCGGTGTGCTCCTGCCTGGTGGGGGAATACAACGGAGTGTTCCGGGCCAACAACAATGGCTCCATCGCCTCAGCAGATTGGGACGGAGACGGGTACGACGAGGTGCTGGTGACCGGCGCCGATGAGCACGAGAACGTGACCGTTTCCCTTCTCGACCCCCGGGACGGCCTGGCGGGGGGATACCCTTCCGCCACCAACCTCATCTCCTGGCAATACGACTATGGCTGGGAGGATGAGGAGACCTTTTCCACCACCGCCGAGGCCCTGGCGGGGGAGCCGGCGGACCTGGATGGAGACGGTACCCCCGAGGTGGTCATCAACTTCTGGAGCAATGAGGACGACGAGATTGACCACAACGGCCTGTCGGTCAACGACGGCATCAACAACCCCGATCAGTACTCGGTGGGCATCTTCGACTCGGTGACCGGTGCCCCCCTGGCCAACGTGCTCAACGCCATCGCCTTGGGGTTCGACGATTTTGACGGGGATGGCCGGGGAGAGTTGGTGATTCGGGGCACTTCCGGGCCCACTCCCCTCTCCGACATCCGCGCCTATGAATACACCTGTGTGGGACTGACCTGCTCCCCTTCCCTGGCCTGGTCTCGCACCGGGGAGACCGCCGACGTTTTCGAGGCCAAGCCCAAGGGGTATCGGAGTCAGCGGCAGGGCAAGGAATACCAGCCCCCCTTCGTGGACCTGGAAGGGGATGGAGATCCGGAGATGCTGGTGTTCCACAACTCCACCACCCTTTACGCCCTGGATGTCTCCACCGCCGGAGCGGTCTCGGTAGAGAAGAGCAGGCTGGTGGGCAACTGCAACCGAATGGGAGAGGTCGTAGGCTCTGGTCCTGACATGAGGATCATGATGGAGGGGGGAGCTTGTCTGATGATCCTGGACAATACCCTCACCCAGGTTGGCTCTACCGTGGATGAATTGCCTCTTCAGGGGGAGGTGGCCAGCCTGGCGGTGTCCCCTCGGGCTGCCGATCCCGCTTATGCCATCGCCGGTTCGGGGATCTACCTGGACCCCGATGCCATTGAGACGGCGGACTATAACTTCTCCGCCATCATCGACTTTGCCGGCGACCTCAATGGCGATGGGGTGAAGGAGCTGGTCACCCACATCAATGATGAGATCAACCACACCTTCTCCATCAAGGTGATGACCCTGGATATCGGCGACCTGAATGGCAACGGTGTGGAGTACGAGACAAGGTGGACCTTCAACTCTGCCGCCGACTCCAGCCTCTCTGGTTTTGAGATCAACTCCAGCAACACCATCGCCGATCTTCAGTTGGATGCCGACGGAGCCCGGGAGGTGGTGTTCCTGCTGTCCAGGGCCAGGAACTCGGAAAACATGTTGCTGGCGGCCTTTGACGGGTCCACTGGGGCCCGGGACTGGACCTCTGACTATGCTCCCACGTCGGGGCAAGGGGTGGTCAACACCGGGGTGGTCCTGGGCATCCGGGACATCGCCAATTCGGCGGGTGTGCTGGGTTCCCCCGACGGCAGGGAAGACATCGTCCTGGTCACCAACCAGATGGTTGAGGTGTACGCGCCGCCGGAGACCTCCGCCATTGCCGCCGACGATCACCCTTCGGTCTATGCCACCGAAACCATCTATGAGGACTTCGATGGAGACGGCATGGACGAGATGATGATGGTTTCCAACCTCGCCTCTACGGCCTCACGAGGGGAACTGTGGGACATCCTTCCCTCCCTGGACAACACCTGGGGGTCCCCCATCAACATCGATCTGGCGTCGGACTCCCGGGACAGCTTTGCCAGCATCGAGATCGACGGTCTGGGCAAGGATCTGGTGTACGCCGACAGCCGGGGCGGGCTCTATGCCTACAACGGCAGCACCGGCGAGAAGTTTCCCGGTTTCCCGGTCTATCTGACCGATGGGGATCTCTGGGATGAGCAGCAGTCCGAAGCACGTTCCGCCAAGTCCATCGCCGTGGCGGACATCGATGGCGACGGATACGACGAAGCCCTGGTGGGAGTGGATGATGGCTACCTCTACGCCGTGAACGTGGCTCAGGAGGAGGTGGGCTCGGGGCCGACTTTGCTGTGGAGCCTGTTCATCGGAACCCGCACCTGGTCCATCCATCCCGCTGACCTGGATGCGGATGGAGAACTGGAGCTTCTTGTCTCCTCCGACGACGGAGCCCTCCACGCCATCGACGGGCAACCTGCTTCGGTGACCATCACCTACCCCACCAACGATTCCTGTGTGGGTACGGCCACTTTCACCGTTCAGGGAGTGGCCACCGGAGTGGAGCAGGTCCGCATCGACGCCAACTATGCTCCTCAGATCACCGTTCCGGTGGTTCTCAACGTCTGGTCGGGGACCGTCACCTTGGGAGGGGAGGGAACCTGGATCATCTCGGCGACGGGGATCACCGATGGAGTGGAGATTGCCTCCGACGCCATCACCGTGACCTACGTGGCCGACCATGACGGCGACGGATACAGCACCTGCAACGGGGATTGTGACGACACCGATCCCAGCATTCACCCCGGCGCCCTGGACCTTTGCGACGCCATCGACCAGGACTGCGACGGGATTGTTGCCAACGAGCCCGATGGGGATGGAGACGGGCTGCGAGTGTGTGAGGGGGACTGCAATGACGAGGACGCCACCATCTATCCCGGTGCCCCCGAAGTGTGTGATGGCCGGGACCAGGACTGCGACCTCATCGTGGATGAGACCACCGAGTGCTACGACGACGATGGGGACGGGCTCACTGAAAACGGCGGGGATTGTGATGATACCGACGATCAGGTTCGACCGGGAGCCCTGGAGGTGTGTGACGGATTGGACAACAACTGTGACACCCGGGTGGACGAGGGGACCGCGTGCTACGACGACGATGGGGATGGATACACGGAAACCGATGGGGACTGCCACGACGCCGATCCCAGCATCAATCCCGGTGAGATTGAGGTTTGCGATGGCAGGGACAATGACTGCGGCGGGGGAATCGACGAGGACACCGAATGCTCCGACGACGATGGGGATGGATATACCGAGCTGGGTGGCGATTGCGACGACCACCAGGTCACCGTGTATCCAGGGGGGAACGAGGTTTGCGATGCCCTGGACAACGACTGCAACGGGACCGTGGATGAGACCACCGAGTGCTACGACGACGACGGGGACGGCTACACCGAGGAGGGAGGGGACTGCAACGATGGGGACGATGCGGTGAATCCCGGTGCCGATGAAGTGCTGGACGACGGGTTCGACAACGACTGCGATGGACTCATCGACGGAGAATCGGTTCCATACGACGGGGATGGGGACGGCTACACCAACGTCGGCGGAGATTGCGACGACACCGACGCCTCCCTCCACCCCGGCTCTCCCGAGATCTGCGATCTGATCGACAACGATTGCGATGACATCGTGGATGAGGGGACGGAGTGCTACGACGACGACGGGGACGGCTACACCGAGGAGGGAGGGGACTGCCAGGATTCAGACCCTGAAATCAACCCCGATGCCCACGATGAAGCCAATGGTATTGATGACGATTGTGACGGCCTGGTGGATGAAAATTCCAGTGCCACCGACGACGACGGGGATGGCTATAGCGAAACCGGCGGGGATTGTGACGACGCCCTTCCTGAAGTCTATCCGGGAGCCTCCGAGGATTTGGACGGCAAGGACAACGACTGCGACGGTCTGGTGGATGAGGGCACCGATGCCTTTGACGACGATGATGACGGCTACTCAGAACAGGACGGGGACTGCGACGACGCCAGCGGCTGGGCCTTCCCAGGAGCCGAAGAGGCCTGTGACGGGGTGGACAACGATTGCGACGACGTGATCGACGAGGAGTGCGGCGACGGCGGGGGCGATGGGGATCCCAATGAGGTGGATAACGGTTGCAACTGCGACACCACCTCTCCAGTGCCCTCTCAAGGAGGGGTGACCCTGGCCCTCCTGGGCATGGCGGCGGGCCTGTTGAGGAGGAGGCGCATGAGCATCTCGGTGATTCCCTTGTCCTTCCTCATGGGAATCGCCCTGCTTGGATTCGGCTGCACCCAGACCTCAGTGGGAGTGATTCCCGCCGAGTTGGAACCCAATCCCGATGTCCTGGACTTCGGAGACCTGTCCACCGGCGGTTATCGGGAGCTTCCCATGTCGGTCGACAATGTGGGGACCGGGGCCGCCTACATCACCTCGGCCTCCATTGATGATCCGGATCAACGATTCACCGTGGTGGAAAACTACTCCGGCGAAGTGGCTGCCGGCGCTTCCGCCAGCTTCCTCGTCGCCTACTCTCCTCCCGACGAAGGGGATCACGACGCCTATCTGGTCATCCAATATCAGGGAGAGAACGATGCCTTCGAACTGCGGGTGCTGCTCCGGGGGCGTGGCCATCGTCCCCAGGTGGAGATCATTCCCCAACAGGTGGACTTTGGCTGGGTTCTTGGGGGAACGACGGTGTCAGAAAGTGCGGTGGCCCTGAATGCGGGCACCGTGTCGGTGGATCTGGTGGACATCCGCATCGAGGGAGACACTGGATTTTCCTTCCAGGTTTCCGATGCCCTTCCTGCCACCCTCCCCGCCGGCGGTCAACTTCTCATGTCCCTCTCCTACGAAGCGGTAGGGGAGGACCCCGCCCATGCCTCCCTGATCATCACCCACACCGATCCGGACGATCCCGAAGTGTGGATGGAGCTTTCCGCCAACGATTGCACCACCACCTACGATCCCTCCTTCGATGTGGATGGGGATGGCTTCATTTCCTGCTCGGGGGACTGCGACGACGAGGCTCCTGAGATTCATCCCGGGGTGGCCGAGGTGTGCGATGGGGTGGACCAGAACTGCGATGGAACGGTGGACGAAACCACCGACTGCTATGACGACGATGGGGATGGCTGGAGCGAAGTGGAGGGGGATTGCAACGACGGAGATCCCGCCCAGGCTCCTGGAGAGCCGGAAGCCCTGGATGGCATTGACAACGACTGCGACGGCCTCATCGACGAGGGCACCGGCCCCGGAGACACGGATGGA
>CAYRTW010000218.1:0-9927 GCA_964426935.1 uncultured Rickettsiales bacterium
CTTCGATCTCGACCAATCGAACCCCAAGGGCGATGCCGGTACCGATGGCCTTTGACGCCGCTTCCTTGGCGGCAAACCGAGCCGCCAGGTGGGGGATGGAGTCCTTGAACCTTGCCGAATACTCCCTCTCCCCTGGGGTAAAGTGCTTTTCCAGGAAGGCCTCGCCGTTTCTCTCCAGGACCTTGCGGAACCGAGGCAAGGCCACCACATCCACGCCAACGCCGACCACCGCCATGAGCGTTCAGACTCCCTGTCCAGGAAGACGGGGGGAGGGGCCCGTCCGCAACAGGGCCACCATGTCCCTGACTGCCCCCTCCAGCCCGGTGAACAGGGCCCGAGCGATGAGGGAGTGGCCGATGTTGTATTCAGCAATGAGCCCCCACTCCAGGAGGCCCGATACGTTGTGATGATGGAGCCCATGCCCTGCCGCCACCTCCATCTCCAGTGTCAGGCCGTACTCGGCGGCTTCCCTCAAGCGTTTCCTTTCTTCCGTCACCTGGGATGGAAACCTCGCCTCGGCGTATCGGGCGGTGTTCAACTCCACCACCTTGGCCCCCAGGTCGGCGCAGGCCCGTATCTGCTCCAGCTCGGGATCGATGAACACCGCTGGCCGGATTCCCGCCCTCCCCAAGCGTTCCAGGGCCCACGCCACCTCCCGCCGGTGGGCCAGGAGAGAGAGCCCCCCTTCGGTGGTGATCTCCTCCGCCCTCTCCGCCACCAGGGTCACCGTGTCGGGCCCAACCTCCTCGGCGATGTTCATCATCTCCACCGTCGCCGCCATCTCCACGTTCAGGACGGTCTGCACTGAACCTCTCAGCCGGTGAAGATCCTTCTCCTGAATGTGGCGGCGGTCCATCCGCAGGTGAACGGTGATCTGCTCCGCCCCCGCCTGTTCCGCCAGAAGGGCAGCGAGAACCGGATCCGGATAGGGGGCCCGGCGGGCCTGCCTCACCGTGGCCACATGGTCAACGTTCACACCCAGTCGAGGAAACATGGCGTTCTCCTTGGGAAATCCACCTCTTGTTTGATGATCGTGAAGATCCTGGTCACTCCAGGTCTTCTCGGGCCGCCTGGCACAGAATCTCCGCCAGGGCCTCCACCTGGGCTGGATCCGGTCCTTCCACCATCACCCGCAGCCGGGGCTCGGTCCCCGACCAGCGCACCAACACCCTCCCCCGACTGGCCAGAGCCTCCTCAACCCGTCGAATGGCGGCACAAAGACGCGCCATGGACGAGATCTCCGGCTTGTGGGAGGCATCTACCATCCGCAGTACCTGAGGAAAGTGGGGAATGCGATCCGCCAGCCGAGACAGGGGCCAACCGGTGTCCACCATCACCCGCAAGATGGCCAGGGCCGCCCTCAACCCGTCCCCGGACGGAGCCTCCTCGGGAAGCAGGATGTGGCCAGAAGGCTCCCCTCCCAGCGCCCCTCCTCGGGCCCTCAAGGCCTCGGCAACGTGACGATCCCCCACAGGAGTGCGGAGGAGCTGGATTCCCTCCTCCTTGAGCTTGGCCTCCAGCCCTCCATTGGTCATGACGGTACCCACCACCAGACCCCCCGGGAGGACCCCTTCCTTCTCCAATCGATGAAGGGCCAGGATGCCCAGCAGGACGTCTCCATCCACCCCTCGTCCCTCTTCATCGACCATCACCACGCGATCCCCGTCCCCATCCAGGGCAATGCCCACATCCGCCCCGGTGAGCCGAACCTTCTCCATGACCGCCTGGGGATGGGTGGCCCCCACTTCATGATTGATGTTGCGCCCATCTGGCTGATTTCCCAGGGGATGGATCGCCCGGGCAGCAGTGGCCTGGAGGGCAAGGATGGCAATGGCGGAGGCGGCGCCGTGAGCGGCATCCACCACCAAGGTCAGGCGTCGAGCGTCCACGGTCCAGGGCTTCAGACTGCGGACGTAGCAGGTGGAAGCCTCTTCCCAACAGAACTGGGAACTCCCGCCGGAAAGAGGATCATGGTCGGGATACGCTCCCATACGGATCCGTCGCTCAATGGCTTCCTCTCCGGCATCGGAGAGCTTGTGCCCCCGCCCATCCATGAACTTTACGCCGTTATCCCGGGCTGGATTGTGGGACGCGGTGATGACCACTCCTCCGTCGGCACTCCGCCTCACCACTTCTACCGCCACCGCTGGAGTGGGCAGGATTCCCCCGTCCACCACTCTCGCCCCCTGAGCCAGCAGTCCCGCTCGAAAGGCATCGGCCAACATGGGGGAAGAGGCCCGGGTGTCTCGACCCATGACCACCCTGGGGTGAGGAACCCCTCGCTCCAGGGCGAAGGCCCTCCCCAGGGCCACCACTCCTTCAGGAGTCAGAGGGGGTTGATTGGCCACTCCCCTGACGCCATCCGTTCCAAAAAGCCGCGCCATGCCTTGCTCTCCTTCAGTTTCTCACCCAGTGGAAGAGGGAGGGATCCAGGCTCACCTTCTCCGTTCCCTCCGGGGGCTGGAACCGGATCCCACTCCCCGATCCCTCCCCTGAGCCCGCTCCCGACAGGTAGGACACGGGCAGCTTCTGACCAGGAACCAATGCCAAGGCATCGGGGCCAGGAAAGGCGCGGACCGCCAGGGCTCCCGCTTGAAGATCCTTGAAGAGAGAGATGGGCCCTCTCAAAGTAACGTCCACCCGCTCCGGTTCGATCCCGAGCCCGGGCACCGCCCCTTCCACTCGGATAGGCACTCCCACAAAGGTCTTCTCTTGGAGGAGGGGATGGATGTCTGCGGTGACCCTCACCCGTGAGATGCCTTCCACCTCCGCTTGGGCTCCCCGGAGATCGAAGGGAAGATCCAGGGTGAAGGGCTCCTCCCTCCCGGTGAGGTCCAGGGGGACGGTGGGGATCTCCTTGAGTCCTTGCAACCCTCCCCGGGCTCCCTTCACGGTGACCTCAGAGGGGGATGCCGTCAGGGACCGCACCTCAAACCCCGAAGGAAGCTGGCCACTGGACACGACCCTGACCGCCATCTTCCGGGTCAATCGAGCATCGAAGTGCAGCCGCAGAGTGGCCGGTTCCACCCCCACCACCGTCAGGTTGACGGGAAGTTTGTCCAGGGGGCGGCCAGCGAGGCTATAGGACAGAGGGCCGGCGGTGGCGTCCCGAACATCCACGGTATAGGTGAGCTTGCGGGTGGCCACATCCTTGAGGGCGGTTCGGGGACCGGCTAGACGAACCTTGACGGTATCCACCGTTTTGTGGGTCTGGACCATGTCCTCCGGCCATGCGTAGACGATACGAGCCACCATGTCCAATTCCTCCGCCTGCTCGTCCTGCACCAAGGCCCAGGCCATGACCGCCAGCACCAGGGAGAGGAGCTTCAGGGGGAGATCCTTCCAGAATGCATCGCGAAGGCGACGGCGCCAGGGAGGAACCCGAACCGCCATCGCACCGGTTCCCAGGGAGCCCGGCGGCGGCGATATCATGATCTTTCTCCTCGATAGCCCATCTCTGACGCATCACTTCCCACAGCGTCCGCCCACTTTCCGGTGGTGGCCTGCTGGACCAACAGCCTCAAGGCATCGGGATCGGCAGCGGGCAGAATCCTTCCCTCCACCACCAGGGCCACCCGTCGCTGCTCTTCGCTCACCAAGAAAACCAGGGAATCGGTTTCCTCGGTCAGGCCGATGGCCGCTCGGTGGCGCGTTCCCAGGTTGCGATGAAGGGTGGGATTGGAGCTCAAGGGGAGAAAGCAACTCGCTGCCGCCAGCCTTCCCTTGCGGACGATGACGGCGCCATCGTGCATGGGGGACTGGATCTGAAAGATGGACACCAGGATCTGCTCGGTGACTCGGCCATCAATGGGGATCCCCTCCCGGGCGATCTCCACCAGGGAGGCGTCTCTCTCCACGGCGATGAGGGCCCCCTTGCCTTGTTGGGCGAGGCGAAAGGCCGCCCGGGCGATCTCCTCAAAAACCTGCACTTCTTCCTGGCGGCTCATGGCGGCAAACACCGGATATCCCACCCGGGCCAGCCCGCGGCGAATGTCGTTCTGGAAGATGATGATGACCGCCAACACCAGGTAAACAAAGAACTTGTCCAGGATCCAGTGAATGGTGTGCAACTCAAACATCTGGCTGAGGAGGTAGAGACCCACGAAGGCCAGCAGGCCGATGAGCATTTGGATGGCCCGGGTTCCTCGAAGCACCAGAAGAGCCCGATAAAGGACGTAATAGACGAGCAGGATGTCCAAGACATCGGTGACCTGAAGTCGGCCCAGCCACTCCCTCAAGGGCGTCCTTCCCCATGCACCGCCACCTGGGCCATCACTTCCACCATCTGACGAGTCTCCTTCACATCGTGAACCCTCACCACATGGGCACCACCGGCCACTGCCGAAGCGACGGCCCCCAGGGAACCCGCCAGCCTCTCCGAGAGGGGGATGCCGAAGCGGGCTCCCAGAAACGACTTGCGGGAGGCTCCGATGTACACCGGAACCCCCAACGTGGAAAGGGCCGGTACCGCCCCCAGCAGGGTCAGGTTGCCCGCAGGGCTCTTACCAAAGCCGATTCCCGGGTCCACCAGGAGGGATTCCGGGGCGACGCCCGCTTCCTGCGCCACCTCCAATCGCCGCCTGAGGAATCCCACCACTTCTGAAACCAGGTCCTCATAAACCGTGTTTTCTTGCATGTTGGCAGGGAGGCCCCGCATGTGCATCAGGACCACGGCCACCCCCGCCTCCGCCGCCAGGGGGGCCATGCGGGGATCCCAGGTCAGGGCCGAGATGTCGTTGAGCCAGGAGGCCCCCGCCGCGAATGCCGCCCCGGCCACTCTTGCTCGGGTGGTATCAATGGACACAGGAACCCCTGACGCCGCCACCAGGGCCGAAATCACCGGGAGAACCCTGGCCATCTCCTCCTCTTCCTCCACTTCGGCTGCACCGGGTCGGGTGGACACCCCTCCCACATCCAGAAGGTCTGCCCCCTCCTTCACCAGGCGCAACCCATGGGCCACCGCCTCATGAGGATCGGGATGACGCCCCGCAGGAAAGAACGAGTCGGGAGTAACGTTGACGATTCCGGCAACCAGAGGACGAGGACCCGCCCACAGGCTCTTGCCACAGAAGCGAATCTCCCGGGGGGGCGAGGGGCGAAGGCAGGGTTGCGGAGAAGGAGGGGTCACGTCAGTCGAGGCACGCGAAGACCGTTCGCCGAGGGAGGGTCCTGGCCCCCTTACGCGAAGCTCTGCTGGGGGACACCGGTCATCATGCTGCGGATGATCTCCCCCACCTGACGACCATCCACCGACTCCTTTTCAAGGAGGACCTGAGCCAGGGCATGAAGAGCTTGGATGTTCTCTCCCAGGATGGCCCGGGCCTTCTCGTACCCATCGGTGACCAGGCGCCGGACCTCGGCATCGATCTCCAGGGCGGTCTGCTCCGAATAGTCCTTGTGCTGGGTGAGTTCCCGCCCCAGGAAGATTTGCTCCTCCTTCTTGCCGAAGGACAACGGCCCCAAGGTGTCGCTCATCCCCCACTCGCAAACCATCTTGCGGGCGAGATCGGTGGCCCTCTCGATGTCGTTTCCGGCGCCGGTGGTGACCGAAGACAGGGCAATCTCTTCCGCAGCCCGCCCCCCCATCAGGATGGCGATGGTGTTCATCAGCCAGGAGCGGTCGTAGGTGTGGCGATCATCGCTGGGGAGTTGCTGGGTAAGGCCCAATGCCTGGCCCCTGGGAATGATGGTGACCTTGTGGACCGGATCCGTCCCGGGAAGAACCTGGGCCACGATGGCGTGCCCCGCCTCGTGGTAGGCGGTGTTTCGCTTTTCCTGGTCGTTGATGACCATCGAGCGCCTCTCGCCCCCCATCATCACCTTGTCCTTGGCCATTTCGAAGTCCACCATCTCCACGGACTTCTTTTCCCTGCGAGCGGCGAGGAGGGCGGCCTCATTCACCAGGCTCTCCAGATCCGCACCGGAGAAGCCTGGAGTGGAGCGGGCCAGCACCGACACATCCACGTCCGTGCTCACCGGTACCCGGCGAACGTGAACTCCCAAGATTCCTTCCCTTCCCCGGACATCGGGCCGAGGAACCATCACTCGCCGGTCAAAACGACCGGGGCGAAGGAGGGCAGGATCCAGCACGTCGGGGCGGTTGGTGGCGGCGATGAGAATCACCCCGTCGTTGGATTCGAAGCCATCCATCTCCACCAGGAGCTGATTCAAGGTCTGTTCCCTCTCGTCGTGACCCCCGCCCAACCCCGCTCCTCGGTGGCGTCCCACCGCGTCGATCTCGTCAATGAAGATGATGCAAGGAGCGTTTTTCTTGCCCTGCTCAAACAAATCCCTCACCCGCGAGGCGCCTACCCCCACGAACATCTCTACGAAGTCCGAGCCGGAGATGGAAAAGAAGGGCACCCCAGCCTCCCCAGCCACCGCCCTCGCCAGGAGGGTCTTGCCAGTACCGGGAGGGCCCATCAACAGCACTCCCTTGGGGATGCGCCCTCCCAGCCGGGTGTACTTCTTGGGATCCTTGAGGAAGGAAACGATCTCCTCCAACTCTTCCTTGCACTCGTCCACTCCGGCCACGTCTTCAAAAGTGACCTTCCGGGAACTTTCCGACAGAAGGCGGGCCCGGCTCTTGCCAAAGCTCATGGCCTTGCCTCCCCCCACCTGGATCTGACGCATCAGGATGAAGAAGAGGAACACCACCAGCGCCAGCGGCAGAAGGTTCACCAGCACGGACTGGAGCAGGGAGCCCTCCCTCTCCTTCTCATAGGTGGGGACGACGCGGGCTCGGGAAAGCTGGGAAGCGTAGGGCTCCACATCCACCGGTCCATAGGAATGGAACTGCACCAGCGCTTGGGTTTTGTCGTCGACGTAGGTTCCTTCCAGATCCTTCCCCCTCACGGTCAGGGAGCGGACCTGTCCCCCCTCCACCTTGGCCATCACGTCGGGAAAATCGAGGCGCTTGATCTCACCGCTGCTCTTCGCCTGGAAGAAGGTGAAGAACAGCAAGGCCAGCATGATCAGGAAGAACCAGAAGAGAAGAGTTTTGTGAGCCGGTTTCATCGTTTGCGGAAGCGTCTCCCGGACGAAACGTGGGGTCGAAGGCCCGAGTTGTCAACGGCAGGAGGCACGGGAACCCGTCAAGGAGGGAGAGGGGGGCGATTCTTCTTCCTCTCGGGAACCTCCACCCTCCATCCTTCCGGGGAGAGGATGAGGTGGGCGCCGCCGGGGAGGAGAGCCTTGGGGGCCCTGGTACCGCGCCTTCGGATCTCTTCCAGCACCCCCCAGGCTCCTTGAAATCCCAAGGACACTCCTGCCTCTCTTGCAAAGAGGACCAGGGCCCGGGCCCCCAAAGGCAGGGGGGAGCGTAGCACCATTTCTGAATCCAGCCATCCCGTCTTGTACGTGGTTTTACCTTCCACAAGGTCATCCAGGATCTTCCCCTCCTCCCTGGCCCTTTCCCCGCTTCGCGCTACCGCCGCCACCGCCCCTGGCTGCAAGAGGTCAAGGAGGGGGAGAAGGTCCCGGCGAATCCGATTTCTCAGAAAGCGGGGATCCCGATTGGTGGAGTCCTCTGCGAAAGGAAGGCGCCGGTGGGAGGCCCAGGCGATCAGGGTTTCCTTTTCTTCCCCTAAAAAGGGACGGATCAAGCGACCCTGCCGGGGGGCCATGGCGGTGATCCTCCCTTGGAGGAGACCCATCAACACCGTTTCCGCTTGATCCTGGCGATGATGGGCCACCGCCACCAGAGAGGCCCCCACCTCCCTCCTTGCTCCTTCCAGGAAGGCGTATCGAGCAAAGCGCGCCGCCGCCTCTACCCCTGAATCCCCGACTCGGGTGGCGTCCAGACAGACCTTTCCCACCCTGGAGGACAGCCCCCTCTCCTCCGCCAGGAAGGCCACTCGCAGGGCGTCCATGACGGAGTCTCTTCTCAGTCCGTGATCGGCATGGGCCACCCACAGGCGCCAGCCATGGCGAGGGGCCAGCCCTGCCAGGAGGTCCAGCATCACCACGGAGTCCAGCCCTCCTGAACAGGCCACCACCGCCGACCCTCCCTGGGGCAAAAGTTCCTCCTCCAGGCACCTCTTCTCCACCCGGGCTCGCAGGGCCTCCAAGCGCCGGGGAAAGGCCGAGGGACGTGAAGGAGAGGAGGGGAGATCGTTCATTCCCATCGGGGGGCCCTGCCTCATGGCTCTCCCTGGGCGGCGAGGAGCAGAAGGACGGCCTGAGAGTCGGGTTGGGGATCGGCTTGAAGGAGGAGGCGGGCCCTTCTCTCAAAACCACAGGCCCGGCATCGGTGCAAAAAGACCACCTCCTCTCCGTGGGTGAGGACGGATACCGGATCCATCAGAGAGGCGCACCCCTCCCGTCGGTCCCCGGGAACTACGTCCACATGAAGGGAGCGCAGGCAGCCGGGGCAGTGACTTCGGGGAGGGCCTTGGCGAGTGGCGCTCACCTCCAATCCACAATGCAGACAAGTGAAATCCTCATTCCTGAGGATGGGATTTCGCCTCTCCCGAGCCCCTTCTTCCCTGCCCAGGACCCTTCTTATCAGCCGACGCGGTGGAGTTTCCTCCTCGCCGTTTGCAGCGACTCGCAGAGCTTCCAACCATCCCGGGATTTCCAGGGCAAACATCCCTTCCACAGCTCGGAGGTGACTTCCATCCTCCCCGGCCCACCGAAGCAGCTCCGCCACGGCGGTTTGCGGCGATGCTCCTGCCTGCCAAAGCTCTCTCCCCCTCTGCCATGTCCCCGAGTGAGCTCCCTTGGGGGGGCGGGAAGGAAAGATCTCATGGCTCCGCCTCGTCACGGAGCCTCCATCCGAGTCAGGCGGGGATGCTTCTCAAGGGGATCCACTCGATAGAACACGAAGCCATACTCCTCCTCATCTCGCAGGGGCATCAGGGCAAAGGGGCCCACCCGATGAGGCCGGGGAGACGCCAGATACAGGGCGCCGTTCCCAGGCAGGGTCCACCCCTCGCGAAACCACAGGACGTAGCTCACCTGGCGATGGGAGAGGAAGCTGGCCAGGACCTCCTTGTCATCAGGAACGAGTTGAATGTCGGCCCAGGTCAGCAAGGTATACCCGTGGGCTCTCCTGCCTACCCAGGCCCCCGGGATGCCGTCCAGGATCAGGGTGCTTCCCTTGGGGACGTGGGTTTCCACCCACTGCCCCAGTTCCCTTTGAGGTCGGTACCAATTCTGGCTCCTGTCCACCTGAAACTCGGTTTCGGTGGCAAACGCCAGGGCGGTGACCACGATGATGCATCCCCAGAATCCCACCTGGAGCGGCACTTTCCTCGGCAGCCAGCGGTCCTGCATCGCCAGGAGTCCCATCCCGCCGAACACCGCGAAGTGAGGCACTACCGGCACCAGCCATTTCCAATAGAGGTTGTGATCGGGGGTGTGCTGACCCACAAACCCGACCCCCAGCCAGAATCCAAAACCGGAAGCAAAGAACAGGAGCAAGGAGGTCGAAGGCCCCCTCCCCCTTCTCTCCCGAACCAGCAGGCCTGCCCCCAGAAAGGACGCCACTAGAAAAGGCCAGCCCACCTTGGCAGGCACCGTCTGAAAAAGGAGGGCCAGCACCACCTCCACCCCGTTGCGAAGCAACTCCATGGGAGGGTGATCTCCAGCGACCCCGCCGTTGCCCAGGTTGGCCTGGATGGGGTTGGCGAAGAACAGGAAGGTGCCGTGCACCACCCGGCAATACACGCTCCATAAAAAGACCGTCCCCCCCATGATGAGGAGGGGCCACAAGAGCCCGCGTCCCCGCCTTCCTCCTTGACGAAATGCGTGCCACGCCACCACCGGCATGTTGGAAAGAAGGCTGTCGAAGCGCACTAGAAAACTCGCCGACACCCCGAGGGCCGACCAGCGAGTGTGCCCATAGGCCAAAGCCGCGATCCCCATCCACAGACATCCGGCGAACAGGGGCTCCCTCAATGCGGAGCTACCATAGAGGGCGGATTC
>CAYRTW010000219.1:0-9879 GCA_964426935.1 uncultured Rickettsiales bacterium
CGCACACCAGATAATCCCCCTCCGTACCATAGTTCTCACCGCACACCAGGGCTCCATCCAGGGTCTCCTCACAGGAATTCTTGTCCACGCAGCCGATCTTGGCCGAGTTCCCGTCGGGGGTGGTCATGCAACACTCTTGGGTATCGGAACAGGGCTCGGGGCCATTGCAGCCGAAGCCGGGAGTGGTGTCATCGTCGCCGGGGGCGCTGTCATCATCCGCAGAGGAGGCTGAGCAGCCCAGGAGGGAGGCAAGAAGGAGGAGGGGAGAAAGACAACGGAGCAGAGTGAAACGCATGGAGCCTCGATGAAAGAATTACAGATCCAGTTCAGATCCGGAGGTCATTGATTGGCGTCACAGCTCAGCCCGCCGTCTGCAGGGTAATGGATGAATCCAGCAGCACACATCTCCACGGGCCAGTTCAGTACCGCATCGGTGGTGTTGAACCAGGAGCAGGACCAGCGGATGACATCCCCGGGCTGAAGCTCCAGGAGGTTCCCCTCGGCGTAGTAGATCACCTGATCTTCCACGTCCGAGCCGGGGAGGGGGAGTCCACTCCATAGAGGGGTCTCCTGCCCGTCACGAATCATCTCCACGCTGAATCCCGTTCCCCACTCGTGGTGGTGCCCGGAAACGGCGATGACCTGATAGGTGCCGGGAACGGTGCATTCGGCGGTGCTCTGATATTCCTGGCCAGGGAGAACCTGGATGTCGTAGTTCAGCATGACCCCCATGTCCAAGGGGTTCTCCACCTCCTCCTCCCCGAGGGTGAAGAAGTTGATGGCGTCGTTGGCGGCCACCACCGAGCCCTCAAAGTTGACGTAGTGGGCCTGGAGAATGATGGTCATGCTCTCTTCCACCACCACTCCTGTGCTTTCCGGATAGGAAACCACCTCTCCCTTGGTTCCCCCCGCCAGGAACATCCAATCGGCCATGCCAAACTCGGTCTCCAGCCCGCAATCGGCATCCCCGTCGGGAATCCAGGTGCTGCTGGCATAAACCGCCAGATGGTGGGCAGCATCGGGCCCTTGCGCTCCCTCATAGCTGCGAAACGCAAAGGCCCCCACTCCGTTGATGAAGGTGCAGTGGGTGGCGTCCTCTCCAGGCTGAACCTCGAAATAGGCGCCCCGAAGCTGGAAACCTTCCCCCGCCGCAGGAGGGGGAAGGGGGGGGGCAACCTCGCCTGCAGCCTGGTCATCGCCGGTGACAGCACACCCGGAGAGCAGCCCTGCCAGGAGAAGACAGAAGCCACCCCCCAAGAGCCCAGGCCTGAACCGACGGGATCCGACGCACCTCATTCGTCACTTCCTCCCACCTCGCACCACAGGCCGTCATCATCGGGATAGGCGAAGAACACCGCTACGCACATCTCCCGAGGCCACCCCAGGGTCTCCTGGCCGGAATTGAACCAGGAGCAGGTCCACTCGATCTCGTCTCCCGGCATGAGCTCCAGCATGGTGCCCTCTTCGTATATGACCCCCATCTCGTAGAGGGCCAGATCGGGATAGGGGATCCCCTCCCAGAGGGTCGTTGTCCCTCCCTCTCGCACAAGGCTGACGTTGAACCCCGAGGTCATCTCGTGCTGATGCCCGAAGAGCATGGCCACGGTGTAATTTCCGGTGACCGGGCACCGGGCGGTGGTGGTGTAGGACTCCCCAGGGGCCACATCGATGTCGTAGTTCAGCATGGGCTGGAGACCCAGGTAGTGCTCGATCTCACCTTCGCCGGAAAACCACACGTTCATGGCATCATTGGCAACCACCGTCTCCCCGGTGGTGTTGATGTAGTGGGCCTGGAGAATCAACGTCCCCCCCTGAAAGGCCACACCCACTCCTTGGGGATACTGAAACTCCGAGTTGGGGGGAGTTCCCACCAGCATCTTCCAGTCGTCCATGCCAAATTCAGCGGACCAGGAGCAGTCCTCTTCCCCATCGGGGTGGTAGGCATCGCTGGCGTACAGGGTGAGATGGTGCCCTCCTGCTCCTTGAGCAGGCATGGCACGCCGAAACTCAAAGGGATCGATCCCATTGATGAAGGTGCACCACATGACATCCCCCCCTGGAGGCACTTCAAACTGGCTTCCCACCAGTTGGACCCCCTCTCCGGCCGGGGGAGGATCGAGGATCGTCTCTGTGTCGTCGTCCCCCTCGGTGGTTACCGAGCACCCCCCCAGTGCCAGGAAGGCTCCAACGGCGATGGCGGGAAGGAGGAGGGCGAGTCGGGTGAAAACCATGAATGAACGGCCTCACGGGTGGGCTTCCTCCACCCTCACTCCATCTATTCCACCCTTCCTCGCTGTCCCTGTCAACGAACTCCCGTCACCGAGATGCCGGGGAAATTTTGCGATGAGCGCCGCCTGGCTCTTGCATCCCCAGGGGAGTCGGAACAAGATACGCGCCGCTCGTTTGCCCCGGGTTGGGGTGTGCAGGGCGCAGTTTGCGGGTGTAGCTCAGCTGGTAGAGTACGAGCTTCCCAAGCTCGGTGTCGCGGGTTCGATTCCCGTCGCCCGCTCCAGATTTCCCTGAAGCCCCGGTTGGATGCCATAATCCGCCGGGGCTTCGGCGTTCTGGATTCGGATGTCTCCCGGGCCTCGATTCCTCCCCCCACCCAAGGATCCGACCCTCCCTTCCCATGCACCGCCTCCGCATCCTGGTGGCTTTTGCCCTCCTGATCGCCGCTGGCGCTTTGGGAACGGTGCGCCTCCTGGAGAGCAACTGGTTCGCCGACCATCTGCGCCGCGCCCTGATGACCCAGGGCTCTGCCTTCCTTGGGGATGATCTGCACATCGCCCACCTGGGCATTGATCTGGCTGGAACTCAAATCTCGGCCAGCGGTGTGGAGATTCACAGCCGGGATCCCAGCCGGCTGGGGCAGCAGATCGTGGCGGTGGAGGGCCTCTCGGTTCGACTTCGTCGGCTGACCTGGCAGCGAGATCTGGTGCTGGAAGAAGTGAGGGTGGAACGACCCCAGCTTCGGCTGCGGATGGAGGACGGAGCCCTCTCCGATCTGAAGGGGCTTCAGGCGTATCTGAGCAGGCCCCGAGGCAGACCCCTGGTGAAGGTCGTTTTGCGGCGATTGGATGTGGTGGAGGCGGTGGCTATCGTCGAGGCCTCTCCTCAGGGCATTCTGGCCGACGCAGGGGGAGTGAGCCTCAGCCTGTCCCTGGTCTCTCCCCGGGAGGGAAAGGGACAGTTGAACGTGGGCAGCCTGACCCTGGCCGGCGGGGGATACCGGGAGACCCTCTCTCTGGCGCCGGGCAACCTGGAGATCCGCGACGGCCGGCTGCTGCTGCACCGCTCCTCCTTGGGAACCACCCTGGGGGCCTTGAGCTTGAATGGATGGGTAGGGGCCCCGCCTTCGGGCTCTGCCTCGCCTCCCCAGGCTCTTGCCTGGCAGCTCTCTGCTCACGCCGACTTTGACCTGTCTCGATTGGGAGCCATTCTTCCCAAAGACCCCAAGGTACAGGGGATGATGGGCTTGGGCCTGGAGGCTCAAGGAGGGGAGGGGAGCCCCACGGTCACCGCTCAAGTGTCTCTTCGAGGAGCCAAGGTGGGTCGCCTGGTGGTGGGGGATGTGGATCTGAGAGCCCGGTTGGAGAAGGACAGCGTGGTGGTGTCCGACCTGGACGCCGCCTATGGAGGGGGGAAGGTCACCGGAGAGCTTCGCCTCGGTCTGACCGGAACCCTCCCGGTGGACGCCCGCCTTCATCTGGAAAAAGTCCGCCTGGAAAAAGTCCTGGCCAACAACACCATCCTCAATTCATGGGTGACCCTGGGGATTTCCGGTGACATTCGGGGTGGCGGGGAGCTGAAGCGCAAGGGCCCATTTCGTCTGGAGTTTCAGGCCGATCTCCTGACCCGGGATCTGGTGGTGGCCTCTTCTCCCTGGCATCGTCCCAGTCTCCGAAGGATCATCCTCACCCTCCCTGAAGCCCGGGTTCGCACCCCCGTTCAGATCTTTCGAGACCACCTTCTTCTCCCCGACGCCCGAGTCACCACCCTGCGCTCCGAGCTTCAGACCTCGGTGGATTTCCTGTTCAAGAAGCCCCTGGGGCTGGACATCCGCATCGCCGGCCATCGCTTCGACTGGGCGGATCTGGGGGGAGTGGCGGGTCTCCGCTTCGCCGGAGAGGGGCAGGTGGACGGTCAGATCGTTGGCCCTACCCGGAATCTGGACATCCGGGGCACTGCCTCGTTTTCTCGCCTGGAGTTCTTGAACTACGACCTGGGAGGGGCGCGAGCCGACATCTCCTGGCATAACCGGGAGCCCCTTCGCATCACCGGGATCCGGGCCCACCGGGGAAGCTCCGATTACCAAGGGGATGTGGAGGTGTTCTTTGGGAGGAAGGGGGCTCCGACTACCCTGCGTGCCTCCACCCGATTTGCCGGTGCGGATGCCGGGGACCTTCTGGGAATCGTGCTGCCCCGAATCCCCGCTCGGGGAGTGGCCGAAGGGGAGATGCACATGGAGGGCGCGCTCCGCACGTTTTCGGGAGAAGGAAGAATCCGAGTGCAAGATGCTGTTTTTGCTGGGGAAAACTGGTCAGAAATCGCCTTGGACCTGAAGTCTCGCGACGGCGTGGTCACCCTTCAAGAGGGGGGGTTCCGCAAGAAAGAAGGAGGCGTTCAGGTGCGGGGCACTCTGGACACCCACGGATCCTTGGATTTTCAGGGATTCACCTACGATCTTGGCCTCTCCGATTTGGATGGAATCTCCCGGCTGAAGCTGCCGCTGACGGGAAGAGCAAGGGCGAGGATGAGGCTGTTTGGCACCCTTCGCCATCCTCGGGCCGAAGTGGATGTGGACCTTCCCGACCTTTCGTTCCGGGGACAGAGAGTGGGTGCTTCGGCCCTGCACTTTACCCTGGATGACCGGGCTCTCAAGTCCACTGGCAGCCTCGCCGATGGGAAAGCCTCGTTGGAGGATGCCTGGATCGACCTGCGAGGCTCTCGCCCCTACCGGCTCAAGGCGCGCTGGAAGGACCTCCCCCTCCACTACTACCTGCCTCCCTCCTCCCTGGCTGGAGCCCCGGTCACCTGGACCCTGACCGGGGGAGTGGAGGGGGCTGGTCAGATGACCCTGCCCGCCAGCCACGACATCGCCATTACCGTGGCCGATACCCGATTGCGCCACCACGACAACACCCTCCGCAACACAACTCCAGTGCAGATGCGCTACCAGGGGCGGGCACTTCGGGTGGACTCCTTTCCCCTGGTGGACGATCTGGGCAATCGTCTGTCCCTGGAGGGAAGGCTGGGTCCTGGAGAGGACCTGGAGTTCAAGGTTGACGGCACCTTTGATCTGCGACTGGTGGACCTGTTCACGACTGCATTTGAGCGGTGTGACGCCCGGTCCGCCGGGCTTCAGGCCCGAGCCAGGGGCACTCGTTCCCGTCCCAACCTGGATCTGGTGTTCTCCTTGGAGGATGCCTCCCTTCGCACCCGGTGGTTCCCCCACTCCCTGGATCTTCAAGAGGCAAAGGTGATCCTGCGAAACAATCGCCTCACCTTTGCGCGAAATGGCACTGAAACCCCCTCCGTCTCCGAAGATCTGGCCTTCCGCGCCCGGCTGGGAGGGGGAGAAGTTCGGGTGAACCGCGCCGAAATCGAACTGGCCGGGTTTCGCCCCCGTCGCTACGACCTGGACGTGGAGTGTAGACAATGCACGGTTCGCTATCCCAGCTTCCTTCCCATCGCCACTGGAGATGCCCGCCTTCAGTTCACCGGAACGGCTCCCCACCTCACGTTGAGGGGAGATATCGACGTCTCTGACATGACCTTGAGGGACAGCATCGACTGGCAGACCCGCGCCTTTGCTTTTCGCAATGAAGACAAGGTGAGCTCCCGCAAGGAGGAGCGCTCCCCCCTGTTTCGGCTGGATCTTCGCCTCCACACCCAGGATGGGTTCCGAATGAACAACAACTTCGGCACGGCCCGGGCCAGCGGTGATCTGCGGATCATCGGCGACACCAACCGCATCGGCGTTGAAGGGGGAGGCGCCGCCCTGGAGGGGCAGATTCGCTTCAAGGGGCATGACTTCGACCTGACCGGGGGAACCTACCGCTTTGAAGATCCCTTCGCCCTGAACCCTCAGTTCAACCTGACTCTGGAAACCCGGGTGGAGACCCCTGAGCAGGACTACGAAATCACCTATGAGATGCTGGGAACGCTGGCCCGCTACACCTTCCTGGCCCGCTCCGATCCCTCCCTTTCAGAGGCGGACATCAACGCCCTTCTCTTGTTCGGAGTCACCAGCAACCAGCTTCTCGGGGAGGACGCCGGGGTGGAAGGGGCCTTGTCTACGTTGGGATCCCAGGCGGCATCCCTCCTGTTTGGAGCGGCCGGGGAGGCAGCGGTAGGAGCCTACAAGGGCAACGTGGACCCCCGCCTGGAGAGCGTCCTGCCCGACCAGATCGAGGTGGTTCCGGTGTATTCCACCACCGGCCAGGCCTCCGCCACTCGCCTTGTCCTTTCCAAGGAACTGGTCCGGGATCGCCTCCAGGGAAAGGTGGGACTGACGGTGGTGGGAAAGGATGCTCTTTCTGGGGTGACTCTGCGGGCGGATCTCCGGGTGATGCGGGGCTTCTACCTGGTGGGTACCTGGTCCTTCGGAGAGTCCAGTGACCTGTTCAAGGACCTTCCCCTTCAGCCGGGACAGGGAAGCCTGGACTTCCGCCTCAAAGTGGAGGCCCCATGAGCATTCCGCCCCAGACCCCCTGGGCGACGGGCTTCGGTCTTCCCCTCCTGGTGTGGGTGGCATTCGCCCTGGCATGGAATCCGGGAAGGACTCAAGCCCAGGAATCTCGGGATGCCCTGGTGACCGCCTACACGGGGGCGTCGGTGGGGGAGATTCGCTTTGAGGCCCCAGCCACGGTGAACACCGCTGAACTGGTCGATCTGGTGTCCATGGCCGGTCCCGAGGGCACCTATTCCCCGTCTGCAGTGCGGCGCTCCCTTCAGCTTCTTTACCAACTGGGGATCTTCCAGGAGGTCTTCGCCGAAGCCTGGCTGGACGAAGCCCGGGTGGACGTGGTGTTTCATCTCGTTCCCGCACCCCTCATCACCTCTCTGACCATTCGCGGCAACTCCCCTCTTCTCGGCACTTCCGACGCCGTCCTCCGCTCGTCCCTGGCTCGGGGGCGAGGGGATCGCCTGTCTCCAGGGGATGAAGAAGTGATGGGGAGGGATCTCACCGTGGCCCTGAATCGGGAGGGATTCCTGGAGGCCCAGGTGACCTGCCGTCGCACCGATCTCCAGAAGGGAGCCACCGTGGCTTTGGCCTTCGAGGTGAAAGCAGGTCCTCCCTATCAAGTCGCCCAAGTGGAGTTTGTTCCTGCCGCCCTGGCTCGCATGGAGGAGAAGACCGCCGCCCTGCTGAAAAGCCGCTCCGGCTTGGAAAGCCTTGCAGGAAAACGATTTTCCGAAATCAAACTAGAAGAGAAGGTACGCAACCTCAGTCGAGTCTACCGGGACCTGGGCTACCTGGAGGCTCGGGTGCTGGCCCCTCAGGTAGAGAGGGACCCTGCTCGCCGCGAGGTCCGCATCCGTATCCATGCCATTGCCCACAGCCGAATCGAAGTGAGCTTCCAGGGCACCGATTTTCGTCCCGACTCCACTGTTCTGCGCCGGGTCATCGGCCTTCAGCAGGAATACAGCATCAACGAAGGATATCTCACCGACGCCGAGGGACGCCTGTCTCAGTGGCTGGCGTCCAGGGGATGGAGGAAGGCCACGGTGCAGGGCTCTCTGGAAGAGGCCCCGGGGGCGGTGCGCCGCCTGCTTTTTCTCATGACCCGAGGCCAGAGATCCCATCTGGCGGGGCGGGACATCACCTTCATCGGCAACCAGTTCTTCACCCGCAGGGAGTTGGCCCAGATCGTCCAGGGGGCCTCTCCCGACGTGCTTGGGAGGGGTTCTCACACCGAAGAAGCGGCCCAGGACGCGTCCCGCTTGACGGAAAGCCAGTACCGTTCCAAGGGATTCCTGACCGCCAGGGTGACTCCCGACAAGGTGGAGGAGGTGCCGGGGGATCTTCACCGCCGCCAGAAGCTCCGCCTGGCCTTCCACGTTCAGGAAGGCCCTCGGGCCCGGGTTGGAGAGGTGATTCTGGCTCCCGTCCCTGGAGGGATCTGGCCCATCGACGAGAGTCTGGTGACCGGGAAGGTGGCGCCCCTCAAGGGGGGATTTTACGATCCCGCCGCCGTTCAAGTCGTCCAGAACGAGGTCCTCAAGCTGCTCTGGGAGCGAGGGTATGCCGACGCTCGGTTGCGCCTTGAGCCGGAGGAGGGGGCCTCTGGAGAGATCATCAACCTGCGTCTGTCTCTCTCTCCGGGGGAGGCCGCCCGCATCGGCCAGGTGGTGGTCCAGGGCAACCGCTTTACCCGCCTGAGCACGGTGCGCGGGGTCCTGGGCCTGCCGGCTGGGGCCCCTCTGGATCCACACCGGATTCAAGTTGCCCAGCGAAATCTGCTGGGTCTGAGCCTGTTCAGCCTGGTTCGCATTCGCTCCCTGGTGGAGGAGGGGCGCGTCCGGGACCTCCTGGTCGAGTTGAAGGAAAGACCGGTATACGGCCTGGTACTGGGAGGGGGGGCCTCCACCGAAGACGGTCTTCGCCGCCTGGGGGAGCAGCGGGTGTCCAACCTGTTCGGGTTGGGGCAGAGGTGGACGCTGCTGGGGCAGGTTGGCATTTCCTGGCCCGATCTCGAGGCCTTGATCGCTCGGGTGGGCTCCTCTTCCTCCCTGGCCACTCCGGTGCCGGAGTGGAAGGTGGCCACCTCGTATGAGTTTCCATGGATTCCTCGCCTTCCCCTTCAGTTCAGCCTCAAGGGGCTTCTCAACGAGCGCACCCAGGAGACCACCTACGGGCTCAGGCGATGGGGCCTGGGAGGGGGAGCGACCGCCCGTCTCGCCCCTGACTTCAGCCTGCTGGGGCAGTTCGACCTCCTGTGGCGCTACCCAGATTTTGCCGACCCGGCCGTGGTCCTGGTACCGGATCCGGATGGAGAGGAAGGAGAGAGGCTCTCACCCGACGCTGTAGACCCTGAACGACCTGCCTCGGGAGTGGGGATCCTTTCGGGGGAGACTGCCCCCAGAAGCTTGCGGCGCCTGGGAATTCTGACCCTCCAGGCCTTGCTGGATCGCCGGGACGACCGATTCAATCCCCGGCGAGGAATCCTGGCCTCCCTCCAGATCGACGGGACCCTGCCTGGGTTGTCCGAGGAGAACTACTTCGGTGTGCAGGGGAAGGTGGCCCTGTGGATCCCCACCTGGAACCCCGCCCAAGGTCGCCCCTTCGACCTTCAACTCGCCGCTCAAGGGGGAGTGGTCTTCCCCACCTTCGGCACCGAAGAGGTGCTTCTGGAGAGGCGATACCGGTTGGGTGGAAGCAGCACCATTCGGGGATTCCCCGCCGGGACCGTTGGCCCTACCGTGGCCCGGGATCGCCTCCTGGTGGCCATCGGAGCTGGCGGAGGCGCGGTGCGGGTGCCGGTGGGAGGCAACGTCTACTACGCCCTCTCTTTGGAGATGCACTTCCCCCTGACCCGCAGCCGTACCTTTGAACTGGTCTTCTTCGGCGACGCTGGAAGCGCCCGACTGACCCGAACCCCTGAAGTGGACTGTGACGCCCTGGTGGATCCCGCCAGCCTGGACTCCCAGGAATCCTGTCTGGAACGGGGCGACGCCACTCCCGCCTGGGCCCTTGGGTTGGGCCTGCGGTATCGCACCCCCATCGGTCCCCTGGCGGTGGACGTGGGGGCCTCTCCGCCCCGTTTCGTGGAATGGCTGCGGGGGACCCTGGAGGAGGGGACCTCGTTCTGGGCGCTCCACTTGAGCATCGGGGCCTACTGAGAGTCTCACGCAAAGTGCTGTTGCACGGCCGGA
>CAYRTW010000220.1:0-9867 GCA_964426935.1 uncultured Rickettsiales bacterium
GGCCGGGCCTGACAGAGGGCTTTGGGTCCCTCCGCTGTCTGTCCCTGCTGCGGCTCCGGCGCTGCGGTCGTTCGCCCGCTTCGCTACGCATTCGGTGTGATCCTCGCAGGGGATCCAGCCAAGAGGAAGGTCGGAGAGGCGATTGACTTCCCTGGCGTCTTGGCGTCTCTGAGCCTTGGCGGTGTTCATGAAAAAGTTGAAACGCGCTCAATGAGGGGGCCTGGCCACAAAGCCGGGACCACCCGAACGCATACCCCCCAGTAAATGCCCTCTCCCCAGGACAACAGCCCCTCTCCCATGCCCTCTCCCCAGGACATGGAGAAAAACCACCATCCAAACTCCAAAGCCATCTACTTGATATAAATGATGTTTATTTATCAAATCCCACTGGCATGGTTCCTGCTCATGGGGAATTCCGACAAGCCGACACCCTTACCCGTCGGCGAACGAGGAATCCATCATGTTCTCCCTCCACGCCCCTCGCCCCGCCCTTGCCGCCTTGCTTGCCCTCACCGCCACGGCCTCCACGCCCGCGCCAGCCGCTGCCGCCGAGATGTTTCCCCAGGGCTCATCGGACACCTGGACCCTCTCCAACGGCTATCGAACCATGACCCTCACCCGCTCCTGGCTGTATGGCCTGGTCAACCTGGGCTGCGGCGCCCCCGACTTTGCCCAGACCCAGACCGGTTATACCGCCTCCACCTACGCGGGAACCTTTCGGGGGGCCACCGTCTACAGCGTGATTTTTCACGACATGGACGAGGTTTCGGCAAGCCTCGACGCCGCTGGCATCTTTGACGACCTGTACAAGACCGACGGCGGGGGCATCTACTCCACCGACGGCGGGGGCATTTACTCCACCGACGGCGGGGGCATCTACTCCTGGGATTCAGAGGACTGGTATCCCCTCACCGACTACCTGCCCGGCACCTCCTATGGCGTCACGGAGCTCTGGGAGGAAGCGGCCACTTACGATGACATCCGTGCCACCACCTGCTCCGCCGCTGGGGTGACCGACCTGGTCCTCCAACCCGGATTCGGGCCAGTGATCCTCAAGGCCACCGATGGCTCGGTGTACAAGCTCAAGTCGGCCAAGGTAAACGGAATCAAATACGGAAATTGACCGCGATCCTCTGCATTCACGCTGGGAGGGTGTTCGACCCCTGACGATGCAGCCGAATCATCCGCCACTCCAGGTCCCGCCAGCCTCTCTCAGTCAGCTCCCGATGACCCGCCGACTCCGGCGACTCAGCATCCCCGCCATCATCCCCAGGCCCAGGGCCAGGCCCCCCGCTCCCCCTCCCGAATCTCCCTGATCGCAGCTCCCACCGCACCCCTCCGGCTCTTCGTCGTCATCATCGTCATCGTCGTCGCCGGGGAGACCCGAGCTGCTGTCACACTCATCCCCCAGACCATCGGAATCGGCATCCTCCTGGTCGGCATTGGCGGCGTCGGGGCAGTTGTCCTCGTCCCCGCACACTCCGTCGAGGTCGGCGTCGTTGTCGGGGTCCAATCCGCAGTCGTCCTCGCAGTCGAAGAGGGCATCCCCGTCGGTATCTCCCTCGTCGTCCCCGGCGCTGCCGTCGCAATCGTCGTCCACCCCGTTGCAAACCTCGGAGGCCTCTGGATTGACTTCGGGATTGGAATCGTCGCAGTCCCCATCGTTTTCCGAGGTGCCCTCAGGCTGGCTGCAATCCAACAGGGCGCTGCCGGTTCCATAGCCATCGCCGTCCCCATCGCCGTACCATTCGGTGGCGTCGGTGGCATCTCCTCCATCCACCGTCCCGTTGCAGTCGTTGTCAGAACCGTCACACACCTCGGTTCCGGTGGAACTGGCGCTGGAATTGGTGTCGTCGCAGTCCAGGCAGGCCGGATCCCCATCCCCATCTCCATCCTCATAGGCCACCGACCCGTCACAGTTGTAATCAGTAGGATCGGTGCAGATTTCCTCGGCACCGGGATGATAGGCAGGGTCCCCATCGTTGCAGTCCCCTCCATCGGCCACGTACCCGTCCGGGGCGTTGCAGGCGACCTGGGTGGCTGCGTCACTTCCGTATCCATCCCCGTCCCCGTCTCCGTACCAGGTTCCTCCCCCCACAGCGCCTTCTTCATCAATTCCCCCTTCGCAGTCGTTGTCGATCCCGTCGCAGACCTCGGTAGCCCCGGGATTCACCGCCGCCTGGTTGTCGTCGCACTCCACGCAGGCGGCATATCCATCTTCGTCCACATCGGCATATCCCACCGAGCCGTCGCAGTTGTAATCGGTAGCGTCGGTGCAGCTCTCGATGGCTCCTGGGTGGATCGAAGGATCCTCTTCGTTGCAATCTCCACCTTCGGAAACGTAGCCATCGGGCTGATTTCCGCAGGTCACCTCGGTGACCCCATCGGCTCCCCATCCATCCCCGTCGGAATCGCCAAACCAGGTCACCTCCTCCAGTCCATCGTCCACCCCCCCGTTGCAGTCATCGTCCACCCCGTTGCAGATTTCATTCATCTCGGGAGAGACATCCGGGTCCATCTCGTTGCAGTCGCCACCACAGAAGGAGACGCCATCCCCGTCGCCATCCAACTCGCTGGGGTCGGCGGTTCCGTCGCAGTTGTTGTCTGGGACTCCGTCACAAACCTCGGGAGAGGTGGGACTGATCGCTGAATTGGAATCGTCACAATCCCCTCCCGAAGAGGCGTACCCCTCCCCCGCCGGACCCTCGCAGGTGGAGTGATGGAAACTGCCTCCCGAACCATCCCCATCCTCGTCCATGTACCAGTCATGCACCGTCAGGTCCTCGTCGGCGCTGTCATCGCAGTCCTCATCCAGACCGTTGCAGACCTCGGGATTTCCCGGGAAACGATCCCCGTTGAGGTCATCGCAATCTCCCTGACAGTCCGACACTCCATCGCCATCGCCATCGCTCTCCAGGAGATCGGTGCTTTCGTCACAGTTGTTATCGGAAATGCCATCACAGATATCCTCGGCATCCGGATGGACAGAACCTGAGGAATCATTGCAATCACTGTCGCATTCAGAGAATCCATCCCCGTCCCCATCGTCCTCCATCGGATCCGTTGCTCCATCACAGTTGTTGTCCAACACCTCATCGCATTGGTCAGCGGCATCTGGATTCACCGCTCCATCCCCATCGTCACAGTCCCCACCGCACTCCGAGGCTCCATCCCCGTCCCCATCCACCTCCAAGGGATCGGCAACCCCATCGCAACTGTTGTCGGCGATGCCGTCGCACACCTCGGGCGCTGAGAGGTACACCCCCGCCTCTCCATCGTCACAGTCTCCTTCGCAGTCCGACACATCATCCCCATCCCCGTCGTCCTCGGAGGGGTCGCTCAGGCCATCGCAGTTGTTGTCGAGGACGCCGTCGCACTGGTCCTCGGCACCCAGGTGGACCGCTCCGTCCCCGTCATCACAGTCCCCATCGCAACCAGAGTCCCCGTCCCCGTCCCCGTCCTCCTCCATGGGATCGATGGCCCCGTCACAGTTGTTGTCTTCCACGCCGTCGCAGAGATCCTCGGCACCCGGATAGCGGGCTCCGTCCCCATCGTCGCAGTCGCCTTCACACCCGGAAACCCCATCTCCATCCCCATCCTCCTCCAGTGGATCGGTGATTCCGTCGCAGTCGTTGTCCGCCACGCCATCGCACACCTCTTCGGCGCCGGGGTGGACCGCCTCGTTCCCGTCGTCGCAGTCATTGTCGTCCTCGGTGTAGCCATCCCCGTCGGCATCGTCCTCCGGTCCACAGGCATCGGCGGTCGGCCGCATCGCCGTCACCAGATTCTCCAGCACCTTGTGGTAGCCGTTGTGCTGGGCATATTCCAAGGTCATGGTGGACGCGATGACCCACCCCGAGCCCTGACCGTACTCGATCAGAGCAGGGTTGCCAGTGACCACTTCGCTGGAAACGGTGGTGTACCCCAAAGGAGCATCGGTGATGGTGGCGTGAACCGACGAATTCACCCCATCCAGGTCATCGGGAGCCACCACCTGGGGCTCGTTCAGGAAGCGATGATCCGGCTCATCGGCGTTCAGATCATCATAGGCGCCGTCGAGGATATCCAGCCCCGCCAACCCGGAGTAGTAGTCGTCCCCGACCTCGTTGTCGGCCATGTGGACCTCCAGGACCCGGCAACAGCCCCCCTCCACCCAGTCGTTGAACCAGTCGATGTTGGACTCCAGGAGGTAGTAGAAGGGGGCCTTCTGTTCACCGACGAGGATGACCTTGTCGTAGACCGACAGGTCGGCGGTGCCCATGTCCACGCTGCGAAGGCGATTCCAGGGAATTCCGTAGGTGGTGAGAAGGATGGTGACGTCCGAGTATCCCCAGGGCAGGGTGTCATAGAACACCGCCACGTTGCCGGGCATCTCGGTGCAGGTTTCGTCGGCTGCGGCGAGGCCTGGTAAGGCCGCGACCACTGCGGCCAGCAAGGAACCGAACAGGAATGAGCGCATGGCGGAAACCCCTTCCAGTGATAGGGACGGGGAGATAGACCGCAGTCCTGCCCCCCGGCATGAAGGAATCCTACCCGGGGCGAGGCGGCATGACAATGAGTCAATGGGGCGATGGGAGAATCAAGATATGTTGATTCAGGCACCGCTATCGCCAAAAATCTGATTATAATGGCGATATGTTTGCCAGAATGCTGAAGGCTCCCACCGCAGTGTCCTTCTTCCTGTTCGGTCCCCGGGGAACGGGAAAGTCCACCTGGGTCCGAAGCCAGTTCCCCCAGGCCGTCGTAGTGGACCTTCTTGATCACGGTACCTTCACTGAGCTGTCGGCTCATCCCGAGCATCTGGCCCGCCGGGTTCCCGAAGGATTCACCGGACACATCCTGCTGGACGAGATCCAGAAGATCCCTGCTCTGCTCGATGAGGTCCACCGGCTCATGGAGAGTCGCAGATGGACCTTTGTGCTGACCGGATCCAGCGCTCGGAAATTGCGGCGGGGAGGGGTAAACCTGCTGGCGGGGCGCGCCCGGACCCTGACCCTGCCTCCCCTCACCGCCGCCGAGTTGGGCTCTTCTTTTCGTATCGAACACTCTCTGCGCTTTGGTCACCTGCCTTTGGCCTGCCTCTCCGAGGATCCTGGCGATTACCTTCAGAGCTATGTGGGCACCTACCTGCGAGAAGAGGTTCACCAGGAGGCCCTGGTGCGAAATCTGGGGGCCTTCGCCCGGTTTCTTCAAGCTGCGTCGTTCTCCCAGGGGGCGGTGCTGAATGTCTCTGCCGTGGCCACCGAGTGCGGGATCCCCCGCAAGACCGTGGAGAGCCATTTCGACCTGGTCGAGGATCTCCTCCTCGGTCATCGCCTCCCCGTTTTTCGGAGGCGGGCGCAGCGAAAGGTGATCCTCCACCCCAAATTCTACTTCTTTGATGCAGGAGTGTTCCGAGCCATTCGCCCTCGGGGACCCCTCGATTCGGAAGAGGAGACCGATGGCGCCGCTTTGGAAACCCTGGTGTACCAGGAACTGAGGGCCACCAACGCCAACCTGAAATTGGAATACGAGCTGAGTTATTGGCGGACTCCCCAGGGTCATGAAGTGGATTTCGTGGCCTATGGTCCCCGGGGGCTCCTGGCCTTTGAGGTCAAGCGCGCCCGTCGCCTGAGAAACGCCGACTTTCGGGCAATGCGAATGTTTTTGTCGGATTTCCCCCCTGCGAAGGGTTTTGTGCTGTACGGGGGCGACCAGCGGCTCTTCCTGGGAGACCGCCTGGAGGCCTGGCCGGTGGCGGATGCCCTGAGAAACATGCCGGCCCTGCTGGGAAACGCGGCGGAGGGCCCTTCTTCGACCGACACCCCGGTGCCCTGAGCCCCTCCCCTCTTCACTCCCCCTCGAACTCTCCCGGCACCTCCTCGGTACCCTCGCAGATATCGTTCATGCGTTCAGAGGCATCCAGGCTGGTGTTGACCGCATAGCTGAGGATCAGGGGGCTGTCGGCGGGGAGCAAGGGAGACACCGGTTCCGCCCAGGCCGCCAACAGGCGCAGGGTCCCTCCCCCCTCCAGGGCCACATCCAGCTCAATGGAGTAGGTCTGCTTGAGGCCGGTGTCCCCTGCTTCGGTGTAGGCGGCGTCGGGGGTGAAGGTCAGGAAGGCCACCACCGGGGTGGGAACGCCGTCAATGTCGTAGATCCCGTGGCGCACGTCCAGAATCATCCGATAGGCGGGGATGTCGATGCCCAGCAAGGAGATGGTGTCCACCTGGTTTTCAGTGAGGAGCAAGGAGCTCTCGTGGGCCTCCTCGTCGAACCCCTCGGCGAAGCGATCCAGGGGCTCCTCCACCGCAGCGAACTCTTCCTGGGTCACCGCCTCCTCAAAGGCCTGACGGTCGCTATCAAACGTGCGCTCATACCCCTCCCAGGTGGCGGGAAACAGCACCGCCTGGTCAGTTCTCACCAACAGCGCTTCGGCGTCCTTCCAACCGCAGCTCATCTCCGCCAGGGAGACCACCCCCACCGCCCGGGTCAGGTCTCTCCCTCCTTCCAACTCCTCCAAGGGGAGGCCGGCAATGTCTTCGTCGGTCAGGGCGCTGACGGTGAAGGCGTCGCTGTTCTCGGTGGTGGCCCTCTCCCCCACCTGCAGATATCCCTCCTGGTGATACCACCGCACCAGCCCGGTCAGGCCGGCGGTAAACACCGCATCCTCGGCGTAGAAGTTCCGAAAGGCATAGGTCACCGAATCGTCCAATCCCTCCGGGGCAGGAGGAGGAGCGCAGCCCCACACCATGCACAACAAACCGAGAGGGACCCTTCGTTTCTTCATGGTCCACCATCCCCATAGCCGGCCACCCCCGAGACCCCCAACGCCGCCTGCCCCCACTCGATGGCCAGGGCGGCCACCTCCTCGGGGGAGCCTTGGGAACCGTCGGAAGCGCAGTAATAGCTGGCATATTCAAAGGCCACCACGTCCACCGCCCTCCCTCCCGCGCCGGTGACAGGCCAGCCGGCATACCCCTCCTGGAACCTTCGCACCATGTCCCACAGGTCATACTCAAACTGCTCCAGAGGAGTGCGATCCTTGTCGGTTTCCCCTCCAAAGGTCCAAGTCGCCTGCATCAGAAAACCATGAATGGAAGGGGCCACCGGAACCCACATGGCCGCCTCGTTCTCGTAGGGCCCGTCGGGTTCAAGCTCGCTGCCCCTTCCGGGAGCCCCGTGGCCGCTGGGAAAATGGATGTACCGGAGCGCCGCTGGGAACACCCTCTCCATCCATTGCACTCCCCACTGCCAGTCGGCAGCGACGTAGTCAGGCTCCCAGGCCAGAACCACGATGCGGGCGAGAGATTGGAAGCGCGCTCCCGCGTATATTGGCTCCAATTCACTCTCCACACAGGAATGATCAATGGAGGACCCATCCGCACATAGACCGGTATCGGGCATCAGGAAGATGACCGGGTAGAATCCGTCGTTCCAAAGCTCCTCCACCCGATCCAGGAAGCCATCGGGATCGCTGCGCCAATCGGTGTCGGGGTACCAGTCGTGATAACCATTCTGGACAATGGGTCCCATGGCCCAATGGGTGTAGCCGTGGGCGTGATGGGCCTCACGGGCGGTGGTTCGGTCTTCCGCCTCCCAACAGGGGGAGTCGTATTGGGCGGTGAACACGACGTTGGTGGGATCGTCGGGGCGAGGGCCGCAGGGCATGGGAGCCAGGGTGGTGGCGATGGAGCCCCGGAAGGCGCGCAGGGCGTCCTCGCTCGCGGTTTCCCACGGAGACGCTGCCGCCCCAGAAACGGTGATGGCCTGCTGGGAGGTGGCGGTCCCAAACCACTCCACCCCGTCCTGCAACATCTGCCAGGAAAAGGTGTAGACCCCCGGCTCAAGGGGGGCGGTCAACGACAGGGCGAAGGTGTAGCTCAGACCGGGGGGGACCACCAGTTCAGCATCCATCCACCCCCGATTGGTGCCCCACACCACGTTGTCCTGGGGGGACTGGGAGCCCAGGTAGTACCCCTCCTCCAGGGACCAGGAGGTGGTACCGGTGTTGGTCATGGTGATCTCGGCAGTGAAGGCCCCGCCCGCCGCCAAGGTGTCGGGGGCCACCTGGCTGACCGGGGTGGCGTCGTTGCGGGAGACGGCCGAGTCATCATCCGATGGTCCCTGATCCCCCCCAGGATCCTGGCAACCACCCGAAAGAATCGAAATGACCCCAAGGCACCCGAGCACTGCGCCCGATTTCAGCATCCCCACCTTCATCCTCTCTGATTGAAGACGATGAACGCGGCGATGGCCGCCACCACCGCCACCACCGCCAAGGTGATCTTGACCCAACTCCACGGCCGGTCCCCCTGCACCTCCCCCGTCCTTCCGTTCACCAGGAATTGATACAGTTTCCCCGAGAACCGGTAGGAGCTGATCCACACCGGCAGGAGGATGTGCTTGTAGGTGACCCCCCATCTTCGGGTATGGAGAGACAGGATTTTCTGGTGGTCGCCCCCGATGTCCCTCTCCACATCGTGACGAATCACTTTCTCCATGCGCTGGCAAGCTCTCTGGTATCCCCCTCGCAGATCGACCCCGTAGCTTTCCACCCGAAACCCCGACAGAAACGCCTCCCCATATTCCACCAACGCCGGCAGGTCCCAGGGTTCCAGGGCCTCCAGCCTGGGGGTGGACAGGGAGGTGGTGGCCGGCACCAGCACGTCGTCAAAGGCCCGACGGACCACTCCCGCTGCCGGTCGCCAACGGATCTTGGTGACGGTCCGGGTTTTCTGGACGGTGCGGCCGTTCTCGGTGGTGGTATAGGTCTGATGCTCTTGATAGTTGTCCCCCCTCATTCCCGCGTAACGGCTCTCGGTGCTGGCATCCACCGTCCAATAGGGAAGATAGACCCCGGCGAGAAGCCCGGCGCTGGCATCCTTGACGAGGCGATTGGGGGCGAACCACAACCCCCTCACCCACTTCTGAAAGGAATCCCCTGCCTCCTTGGTGGTGACCTTGAAGGGAAGGAGAGACCGGGGCTGGTGCCTCTTCACGCTCTGGCCGCTCAGCACCACGGCGCTGCCGCAGAAGGGGCATTTGTCGGCGGTGACGTTGGGGGGAAGGGTGGATTCCGCCCCGCAGGTACCGCACTTCGCCGCCAGGACTTCGATGGTTTGATCGTGGCCCTCCTGCTGGGTGAGGGCTTTTTCCAGGTCCATCTCCTCGGCGGTAGCGGCCTCAAAAGGGATGGCCTGGGGAGCCTGGCAAAAGGGACACTGAAGGGTGGTGGTGCCGGGGGCGTACTCGACGGACGCACCGCAGGAAGAGCAGGGAAACTGAAGGGCCATGGGGAGGGGCTCCTGAACGCGCCGTGGCCCCTCAGGTGTATCAGAAACCAACGGCCTGAGGGACACGCGGGGGCGTCCACTTCAGGAAAGTGACCGAGAAGCTGCCTTCGAAGACGGGTCCCTACCCCCGTCGGGGCGCCTTGGCTCCGGCTTTCGGCTGGGCTCGCTGCCAGGCGGTCTCCAGGGCCTCCCCCAACTCGTCCACACTCAGGGCGGAGAGGAGGACGGTGGTGGCCCCGTTTTTTCCCCAACCCCCCGGAACGGGGGAAAAGGCCCGGGGAGACTCCTGGCAGGCAGACTCCTGCTCGTCGCGGGTGAGCATCAAGTTGGCGGTTTCCCCATCGGGGGCAAGGGTGGCGTAGATACGAGCCCCTCGGAAGGCCACTCGGTCAAAGTGGAGAGCCTCGGTGGTTCCAGGAAGGGCGAGGGCGAGGCGGGTCAGGTCGGCGGCGGTGGCCATGAATCAGACTCCGGTACGTCTTCGGGCACCATACTCCAAAATATCAACAAAAACAGTACCTTCCCGTTGAGTTTCCGGGGCGATTGCATCAAATAGCGCTTGACTTTTACTGAACCCCTGTTCTTAGAACCC
>CAYRTW010000221.1:0-9795 GCA_964426935.1 uncultured Rickettsiales bacterium
GCAACAACTCCGTGTCCCCCGTTGCAGTTCCCCAGGATTCTGCTACTTTCCGCCGCCATTGCGAGTCGGCTTCGGGGCCGACCATCGGGGGGTTCCCATTGGTTCATGGCTTTGCGCGTCGGGGTGATTACCTGCGGGGGAGTTTCATCACCCCTGCGGATCGCTCGACTCGGTTTCCCGCCCCCGATCCCTTTGGAACCGCCGCATTCCCCCTGTTCTGGCCCGCCTCTACCGGCAGCGTGGAGGAGGCGATCTCCGCTGGGACTGAGGCGCAACCGGAATGGCGCGAAACTCCAATTTCCAAGCGCATTCGGACTCTTAGAGCGCTTCCCGATGCTGTGGACGAGTTGGCTGGGACCATCAGCGCCCGGCTGACTGCAGAGACCGGCATCTCTCCCTGGGAGGCCCGGGCGGAGGTCGCTGCCGCAATACGACAGATGGATTTCCTCCTGGGAGAGGCTCCCAAAGCCCTGGGAGGACTGAGCAATCCCAGCGTGATCGGCACCTCCACTCGGGTGCCTTGGGGGGTGTTGGCCATCCTCGCCCCCTTCACCCACTCGGTGTTTCTCTCCCTGATGCAGGCGCTGGCGGGCCTGTTGGCGGGGAACGCCGTGATCCTCAAACCCTCCTCCCTGACCCCCGGCTGCGGGCAACTGGTGGCCGAGGCTCTTTCCCGCACTCGCCTTCCTCGCGGGGTGTTCGCCTTGGTGCAGGGCCCCCGCCACCCCATTGGCCAGGCCCTTCTTCACCATCCCGGCGTCCACAAACTGTTGGTGAGCTGCCGCCCTTCCACTGCCGAGACCCTGGAAAGCTCCTCCTCTCGCTCCCGCCTCCTGTTACGGACCTCCTGCCGATCCACCGCCGGGGTCTTTGCCGATGCCCCCCTGGATCGGGCCGTCCTGGAAGTCACCCTGGGCGCTTTTCTCTCCTCGGGACAACGATGCAACGGAACCGCTCGCGTGGTCGTGCATCGGGATGTGGCCTCTCCCTTCCTCTCCCGGCTCAAGGCAGCGACCCTCTCCCTCCGCTCCGCCCCCCGGGAACCTTCCCTGACCCCCGACTCCTTCTTCCTCGGCCCCCTGGCCAATCCCCGGGACCAGGAGCGGTGCCAGGCCTTCACCCACTCCCTTCGTCAGCAAGGACGACCGATTCTGGTGGGCGAAGAGGACTCCCACGAGCCCGGGCGGGGAAACTTCGTGGCCCCGTTCATCTACATGGCTGGGGAGAGTCCCCCTGGCGCTTCGGGGGAGCTGGTCGAGGATCTGGTGGGCCCCATTCTGGAGGTGGGAATCGCTGACGGCGACGAGGAGATCCTGAAACGCTGCGCTTCCCCAAGAGCCCTGTCGGCTTCGGTGTTCACCCGGGATGAAGCCCTCTTCCACCGCTCCCTGAGCCTTCTCCCCCAGGGCTCGGTGAATTGGAACCGGGCCACCGTGGTTTCATCGGGGCGCCTGCCGGCAGCAGGGCCGGGGGCCTTCCCGGGGAGCGGCGACGGTCACGCCGACCTGCTGCGCTCCTTGTCCCGGGCTCAAGCTCACCTGGTGGGAAATGGGGAAGAACCCCTCCTCGAAGAGTTTCCGCCGGGGATGGAGTGGCGAGGAAACGGCGTCTCCGACGGAATGAATCTGAAGTGGGGGACGGAGGGCAGCACCGAAGAGAGGGCGGCCCGGGTGGTGGCTTCGGGTCAGCGAGTGCGCGCCTCGTTCAGCGACCAGTCGTAATCAACAAAGACCACCGAAAACGTCCCCTTTTCCAGTTGGGCCCTCAAGGCAGGATCCCCGTAGCGGTGGAGGAGGCGCAGGGCCACGGCCTGACCGGGGGGGTGTCTGGGGAAGGGAGGCCCGGCCACCGACATCACCGCGAAATCGGCGGCATACCAGTTGAAGATGGAGGAAAGATTCACCTGTGAACCATCCCGGGAGGGCCCCGGGTTGCGGAACCGATCCACCAGAAACCGCCGCTCCTGGTCCGCCAGTTGGGCCTCCAGAGACGTTCCCTGATAGGCCTCTCCCCGCAGCACCGGGCAGGAAGCGGAGGCGCAGTTCACCGCGAAATGCACCCGCGCGTCCCGTGGAGGATCCTTGCGGGCGGCGGTTTCCAGGTCATTCAGGGTGGTATAGGCCCGGCCCACGGCGATTCTCCGGGTGGTCCATTCCCAGGGCTTGTCCTTGAGGCTGCGAAGGGGGCGATTCCGGCAAATGGCAAAGACGGTGTAGGCGTTGTAAGCGTTGATGCGAAAGGCGAGACGATCCGAGGGGGACAAGGTGGACACCCCATCCGCCGAAGCCAGGGCAGAGAGGGTGGCAGCCAGATCCGGATCGGCGCAGGCCGAGGCATAGGCCACGTCACCCCGGGAATCCACATGGCGTTTGAGAAACCGGTCCCAGGGAAGGAGATGGGATGAAGCAGAGACCGGGGCCCCCGGGACAGGGCCCTCTCCCTTCACCCCTCCCCACCAGGCCCCCACCAGAAGAAGCAGGACAGCCGCCCCCAGGGCAAGCGCCACAACCCTCTTCCGGCTTCGGAGAGGAGAAGAGGAGGAGGAGGTCAGGGTCTCCGACCAGGAGAGGGTGAAATCCATGCCAGTTCTTCTACTTTCCTCGAAAACGGCGATCCAAGGACCAGGGGCCTGCCCCGGAAAGCACCAGGGAAAGGGCCACCAGACCCAAGGTCAGGGGATATTCATAGCCCTTGTCACTGCTCCAGTAGCCATTTTCCAGGTGAACAAAGACAACAGCGACTCCCATGGTGACCGCTATCAGAAAGGCGGAGATCCGGGTGAACAGCCCCACCAGCAGGAGGAGGCCCCCGAAGAACTCGGAGAACGCCGCCGAGGGACCCAGAATCATGGGAAACGGGAGGTCCAGGCCCTCCACCTTCTGGATGAAGGTCTGGAGGGAAAGGACCTTGGGGTATCCGTGCAAGACCATCGCCGATCCTACTGCCCACCGGGCCAGGAAGGGGCCTCCCCCCTCCCATCTCTTCCACCCGCTGTCTGCCACGTCACACCTCGTCATGACGGCGAAGCCCGCATGGACTCCTGCCGCAAAAAGGACTTGCACCGGCCCGATTTCGGACCTTCATTGTCATGGGGTGAGCATCCACCCCCGCCGAACCCGGTGCCGGCCACTTCGTCAAGCGGAGTGGCCGGTTGCCGTTCTGGCCCTCCCCCTCTTCTTCAGCGACTCCACCACCTTCCCTCATGCAAAACAATGCGGGTGGCCCCCTCCACCGGCTCGTCGGAGGGATTCAGGAGATCCCCAGGCAGGAGAAGAGCCCAAGCGCCGTCGACTTCGGCAAAACGAGGCTTCACGACCCGCCGGGGTCGGTTTCGAGCAAAGTCCATGACCTTTTCAGGACTGGAGAATCCAGCGATGTCCTCCAGGTTTCGCAGGGTGGGAGGGGGCAACACCAGGCTCCCCTCCCGATAGCGGGCCACTGCTTCGGTGGGGGAGATCCACAAGCTGTCGGTGGTTTCCCCCTCATCATGACGAGCGACCAGGGACCCGTCGACTCCGGCCAACAGGAACACGGTGTCGAACCTCCTGGACTCAATCTCGGGCGTGACCCACCGGGACAGCATCTCCAACCGATTCAGGGAGAGGAACAGCCCCTGCCTCGCCAGCCAACCGGCCAGATCATCACCCCCTCCCCTCACACCGGCCCGCAACGATGCCCTCATTCCGGCAGTGACCTCCAAGGAGGGCTGCACCGCCCGGCCCTCCCCGTCTTCCGCCAGCAGGATTCCCGCTTCTTCAAAGGTCTCCCGAGCCCCTGCCACCAGATGGGCCAGGGCAGCCCGGGGCTCCATGGCTCCCCCCAGCCTCGCCGCCGCCTCCTCCGCACCCATTCCCCGGCAGCGGGCGAGGAGGGAGGCGCTGGCGTCGCCCGAATCCACTCCCCCTCCAGGGAACACATAGGCTCCCGGCATGAAGGAAGCCGTCAGGCTGCGCTGCACCATGAGCACTTCCACCCCGCCTCGGTCGCCGGCACGGAGGAGAAGGACGGTGGAAGCAGGGCGGGGAATCGCGGGAGAGGAGGGAGGCGAAGAATGCACGTTGGGTCCACCGGCGGGGAGGTTGGATTGTATCGAGCCTGCCATTCTGGGGCGAACCCACAGGGCAATCAGGAGCGAGAAGGGAACAAATCAAACGCACGCATGGTCTTGGTGTCTCCTCCGGCCTGGGGGGTGATGGATCGCCGGGCGAGAAAGTCCATGAACCTCTCCCAGGAGGCGTCCCCGCCATTCCTGGCGACCCGGGTGGAGATTTCAATGACCTCCTCACCGGGCAGGGCCCAACGTTCCACGGTGATGCGCTCGTCCCAGTCCTCCTCCCGAAACTTCCAGACCTCGGTTTGGATGGGTCCGATGGTCCGCCGCAGGGACTCAAAATCCGCGTCCTTCGGAGCTACAGCCCGAAAAATCCGCTCTTGAGCGTCGGAATAGAGTCGAGAAATCCCCTTTCGACCCGCCAGGACCTCGCCAACAGCCGTGTTCTTCAGTTCCAACGTCAAGGATGCGGAGACCACGCTCTGGGCATCCACCCGATCCTCTTCGACCTTGTACTCCCCCTCGTCCTCCCCCAGATCAGGGAGCCGGTCGAGGTCCAGACCTCGGCACTTCACCGTTGAATCGTCAGGCCCATCGTGCACCTGGCGGGCCCTCAGGATGACTCCAGCGGAGAACAGAGCGGTGTTGATGGTGTCGAAGAACACCACCTGACGGATCGCCGGGTGAGCATCACCGCCCTGCGCCCATTCCAACACCCTCTCTCCCTGGTCTGGCGCGGCGGTGACTTTCAGTTCAACAGAGACAGGTTTTTTCATGTGCCGAATCCCCCGGTGAGTTCCCGATGGGGAACCTTATCACAGGGCTGGACGGTTCAACCCTTCCCCCACAGGTGCGGAAGCCCCAGTTGGGGGGGCGGCTCCCCCTTTGATTCCCCATCCCAGAGGGCGCAGAATCCCCCGCCGTGACAGCGAAGCCATCCTCTTCTCCCCTTCCTCCCTGGAGCCTGTTGTGGCTGTGGTCCGTGCTGGTGGCGGTTGGCCTGCCCCTGGCCTGTGGGGTGTCGACCCGGGTGCGAACCGTGGTGGCCTGGAGGCGACGTCCCTCCCTCCCTTCCCTTCCGGACGGGTTGCGTCCCATCTGGATCCACGCCGCTTCCGTCGGGGAGGTGGAGGCCGCCCGGGGCCTCATCCCCTTTCTCCCCGGCGTGCCGGTCCTCCTCACCACCTCCACTCCTGAAGGCATGGAGAGGGCGGTCCAGGATGGAGTCGGCGAGTTCAGGGCGCCGCTCCCTCTGGAGGACCCCCCCTCCCTGGAGCGATTCCTGTCCCACACCTCTCCCCGTTGCCTGGTGCTGATGGAATCGGAGCTGTGGCCTCAGCTCCTCGCTGCCTGCAACCGCAGGGCCGTTCCGGTGGCGGTGGCGGGGGCCCGTCTGTCCCCCCGTTCCGCCCGGCGGTGGGCCTGGCTGGGTTCCCTGGCCTCTCGCCTGTGGTCGGGGGTGAGGGTGTTCGCGGTGGCGACTCCGGGGGACTCCCTGCGGTTTGCCTCCCTGGGAGTGATTCCCGAGCGGCTTCGGGTGACGGGACGACTCAAGCTGCCGTCGCCGCCCCCTCCCTCCGACGAGAGAAGGCAGAAACTCCGCCATCTTCTGGGAGGGCACCCCGCCCTGGTTGCCGGCTCCATTCACCCCCGGGAGGTGGATGGGGTTCTTCGGGCGGCGGAGGAGCTGCGAAAATCCATTCCTTCCCTTCGCCTGGTGATGGCCCCTCGACATCCTATTGATTTTCCTATGCTTTCTGGATCTGTACTCCTATCGAAGGCGATGGGACAGAGGCTTCCCCAAGGAGGAGTCCTGGTGCTGGATACCCTTGGATGGCTGCGCTCCGCCTATTCCGAGGGCTCCCTGGCGTATGTGGGTGGAGGATTTCATCGAGGAAGTCACGATCTGATGGAGCCGGCCCTGGCGGGGATTCGTCTGGTGCATGGTCCCTTCATCGCCGGTCAGGAGGACGCCGCTCGGACCCTGGCGACGGCCGAACTGGCGGTGGAAGTTTCCCGGGAAGAGGACCTGGTCGGCGCCCTCTTGCGCCAGTGGGAGAGGGGTTCCCCAGGGAGCCTGCTGGCCCAGGAAGTGGGGAAATCCCTGGATGGCAGGGCCCGCACTGCGTCTACCCTCACCGAAGCCGGACTGTTTCGGTGAACCCCGGCATGGACTGGAAATACACCCTCACCACCCCCTTTCGATGGGGCACGGCGGTGGATGGACAGCGTCGCCGCAGCCGGGCCCTCTCCTTGCCGGTACCGGTGGTGTCGGTGGGAAACCTCCACTTCGGGGGAGCGGGCAAGACCCCCATGGCCATGTGGTTGGCGGAGGCCCTTCAGGCTCAAGGCCGACATCCCTCGATCCTCCTTCGTGGGTATGGGGGGGGCCTCCACGCATCCCGTGTGCTGCAAGGAAAAGGGGAGGAGGGAGGGAGTTGGAACCGGCTGGTGGTCGAAGTGGAGTCGGGGGAGAGCCGCCCGGCCTGGGGGTGGTCGGAGGAGATGGGAGACGAAGCCTGTCTCCTGGCCTCTCGGCTGCCTGGCATTCCCATCGGAGTGGGGGCCGATCGGAAAGAGAGCTTCACCCGAGTGGCGGAGGCCTGCCCAGGAGTGGACTGCGCCATTCTGGATGATGGATTCCAACATGCTGAAATTCATCGTGATTTTGATATCGTGATGCTACCCGTCTCCTTGGAGCCGGATCGCTTGCGCCTCCGCCCGGGTCCCCTGCGGGAGGACCCCTCCTCCCTGTCCCGGGCCCACCATCTGGTGTGGGTGGCCGACGATCCCTCCCCCATTCCCCTCCCTCGCGTCTACCAGATGCGAAACTTCCTGGACACCCGCCTCCCCTGGTCCATGGTGTCCCGGGAGCCGGTCACCCTGCGCCGTTGGCCCGATGGCGAGGCGGTCCCCATCCGCTCCCAGATCGGCCAGAGGGCCGTGGCCCTGACCGGGCTGGGTGATCCCCCCTCCTTTGCCTGGCTGGCCGATCGACTTCTGGGGGTGGACTTTGTGCACCAGGTGTCCCGCCCTGATCACCACCGCTTCACCCCCGCCGACCTCAGCGAGGCAGAAAAATGGTTCCGCCGCTGGGACGCCGACCTGGTGCTCACCAGCGAAAAGGATGCTCTGCGCCTTCCCAGCGGCTTTTCACCCCCCTTTCCCCTGTTCGTGGTGGGCATCCAACTGGCGTTCTTCCGAGGGGAAGAGTCCCTGAAAACCCGGCTCCCATGAGCATCGCCCCTCTGTTCGCCTCTTTCCTGGCGCGCCTGTGGTTCCACCTCCTTCCCATTCGCCTCCCGGTGGCCCGGGAAAATCTCCTCCGCACCGGACTGGCCAAAGACGCCGCCCAGGCGAATCGCTTGTGCCTGGCCATGGGGAGTCACCTGGCCCTGAACCTGTTGGAGTGGCTGACGGTGGCTCTACCGATGAGGAGAAGCGGAAGAGGGAGTCTGGACGTTACCGGGTGGGAGCCCGTCCAGGACTCTATTCAGCGAGGTTGTGGCGCCATCATCATCTCTGCCCACCTGGGAAACTGGGAGATTCTTTCTGCCTCAGCCCGACAGGTGGGGATCCCCTTGACCCTGGTGGTGACTCCTCCCCGAAACCGTTTCGCCCGAGTGTGGATCGCATGGCTGAGGGCTCGCGCCGGGGCTCAGGTGACCTCTCAAGGTGCCGTGTGGCAGGCCGCTCGGGAATCCCTTCGCCAAGGCCGGGTGGTGGGCATGATGGTGGATCAGCGTCCTCCCCCTCGCCAGGGCCTTCCGGGAACCTTCCTGGGGCAGCCGGCCCTCCTCCCCACCGCCCCCGCCCTGCTGGCCATCCGCACCGGAGCCACCGTGTTCTCCTGCGTCGCCATTCGCCAGGAAAACGGTGAGCACCGGGTGCAGGTCGAGGGCCCCCTGCCCTTCCCCCCGGCTGGCCCGGGAAGGGACAAAGTGGCTTTTCTGGCCCGGGAGATGAACGCCCGAGTGGAAACCTGGGTGCGAGCCCATCCCTCCCAATGGCTATGGCTGCATCGCCGATGGGCAAACGCGCCCGTCGGGAACGAACCCTTGCCTGTGGAAACCCCATGAAGACTCCTCCTGCCCCGATGGTCACCCACACCGTCTCCACTCCCCTCGGGCCCCTGCGCCTGGGAGCCACTCCCCAAGGGCTGGCGGCAGCGGGATGGGTGGAAGACTCGACGGGAGAAGCCTGGTGGACCTCCCGGGTGGGACCGTCGCAAGGCCTTCCTTCCCCGGAAGCGACGGCGGTCTTGGAGGGGGCCATCGCCTGGCTGGAGGTTTATTTTCGGAAGGAATTCAACCACCTGCCCCAGGTCAGCCTGAACGTTTCCGGCACCGCCCACCAGAGTCGGGTGTGGGAGGAATTGGTGCGAATCCCGCCAGGAGCCTCTCTTTCCTATGGAGAGTTGGCCAGGAGGTTGGGAGGAGGACCCGAACATGCCCGAGCAGCGGGTGGGGCGGTGGGAGCCAACCCTGTTTCCCTGTGGATTCCCTGCCACCGGGTGCGGGGGAGAAAAGGAGAGTTGACCGGGTATCTGTGGGGGGTTGAGCGCAAGGCATGGCTCCTTCACCACGAGGGGGGAAGGCTGTTTCCCCACTCCTGAGTCCGGACCCTATTTCTTGAAGATCTGGAGGTCCAGAGGAGGTCCCTGCTGGGGATCCCATCGGCCCACCGTCTCCCCGCCGTAGACAAATTCCACCTTGGGGAAGGCGAGCCTCTCCTCGTTGAGGGAGGCAATGAAGCTGAAAAGCTGAGACCGCAGCTCAGTGTCATCCATGGACTTGTAGTCGGCGGAAAGCTCCACCCGCGCCGATTCCGCTCCCCTTTCGATTCGCACCACCGGAGCCATCTTCTGGTAGTAGCTGTCAGGACGAGGGGACACGCCCCGGGGACCGACCATCACCACCGCTACGACCGAGGCCACCACCACCAGGCTCAGCACGGCCACCAGGGTCGAACGCCTCTTGACTGTCCTTTGGCGCTCCACCTCCTCCGCCTGGGGGGCGGGAGTGGAGAACGACGTGCTGGACGTGCTCTTCACCGTCTCATGACTGCGGGAGCCGGGAGCATAGATGGGCTGAGACACCGGCCCTGAACTGGCAACTCCCCCCTCAGGCATGGCCTGACTCACTTCTCCCTCCAGAAAGGCCAGCCTCTTGCGAACGGCCTCAGCGGCCTGACCTGAATGGGCCTGAAGGGCTCCCTGCCAGCGGTTCATGGTCTCCACTGCCGCCCGGAAATCGGGAACATGGGCCCGGGAGCTCCCCGCCTTTCCCAAGGTCAGCATGGGAGCCCACCACGCCAGCAGATGAAGGGTTTGGGCACACAGACCCAAGCCCACTGCCGTCGCTCCGTGAGGAGTGCGAGCAGCGGGGTCCCCAGCGTCGGTCGTGGTAGGACCGCACACCCCACTCACCTCATCCGCTGACAGGCGAATGGCCTCCCTCTCTGCCGATGACACCTCCAGGGCGTCGATGGCGCCTCGAAGGGCAGGGTCGGGATCCTGGGTGCCGTAGACGTGACCGACGAGGGCTTGCAGATACCGGCCCAAGGGGAAGGGGGGAGATGCGGGGGGCTGGACGATGCGGCGCATGATTCCGTGCTGGAAAGGTGCAAAAGGGCCAGGGGAGTCGGCCCACCCCCCCAGCCCGGGGTGGGGCCCCACGATTAACCCCGAGGAGATGTAGTTTGCATAAAGGAGCGTAGGCGACTCCAGCTCAATTGGGTGTTTT
>CAYRTW010000222.1:0-9746 GCA_964426935.1 uncultured Rickettsiales bacterium
CGGCGAGATCGCCACAGCCTCCGGTGTCATGATGCCGGCGGCGCTGTCCGGCGGGAATGAGAGCAGATGGCGCACGTCCTGCGCCTCGCCCGCCGTCATCTCGTTAAGGATCGCTGCTGCCTCGGCGGCCGGGAGCCGCCCGACAACATCGGCGGCATCGTCGGGGGCCATCTCCTCCAGCACGTCGGCAGCCTGGGCGCGGCTGAGCTTCCCGAGCAGGCGGGCGGCATCCACCAGCAGACAGTCGGGGGCCACCGTTTCCACCTCCCGGTTCATGATGTCCCTGGAGCGGATCTGGCGAAGAACATCGGTTCGCTGTTCCTCAGAAAACCCCGCCAGGGCGGAAACACTGGCCCTCAGCAGGTCCCGGTGAGTGACCAACCCCACCAGCCTTCCCCCGGTGGTGACGGGAAGGTGGCGAATGCGACCCAGGTTCATCACCTCCTCAGCCAGGTCCATGGTCTCGTCGGCGGAGAGGGTGATGAGGTCGGTGGACATCAGATCGCGGACGCGGAGGCGGTCCATGGGCATTTCCTTGGCAAAGCTCCCGGAGGAGAAACGAGGGGGCATTCTACGCAGAGTCGCGCCGGGTCAGGGGTCATCCTGGGGTAGCACAAAGGAAAAGGGAGTCTCCCCAGGATGCTCCAACTCCCAGGCATGAAAACTCGCCAGCATCGTCTGGGCGGTGACTGCCTCTACGTCGGCCTCCCCCCCTGTCCCCGGGTTCAGGTGCTCTGCCTCCAACCAGTCCAGAAACTCCAAGAGATCGGTATCCACCCCGTCCCCAAACACTCCCACATGGGTCAGCAGCCCGAAGACCCAAGGCAGATCCTCCCCCGGTTCCTCAAAAAGGTCGGCCTTGGATTGGCGCCTCTCCAAAAGGTAGGCGAGCTGTCGTTGATAGTCGGCGGGCTCGCAGGGAATCCCGTGGCTTTCCGGATAGCCGATCTGGGCCATGTGGAGCATGGAAACGTAGGGGGCGGAGGCCTCGGCCAGCAGACCCTCTCCGGCTACCAGGGAGTCGGCAGGGCGGAAGGGATGGTGGGGGTGATGCCCCAGCCACTGCCAGGCAGCCACTTCCCGAGTGGTTCCCCCCTGCTCCTGGGTCACCACCGAGGACAGATCCAAGGTAAACCCGAACTCCTTCATCAGGCCGGGCATGAATTCGGCAGCGGCGTAGATGGCCACCGTTCGGTTGTTCTCCTCTCCCACCAGGGCGTCCACGGCGGCCCTGGCGTCACTCCATTGGTCTTCAGCAATTTCAGGTACATAGGTGTCCATGGCCACCCAGTCTCCCTCCTCGTTCTTATGGACTGCGTGGGCGTGAGTCCCCACTTCATGGCCGGCGGAAAGAAGGGCCTGCACCTTTCCCTCATCCCCTGCATCGGCGGTCCACTCCATGAACTTGCCATTGGAAAGCACCGTCATGGGAATCCCCCGGGACTCGCATTCTCCCTTGAGCCAGTCCAGATCCGACCACCAGGCTTGGTACTCGTCTTCGCTATCCACTTCGGGCTCGATGTGAACCACGAACACGAACTGCACCGATGGCTCCCCTTGGACCGTTCCCTCTACGGGGGGCAGGAGTCTCAGGCTGAGGTCGTCCACATCCAGGCGATCTCCCCCCGCCTTGTCCATCAGCCGCAGGGAGACCCCTTGCGAGGGAGCGATGTAGGCGGCTGAAAAATGGGTCCAGTCTCCAGCGCGGGCCAGGGAACGCACCTCCGGATCGGCCTCTTCCCCCGCCGCCACCAGTTGCACCTCTCCCGGCCCTCCCTTCCAGGTCAGTTCAAGTTGGTAGGAGGCCCCCGGAACGGTGGGGATGCGGGTGCGGGCCCCTCCTGAATCGGTGGCCACCCCTGCATCCACGCTCAGATAGGGTTGAATCGACACCGATTTGCGGGTGAAGGCCCCTCCCCGCACGGGAGTCCACACCTCCCCTTCCGCATCCTCAGGAAGCTGATCGGGCCACTGATCAAAGGAGCCGTCGATCACCTGTTCAAAGCCAAGGTAGACCGCGTCTTCTCGGCAGGAAGACAGACAGGGAAGAAGGAGCAAGGCAGGCAGGGGAGAAGTGCGACGGGGCATGGCGGTGGTGTACCACCCCTGGGGAGGGATGCAACAGCTCCGTTGCCTTGGGGGATGGGTCGGCCTACCCTGGGTCGGTCACCGCCCGTTGAGGAGGAGTCCCCTTGCGTCTTCCCTGTGCCCTCGCCCTGTTGTTCGCCCTGGCGCTGGGAGGAACCGATGCCGACGCCTCGGAAAAACCTCGCCCCTATGTCATCCCCGGCATCAAACCCCGCAGCGTCTTGTTGGAAGTGTACGGGGGATACCACCTCTTCTTGCAGGTGGAGGAAAACTTTCAGAATAACGGGGTGATTGGCGCCAAGGTGGGGGTAAACATCAATGAATTCGTTGGGTTGGAGGGGGCGGTGGGCTATGTACAGACCGCCACCCACGTTCAACTGGCGGATGGACAGGACGGCAAGCTCACCCACGTCCTGAACCCTCGTCTGGATCTGACCATTCACCTGGTGCGCTGGCCGGTGGTGCCATATTTCCAACTCGGTGCCGGCTTCAAGTACTTCCTGATCACCGACCGGGCTTCGGCATCGGGACTCAAGGTGGAGGATATCGAGGGGGTCCTGCCCCAGCCCAAGAATCCCGACACCGATTTTGAGTTCGATGTCGCCCTGGGGACTCGCATCCTGTTCATCAGCCGCATGGGGCTGGACGTGAACGCCCGCTACCTCATGAGCGTGGGACCGGGGGAGGTGTTCACCAACTCCGACGGGAGTGAGGCCTACCGGGACCGCTTCGACAACTTGGAGTTCACGATTGGCCTCTTCGGCGTGGTGGGGGGCCCCCCCGATGATCGGGATGAGGACGGAATCATCGACCGCCAGGACGCCTGCCGGGACGACCCCGAGGACCGGGACGACTGGCAAGATGAGGATGGGTGCCCGGAGTGGGACAACGATGAAGACGGCATCACCGATCCTGAGGACGATTGTCGGGACGTGGCCGAAGACCTGGACGGCTTTGACGATGCGGACGGTTGCCCCGATGAGGACAACGACCGGGATGGCCTCCTCGACGAGGAGGATCGCTGCCCCGGGCAACCCGAGGACATGGATGGGTTTGAGGATCGAGATGGCTGCCCGGAAAAGGACAACGATCAGGATGGCATCCCCGACAAGGAAGATCGCTGTCCTGATCAGCCCGAGGACAAGGATGGTCAATCGGATTCTGATGGCTGCCCCGATGGAGACAACGACGGAGACGGCCTGCGCGACGAAGTGGACAAGTGCCCCCTCAAGCCCGAGGACGACGATGGCTTTGAAGACGTGGATGGCTGCCCCGAACCCGACAACGACCGGGACGGCCTCCTCGACAAGGAAGATACCTGCCCCAACGATCCGGAAACCCCCAACGGTTACCAGGATCTGGATGGCTGTCCCGATGAGATTCCCCAGGATCTGACCAAATTTGTGGGGATCATTCGGGGCATCAACTTCAAGCTGGACAGCGATGAGTTGAAACCCGAGTCCCTACCCCTTCTCAATGAGGCAGCAGAGATCCTCAATAAATACAAAGACATTCGCGTGGAGATCCAAGGACACGCCTCCGCCGATGGGGACGACGCCCATAACCTGGATCTGTCTCAGCGTCGGGCGGAATCGGTGATGAGCTACCTCATTTCCCAGGGACTGGGGGAAAACCGCCTCACCGCCATCGGCTACGGGGAGACTCGCCCCATCGCCGAGGACAGCCCCGATGGCAGGGTGATCAACCGCCGGGTGGAGTTTCACATCCTGGGACAGTGACGACCCCCTCTCTCAATGAATGAACAGATCGGTCTCCTGTTTCAAGAAGACTCTCTGGTACTGCCCAGGCTCCTTGCCATGACGGGTGGCGACCTCTTCAGGGACGGTGCGGTAAATCCCCTCCGCCACCAGTCGTAACGCTCCCCCGCCACCCGGGGAGGCAGGAAGGGTGGTCTGCCACTCCAGGGTCCGCAACTCGCCTGCCTGAAGACGGGTGTCCGAGGTTTCACGATAGGGGGGCGTGGAGGACATGGTGCGGGTGAAGGTGAAGCGCTTCTCCTGGCGGACCTCGCTTCCCTCCATCACCCGCAGCCGCAGCTCCACCTGGTGAAAAGGATCGGTGGTGGGTACGGCATGGCCGGCGCCGGTGTTGCGGATCTCCGCCGTCACCTTCAGGGGATCTCCCCTCCCATAGTCTACCCGGTCGGTTTGAAGGGTGAGGGTGAGGGCCCTCACCAGCATGGCATCGTCACTCCCTCCCCGGATGTCGTGGGAGGCGATGCCTGCAAAGCGCGTCCCTGACAGCACTCCCGCCACGTAGGGCATGTGGCAATCGGTGCAACCCACACCGGCACGAGCGTAGGCCGAGTCCTGCCACTCCCCCACGGTGTCGTAGTAGGGGTCCCCCTCAGTGCCCGGCCAGGAGAGCTGATGGCAAGAAGCACACACCTTGCCCTTCTGAAGCTCAGGGTGGACCTCCACCGGGTGGGGCGATTGAGCGGAATCTACCCGGCGCGTTCCGTACACCACTCCATCCCTTACATGACAGACCGAGCAGGTCACCCCTTCCGCCTGGAGGGTGGGGTCAAAGCGGGAATTGGGAGCGAGGCGGGGCCGATTGGGATCACCGCCGTCGTAGCTCACGATGAGCTGACGCTGCTGATTCACCAAAGGAGTATGGCAATGCAGGCACTGAACCGGATTGGATGCCTTCTCCATGGCCTCCCGCCAGACAGGATCCTTCCACGCTTGTGAATGACCGGAGCGAGCCCATTGGTCATGGACCTCCCCGTGACAGGCGTTGCATTCCTGGGCGGAGAGGGTGGCCAGGCCTCGGGGAGGCGTCTGTTCAGGGACCGGTCCCAGGGAGGAGGGGAACAGGGGGGCCAGGGCTCCGCCGGGAGGAGACGAGGGGGGAGAAGAGGCGCTGCGGGAGGCCGCCAGGGCGGTGACGGATCCGCCTCCCAGAAAGAGGGCGACCGCCCACCACCGGGCGTTGGGGGAAAAAAGAGAGGTCATTCGGGGAAGAAGCTCCAACAAAATCCTTAGAAATCAATTACTTCTGGGCGATCCGGCGGCGTGTTCGCGGGGAGCTGGACATAAGCCTGGGGGGCATAAATGGAAACGTACATCTGGTAGTGCCCCACCACCTTCTTGACGTAATTGCGGCTCTCGGGAAAGGCGATTTCCTCGACAAACTCATCCATGGGCATCCCCACCTTGTTGCCCAGCCATCGACCTATGTTGTGGGGACCGCCGTTGTAGGAGGCCACTGCCAAGGGAAAGGCCCCGTCAAAACGCCGCAGCAACTGGCCGATGTACCAGATGCCAAACCGTACATTCACCGAGGGCTCCCACAGACGATCCCGGTCAAAAGGAGTGAAGTGGGTCAGAGAGGCGATGCGGGCTCCGGTTGTGGGCATCACCTGAAGAAGGCCCAATGCCCCTACCGGGGAGCGGGCCCTCTGGTTGTAGGTGCTCTCCTGGCGCATCAACGACAGAACCAACAAGGGATCCACCCCTTCCGCCTCCGAGTGCTCCCACACCGCAGCGGCATGGGCCGGAGGGTAGGCCAGGCGCCAGGCAGCTCCAGCCACCGGGTCAGCCCTGGGAATCCCCGCCAGCTTGGAGACCGACAAGGACGTGACCAACCCGTTGGCGTCCCCCAGATAGGCGGACAGGTTGCGCCAGTCCGCAGACGAGAATCCCAGTCGGGAGATGCGAGCCCATCGCTTGTCTCCGGTCAGCGGTTCAGGGTCCGCCTTGCCACTGGGAGGGGCGACCCAGGGACGGGCCGGTCCCCCACCGCGTCCCCGCCTGGCCGCCCTTTTCAAGGATGCGTTTCCGTTCAGTTCCCGAGCTTCGTTGCGAACGGAAGCCACCAGGGTGGTGGCCTCGGTGCGGAAGCCGGCCGCAGCCAGGTCCCGGGCCAGGGGCATCTTGGGCCACACATCCCAGTATTCATCGGAAAGAACGTCCAGGAGGGCCCTCCCTTCTTCCACATCATGAAACCCTGAGGCCCGGGCCAGGGCAGGCACCGGAAAGGGGGCCGGTGGCCGACGAGTGGGATCCCGAGAAGCCACGGTGGTGAGGGGAGGAGGGGCGGTCCCCGATGAACCGGGTGAGGGGGACGGAGCACTCTGGCCCGGTCGGGCGAGGGAGGGACCGGGAGCCGTCAAGGCCAGGAAGCCCAACGCCGAGTGGCCGGATAGAGAGGCCAGCAGGGAGCCCCCCTCTCCCACCGGCCTCCCCTCGGCGTCAAACCGGGAGGATTGGGGCCGAGGGGGGAGCGGAGAAGCGCTTCCTCGCCAGCATCCCACCCCGGTGTCCTCCCGATCAGGCACTCCCAGCCGAGGAGGAGCGTCGGGGCGGGTCAGGGAGACCCCGTCCACCGCCACTTTGGGCCATCGTCCATCCCGGGCAAACCCCGCCTTCACTTCGCCACTTTCCCGGCGCCGGGCGCTCTTGACCAGGGCTCCGTAGTACCCATCGGGGGAGCGGAGGAGCACGCTGTTCCAATCCCCCTCCGCGTTGGAAACCTGCCCCAGCAAGGCGTAGGCCCGACCCCGGAAGTAGAGGGCGGCCGTGGCCAATGAAGCCTCCTCGGCGATGAGAGCGGTGAAGGCCTGAACCGCCCTGGAAAGTTCGCCGGCCCGGTAGGTGCAGTAGGCGGCAAACCATCTGGCATCACTGCGTTTTTCAGGGACATCATCCCCGAAGGCCAACCAGGAGCTTCGAGCATCGATGTAGCGCCCGGCGGAGATCTCCAGAAGGGCCAGGTACTCGTTCACCGCTTCCCACTCGGGAAGATCGTGATAGTTGCTGCGGGCCACCTTGCCCCACCGAATCGCCTCCTCCCAATCTCCGGACTTGGTGTAGGCCCGCACCACCCACCGAAGTTCCTTGGAGGCCACCTTGCGATCCCTCTCGCCCTGGAACCGCTGAATGGCATCTTCAGCCAGGGTGCGAAAGCGGCGGTTGCGCCACCAGAAGGTCCGCCGGGCGTCCATGAGCTGCTTGCCCAGGGCGGAGCGGGGCTGGTCTTGGTACCGGTTGAGGAGGCCATCAAACAGTTCCTGGCTTTCATTCCAGGAGCAGCAATTCCGGGCAGTGCGGGCTCGGGCGAACAATTCAGCGTCGGTAGGAGGGGGAGGAGTCACCCCCTTCTCCTTCAAGCGATTCAATCCCGCCTCGGCGGCAACTCGGGTGGTGTGGTAGGCGTGTTCATCCACCAGATTCTGATAGGCCCGAGCCGCCCTGGCATTTCTCCCTGCCACCTCGAAGGCGCGGGCGATGGAGAGGGCGATGCGCTCCCCCTCGTCCTCCCCTGGGTGGTTTTCTTGGAAGGTTCGGAAGGCCGCCACCGCCTCATCGGCCTTGCCCCACTCGGCGTAGGCGTCCCCGATCAGCAGACCACACTGCACCGCGAAGGGGGGATCGTTCCATTCCTCCAGGTAGCGGGTGCAGCGGTGAATGGCGGAAGAAAACCGACGCGCTGAAAAGTCGATGGAGGCCGCATCCCAGGCGGCATACGCGGCCAGGGGGGTGCGGCTCTCCACCACCTTGTCCAGAAACGCCAGGGCTTGGGAGTCCTGACCCTCTTCATGATGAATGCGACCGGCAATGTATCGGGCTCGGGCCTTGGCCAGGGCAGAAGCCCCCTCGTTCTTGAGGGAGGCCAGCGCTGCTCTTCGGGCCGAGGCCCGATCCCCCGCCGCCAACCGATCCCCCGCCGCGTTCACGGTGCCCCGGGCCATGGACTCCGCCGGCGGCAAGGCCCCGGGGGGCGTGGTGGGAACAGCGGCGGTGCTCCGCCCCAGGATCTCACCCGGCTCTCCCGCTGTCGGCTCAAGGATGGGCTCCTCCACAGGGGGAGGAGGCTCGCCCAGGGCCTCGCCACTGTCCTGGCTCTGGGTCCCGTCGCTCCCCTCCTCCTCCCCTTCGTCCCTCGCCGCCAGCCCCATCCCTCCCCACAGGGACAGGAGAACAGCGACGAGAACAACTCGGGGGAGTCTGATCCTTCGAGTCCACTGAATTGAAAAAAGCATGAGTCTGAAAATAAGGGGGCGAACCCTCTACCAGAGGAATTGCAGGGCTCGCGCCGGAAGGACCTGCGCCCTGACTTCGCACCGCCCGCACTCATCCTCCATCGTTCCTCTCTCGCAGCAGGCACAAACCTCAAACAACTGAATCCCCGCCGTCAGCTCGATCTGAACCCGCTGAATGGCCTCCAGGCGACTCCTCAGCTCATGGACTTCCTGATCGAGAATCTTCTTGATTTCCAGGGTGGCCGCATGGCGATCCGTGGTGGAAAGGCGAAGGTGGATGACCCTCTGAATGGTGCCCAGGGGAATGCCCGCGTCTCTCAGATCGGAGATCCATTCCAGGAGGTGAACCTGATCAGCGGTGTAGAGGCGATGCCCCCCCGGACTGCGAGAAGAGGGAACCAGGAGATCCTTCTCCTCATAGAAACGAACCGTCCGCACCGTGTTGCCGGTAAGGCGGGCCAGATCGCCGGTAGAGAGAAGGCCTGAGGTGTCGGTATTCATGGTTTTCAATCCCCCCTTGCGCCGGGGAGATCAACGCCCGCGCCCGCCGATAATATGTCACTCGGGCCCCGATTCTGCAAAGAAAGGAAGAGACGAAAAGGGCAGGGAGCGGCGTTCAACCAAGGGAGGGAAGAACCCGAATCGGATGGGCTTGTTGAGGAAGCCCCGCCGCAGCCTCTCGCCAACAGAAATCCAGGTGCCGCGCCGTCCAATCGGGGCGAGGTGACGTGCCCAATGTACCGTCCCGAACGAATCCGGTGAGTTTCTGCCCCGCAGCCAGCACCGCCCTTCTCAACTCTGTCAACCGAGAATCCAGGGGATCAAACTGCTTCCCGGACGCAACCTCCCGATCCAGATCCTCCCGGAGCACCACCATCCCCTGAGCGATGGCGACCCGGGCCAAAGCCATGTCGGCAGAAATCGTCAAGGAAGCGGAGGAAAACAGGCCGGGAAGGGGCATGGCCCTCCTCAGCCGGGATCGGGCCTCCAGGCAGGTTGCCGCCCTTTGGGCCCGGGCAGCAAAGGTCAGGGTGCCCTCGGGGAAGCATCCCTGGTCAGAGTAGGGAGGCAGGGAGTCGTTCAACAACTGAACCAGGCGCAAGGAGTCACCCCTGGCCTCCTCCACGAGATGGATGGGTCGATCATCGAAGAGTTCGTGAAGGGCTTCCCCCAAGGTTCTCAACCCCCGCCAACGCCTCTCCGCCTCCGGCAGGGGCGCCGTGCCGGTAAACGCCTCCATGAACCGCTCCCAGGTGAGAAGGGCCAGGAACCCTCCCCGCAGCCACTTCCGATTCATCCCCGCCACCTGGCTCAGGGACCCCCATAGGGCTTCCTCTCCCGCCCGCCATTTCCCCCGAATCACCGCCCCGTAGGAAGCTCCCCCGGGAGGAGACTCCAGAGGGTGGAGAATCGAAAATCCCACCAGGAGCTCCTCTACGCCTTCCACCTCCCACGGGGGCAGGAGCATCTCTGGGGGGCCCTCCTCCAGGCTCTGAGGGGCTGCGGACAAGGCGATGGCCTGCTCCTCGAAGCGGGAAGAGTCCAGAAAGGCGGCGGCGCCGGAGGGAGGGTCCAGCCACTCAGGGAGAAGCGCGGTCATGGGAAGTCCGGGGAGGGAGGAGCCGGGAATGATGGGGAAGCCTGAGGAATC